>CAZNCE010000245.1:0-3942 GCA_964571285.1 uncultured Nocardioidaceae bacterium | reverse complement strand
GCTCCGGCCTGCCAGAACCGCATGGACTGGAACACCCGCGCATTCAGGATGGTCAGCGTGGTGGTGATGCCCGCCAGGACCGCCCCGATCGCCACGCCGGCCAGCGTCAGCATCAGCGGCGACGTACCGCCACGGCCGACCGAGCCGATCAGATACACCACCACCGTGGTCGCGATCGCGCCGATGAACGAGCACCAGACCAGGCCCAGCATGTTCAGCGCGGGGAACAGGCCCACGCCGATCGCCATCGCGAAGCTGGCTCCGGCGCCGATGCCGAGCAGACCGGGATCGGCCAGCGGGTTGCGGGTCAGCCCCTGCATCAGGGCGCCGGCGACGGCCAGCGAGGCACCGACCAGGATCGCCAGCACGGTCCGGGGAATGCGCTGCTGCAGCACGATCACCGCGGTGTCGCTGCCGTCGGGATGCCACAGCACCCGAAGCACGTCGGCGATCGGCAGCGCCTTGGAGCCGAAGGCCAGGCTGAGCATCACCATCACGACCAGCGCCACCGCGATGGCCAGCGCGCCGCACGCCCGCCGGTGGGCCGTCCTGCGGGCCCCCGATGCGCCGGTGGGAGCGATCTGCTCCAGGGTGGCCGGGGGCATCACAGTCCCAGGCGGGCCAGCTCGGTGTCGTACTCGTCCTCGATGACCTCGCGATCACGGTCGCTGTCCCACAGGGATTCCAGCCGCTGCTTGGTCGTGTCGTCCAACTCGGCGAACCGGCGGTTCCATTCCTCGGCGCGCTCGATCCAGTAACCGATCGTCTTGTACGCGCTGGCCGGCAGCCGGAGCTCGTGCCGCACGTAGCGGCGGACTCCCCGCAGCACCCTGGTCTCGCCGGCCACCCAGATGTAGCCGACCCCGGCCGGACGGGGCGTCGCGCGCAGGATCTCCTCGAGCCGGCTGGGCCCGTGGCCGTTCCCGCCGACCACCCACAGCACCTCCAGGCCGGGGTGATCGGGCAGCGGGATCCGGTGCGCGTCCTCGGCGATCTCCAGCACGGCGCGGGTCCGCACCCCGACCGGGGTGTTCTCGATGATCCGAGCCGCGGCCGGCAGCGCGGCGTAGTCGGCGGCCAGCACCTGCCACTGCAGGCCCTCCGGTGGGGCGTACAGCGCGGTGGGTGTGTTCACGCCGACGACCTGACCGGGCCGGGCGTGCCTGGCCCACCCCGCAGCGACACCGCCCCGGTGAATGACGAAGTCGACGGTCAGCTCACCGGTACGGGGATCGAAGTCCCGGACGGTGTAGGTGCGCAGCCGGTCGAGATCGATCGACGAGTAGTCCAGGGCGTCGCCGTCGACCCGCGGCAGCCGCGGACGCTCCTCGCCGGGCAGCGGGAACAGGATCCGCAGGTATTCGTCGCCCACACCGGTGCTCCAGTAGCCGGTCAGGGTCCGGCCCCCGAACACGATCCGGCGCATCGCCGAGGACAGGTCGTGCACCCGGAGAACCTCGGCGTGGAACACCCGCATGACCGCCGCCCGGTCACCCATCGGTGAGCGCGTCCTCGACCACGCCCAGGAAGGCCATCTGTCCGCTGGGCGAGCCGTAGGTCATCTCCATGTCGTACGGGATCAGCTGATCGTTCTGCACGAACTCGAGGTCGGCCCACAGCGGGTTCTTCGCCGCCTCGTCCAAGTTGGTCTGGTACGCCTGCTCGCCCTCCTCACCGGGCGACTTCATCGAGAACGCGTAGTCGATGCCGGACAGCTGCCCGACCTGCTCGCCGCTCAGCGAGACGCCCTCGCCGTCCTTCTTCTTGGCGCCGGGGTAGATGGTCAGGCCGAGGTCCTCGAACACCGCGCACTCCACGCCGGTGTAGCAGCTGGAGGTCGCCTTGCCCTCCCACCAGCTCAGCGGGGCGACGACCAGCGAGCCGGCCTGATCCCCGATCGACTCCCGCACCTCGGCGACGCGCTGCTCGTACGAGTCGACCCACGCCTCGTACTGCTCGGTGCGACCCAGCGCCTCGGCGGTCTCCTGGAAGTGCTCCCGCCAGTTCCGGCCGTCGTAGGCGTTGACGCTGTAGGTCGGCGCGATCTCCGGCAGCCGCTTGACGACCTTCTCGTCGTAGCCGAGGCCGTTCAGGATGAAGTCCGGCTGGGCGGCCAGGATCGCCTCGTAGTTGTAGTCGGGGTAGTTGGCGAACGGTTCGATGCCCTCCAGGGCCTCCTGCGGGAAGAATGACGGGAACGTGGTGTAGCCGTCGCCCCGGATGGGCTGGCTCTTGGCGAGCGGGAAGCCGAGCGTGATGAGGATGTCCACGTCGGTCGTGTACATGCCCAGTGCCGCCTTGGGCTCGACCGGCAGTGTCACGTCGCCGAATGCCGAGTTCACCACGTGGGTGGCGCCCTCCTCCTCGGTGCCGGCGGAGTCGGCGGCGCCGCCTCCGCACGCGGCCAGCAGCCCGGCTGCGGCGGTGACGGCCACCAGCATCCCGAGCCGGGAACGAACAGGACGAGTCGATCGTGGCCGCATGGCGAGCCTCTCCAGGAGTGCGGGCAACTTAGGAGAGGCTAACCTATCTAGCCGGTGCCGGGGTTGACCAGGTGGGGTGGCCGTTCGCCGCAGGCGACCGCGACCGCGTTCTGTGCCGCGAGCTCGGCCATCCGGGACCGCACGGATCTGGTGGCGCTGCCCAGGTGCGGCAGCAGCGTGACGTTGGGCAGCTCGGCCAGGCCCGGCGCGGTCCTCGGCTCAGCTTCGTACACGTCCAGCCCGGCACCGGCGATCTCCCCGGCGCGCAATGCATCGACCAGGGCCCGCTCGTCCACGACCGGTCCCCGTGCGGTGTTGATCAGGAACGCCGTCGACTTCATCGCCCGCAGGGTGGCCGCGTCCACCAGGTGCCGGGTGTCGTCACCGAGCGGCACATGCATGGACAGGAAGTCGCTCGAGCGCACCAGTTCGTCCCACGGGACCTGCTCGACCCGGCCGGCGAGGTCGCCCAGGTCGGCATCGACGACCCGACTGCGGTTGTGGAAGCGCACGGTCATGTCGAAGCCGAGCGCGCGCCTGGCGACGGCACGGGCGATCCGGCCGAACCCGGCGAGCCCCAGCACCGCGCCGGTGACGTCGGCGCCGAGCAACAGGTCGGGCCGCCAGCCGGTGAACTCACCGGCGCGGACCATCCGGTCCCCCTCGACCAGCCGCCGGGCGCTGGCCAGGATCAACGTCATCGCCACGTCCGCGGTGGACTCGGTGAGCACACCGGGCGTGTTGCACACCAGGATGCCGTGCCGGGTGGCCGCAGCCACGTCGACGTTGTCGTATCCCACGGCGTAGTTGGAGATCGCCCGCACCCGGGCCCGTCCCAGCAGCGCCTCGTCGAACCGGTCGGTCAGCTGCGCGACCACCGCGACGTACTCCCCGCTCGCGCAGGCTTCGGCGAGGCCGGCGTGGTCCAGCCGTGGCTCGGGCACCACGACCCGTCCGGCGTCGGCCAGCATCCGCATGCCGGGTTCGGGAATCGGGATCGTGACCAGGAACGCGGACTCGCTCATCGCCCGGCCCTCCGCGGCGGACTGATCAGGTCGGGCATGCCCACGCTCCTCTCGGGTCGGATTCGCTGCTCACGGTACGGGCGGGCTCAGAGCTGGAGGACGGCGGTCGCGATCCCGAAGTAGATCAGCAACCCGGTCGCGTCGCAGAAGGTGCTGATGAACGGCGTACTGAAGGCCGCGGGATCCACGCGCATCGCCTTGGCCAGCAGCGGCATGGCGCCGCCGACGGTGGCGGCCATCGTGCACACCAGCAGGAGCGTCGAGCCGATCACCCCACCGATCGCGAACCCGTACACCGGGGTGGCGAGGACCAGGCCGAGTGTGCCGAGCAGCAGGCCCAGGGTGAGCCCGATGCGTCCCTCACGCAGCGCCACCCGGCCGAGGTCGCGCGGACGCACGTCGCTCACCGCCAGCGACCGGGTCAGGGTGCTGGC
>CAZNCE010000244.1:1228-3960 GCA_964571285.1 uncultured Nocardioidaceae bacterium | reverse complement strand
CCGAACCGACGCTGCAGGCCGCGGGTGACGCCGTACACCCCGCCCTTGCGGCCGACGTCCTCACCGAACAGCACCGCCTGCGGGTAGTGCTCGAGCTGCTCGCCCAGCGCCCGGTTGATCGCCTGTGCCACCGTCAGCGGGGCGTCGCCCCCCGCCGCGGGCGCCGATTCGCGCGCCCGCGCACCGACCTGGTCGGGGTGTCGCGGCGCGAGCGGCCCGACCACCTCGTCGGCGGAGCGCAGCGGCGGCAGGTCGAGCACCTCCTCGGCGGTGGCGCGGACCCGGCGGCCGATCTCGTCGTAGCGCTGCAGGATCTCGTCCGGGCCGGCGGCGCCGGCCTCGACCAGCCGCCGAGCGGTGGTGAGCAGCGGGTCGCGGTCCAGGTCCGCGGCGATCTCCTGTGGCCGGCGGTAGGCCGACTCGACGTCGGAGCCGGCATGGCCGCCGAAGCGAACCGTCGACAGATGCAGCAGCGCCGGCTTGCGGTGCTCCCGGACCCAGTCGACCGCCGCCACCGCCGTGTCGTAGGTCTGCACCGCGTCGCAACCGTCAGCGGCGAAGTAGTGCAGGCCCTCGCGGTTGCCGTAGGCCGCCGCCACCCAGCCGCGCGGCGTCGGCACCGAGATGCCCAGGCTGTTGTCCTCGCACACCAGCAGCAGCGGCACCGGCAGGCCGGCGTAGGCGGCCCAGCAGGCGGTGTTGACCGCGCCCACCGCGGTCGAGTGGTTCATCGAGGCATCCCCGGCGCTGGCCACGGCGATCGCGTCCCGGTCGCCCCAGGCGTGGGGTACGCCGAGCCGGCGCGACCGATCGATGGCGAACGCGACCCCCACCGCCCGAGGCAGGTGCGAGGCGATGGTCGACGTCTGCGGGGGGATGGCCAGCTCGTGCCGGCCGAATACCTTGTGCCGCCCACCGGCGATCGGCTCAGCGCTGGACGCCACCACGCCGAGCAGCACGTCGCGTACCGGATCGACCCCCGGCACCTGCCACGCCCGCCGGACGTAGAAGCCGCCGGACCGGTAGTGCAGCAGCGCCGGATCGGTCGGCCGCAGGGCCGCGGCGACCGCGGCGTTGCCCTCATGCCCGGCCGAGCCGATCGTGTAGAACCCGCGCCCCTGCGACTGCAGCCAGCGCGCGGTCAGGTCCAGGTGCCGGGAGGTCAGCTGTGCGGCCAGGATCCGACGGGCCTCGGCCACGGTGAGCCGGCTGCCCCCACCGAACGGACGGACGCCCCGTGCCGCAGTCGGCCGCCGGACGGCGACGCCCAGCGCCGCGCGCAGGTTCGCCTCCGCCTGCTCCAGGCTCACGACCGGGCACCCGAATGCGTACCCAGGCCAACTCGCATGGCTCCTCCTTCACCCTGCTGTCCCACGCTATCCAGCCGATCTGATGCCATCCGGCCGGGGCGGCCGGCAACCGTGGCCGGTGTCGCGCCGGGTAGTGGCATGACCGCCGCGACCCCGGGTAGGAGGGCAGCATGACCGAATGCGGATCCGCTGCGCCGGCCGACACGGGGCCAGCGGCCGCGGTGGAGTCGCCGGCAGTGGACGCGCTGATTGGGGACCTCGACAACGCGCACGAGGAACTGCGGGTCGCCGGCGAGGAGCTGACCGCCCAGCGAGACGAGATCCGGCAACTGCTGGCCGGCGGCCTCACCGAGCGACAGCTGCGGCAGCGGCTGCTGGACGCGCTGCCGATGGCCGTCGTGGTGACCGACACGTCCGGCGGGATCATCCAGGTCAACCCGGCTGCCTGCACCCTGCTGCGGATGCCGCCGCTGGCCGCGGTCGGGAAGCCGCTGCAGTCGTTCATCGCCGCCCGGGACCGGCGCTGGTTCCGCGACCGGCTGAACAGTGGCCCACGTCGCGAACCGGTCCTGGGCACGCTGGCCGTACGCGGTCGCGACGGCGACACGATCGAGGTCGAGGCGAGCGTCACCAGCGAGTCGGACGAGCGCCCGGGGGAACGGCGCTGGGTCTGGTCGTTGCTGTCCCGCCATGTGTCGCAGATCCGGCAGGGGCCGACGCTCGGGCTGGCGGCCGCGTTCGGGCACCTGGCCGCGCTGCAACAGAGGTCGGGGATGCAGAGCATCTTGCGGGACGCGGCCACGATCTGTGGCGAGGCGCTGCCGGCATCCGACGCGGTGAGCGTGACCATCGGCCCGCCCGCCGATCCGCTCCGGGTGGCGTCGAGCAGCCGCCTGGCCCAACAGCTGGACGGGCTCCAGGTGCGGGCGGGGGAAGGGCCCTGCCAACTTGCCTGGGAGAAGGGTGAGGTCGTCAGCACCACGGACTTGGCCATCGACCCTCGATGGCCGCGGCTGCGGGATCTGGCCCGGCCGCGCCCGGCGATAAGCGTGCTCGCCGTGCCGGTGCAGGTCGGCGACGAGTCCGTGGGCGCGATCAACGCCTACGCGCAGGTGCCGGGGCAGTTCGAGGCGGTCGACACCCAGATCACCGAGTTGCTGGCGACCGCGGTCGCGGCGATCATCCACCAAGACTACGAGCGGAACCGGCTCGAGGAGCTCGTCGGCCAGTTGGAGCACGCGCTGGAGTCGCGCGCCGTGATCGACCAGGCGAAGGGCATCCTGATCGCGCGGCACCACTGCACCCCTGACGAGGCCTTCGCGGTCCTGGTACGAACCAGCCGCAACCACAACATCAAGCTGCGCGAGGTCGCCCGAAGACTCGTCGAGCAACTGTCCGGCCGGTTTGACCCCGAGCAGGCGG
>CAZNCE010000244.1:0-1128 GCA_964571285.1 uncultured Nocardioidaceae bacterium | reverse complement strand
CAGGGGTGTCGTCGGTGGGCAGCCGGTAGCCGGTCTCCGGCTCCAACTCCACGATGTCCATCTGCGCCTTCTGCAGCCTGCCCGAGTAGTCCCAGTTCATGGACTGCCAGCGCGTCATCTGCTCCAGCACCCAGACCCCGGACTGCCGGCTGCCGTTGCCGGACTTGCCGTTGCCACCGAACGGCAGATGCGCCTCCGCGCCGGACGTCGAGTTGTTGACGCTCACCATCCCGGCGCCGATGCCGCGGCGGAACCGGAACACCGACTGCGGGTCGTTGGTGTAGATCGCGCACGACAGCCCGTACCCGGGGGCGTTGGCCAGCTCCAGCGCCTCGTCGAACGTCGAGAACGAGGTCACGCCGACCATCGGTCCGAACGTCTCGTGGTCGAAGATCCGGTCGCCCGGACGGACGCCCGACACGATCACCGGGTGGTAGAAGAGCCCAGCGGCGGGGTCGCCCACGAAGCCGTCCCGCGGGTTGTCGGCGGTGATCCGCCCGGTCCCGGTCGAGCCGAGCACCTTGTGGTGGTCGCCGACCCAGCCGAGGTACTCGTCGAACCGGTCCGCGAACTTCTGGTCCAGCATCGGCCCGTACAGCACGTCCTTCGTGGGGTCGCCGACGGCCGCGCGGGCGGTCGCCTCGCTGAACCGGGCCAGGAACTCGTCGTGCACCCGCTCGTCGACGATCACCGTGCCGAGCGACGTGCAGCGCTGGCCGCCGGTGCCGAAGCCGGCGAACAGTGCGCCCTCCACGGCCAGGTCCAGGTCCGCGTCCGCGCACACCACCATGGGGTTCTTGCCGCCGAGCTCCAGGGTCGCGGCCTGGTGGTGGCGCCCGGTCAGCTCGCCGATCCTGGAGCCGACCGCGCTGGAACCGGTGAAGCCCACCTTGTCGACCAGCCCCTGCTCCAAGGACTGCTCCAGGCCGCCGAACGTGCCCTCGCCGTCGGCGTAGACGAGGTTGAACACTCCCTCGGGCAGGCCGCCCCCTCGCACGAACAGCTCGTAGAAGGCCTCCGCAGTCGCCGCGGAGTACTCCGCCGGCTTCCACACCACGGCGTTCCCGCACAGCAGCGCCGGCACGATGTACCAGGACGGCACGGCGACCGGGAAGTTGCCGGCGGTGA
>CAZNCE010000243.1:0-4131 GCA_964571285.1 uncultured Nocardioidaceae bacterium | reverse complement strand
GCGGCCAACCCGACGCGATCGTCTCCTCAGGAGACCTTCCCGCGGCCGCCTGCCGCGCGCCGGGGCCGCGAACTCCGCCGGGCCGGGCTCGCCGGCGGCTGTTTGCGCAGATGCGCCACGCACAGCCGTGGCTCCACGAACGGCTCGAGGTCTTCCAGCGTCACGCCGGATCGGCTCTCCGAGAGCACCCCCGCGATCAGCCCTCGGTGCACCGAGCACACCACGTCCGCGTGTTCGCGGGCGGCCTCCAGGAACGGGCAGTGGGTGACCTCGATCCGGACCGTGTCGCCCTCGTCCACCGCGTGGCTGCGAAACCCCACGCCGTCCAGCCGGTCCACCACGCCGTCCACGGCCTCCTCGACCGAGGTGTGCCGGTACGGCGGGAGCGGCTCGGCCAGGTAGCGGCCCCAGGCCTCACCGGCCGCGGCGGCGGCGTCGGCGGGGCGCTCCACGTGCTCGGCCCAGCCGCCGGTGAGGATCTCGGCCAGCATCTTGTAGCTGCGCTGACCGGCCGGCTCCTGCCCGGGCACCGCCGTGAACAACGTGCGCGGCCGACCGGGGCGGTCCCGGTTCTCGACCTCGCGCTGCACCCGGCCCAGGGCGACCAGCCCGTCGAGGTGAAAGCGCGCGGTGTTCGGGTGCAGCCCGACGGTCTCGGCCACCTCCGAGGCGGACAGCGACTCGCCCGTCTCCTGGAGCAGGGCGAGCACCCGGTCACGACTGGCGCCCTGGGCAGTGCTCGCGTGCGGCTCCGGAGGTCGCCGGGACCTGCCGGTGGCTGCCTTCGGCTGCGGCATTGTGGTTGTCCTCACTCCCGGGCGGTGGTCCGTATTTCCGAGTCTAATAGTAAATTCGTCGGTGCACCCGCCGGCAGCCGCCGGCCCGCTCGCTCATCGCCCACGGACCAGCGCTGCCGGAGGAGACCATGCCCACGTCCGCGACCGTCATCTTGACCATCCTGCTGATCGTCGCCACGTCGGTCTGGCTCGGTGGCATGGTCGCGCACATCGTGACCGCCCGGGTCAGCAGCCGAGTGCTTCCGGCCGACCTGCGCGTGCAATTGTTCCGCGGCATCGGCAAGGTGTACGGCTCCGTGGGCACCACCGCCCTCGTCGTCGGACTGGTCGCCGGCGCGCTGCTCGCGTGGGGGAAGCCGCACGACGGGCTGTTCGTGGCCACGGTGGCCGTCTCGACCGTGCTGGTCCTGGCCACGGCGGCCGGCATCGCCCAGGCGCGCGCCATGACCAGGTTGCGGACGCGGGCGTTGACGTCGCCCGGGGACCCCACGCTCCCAGCGCATGTCCAACGCGGGGCCCACCGGGCGACCGTCCTGCGGATGGGACTGATGGTCCTCACCCTGGTTCTGGTGGTGCTCGGCTCGGCGCTCGCCCAGCACGGCTGACCGACCCGCCGGTCAGTCATCCGCTCAGCCGTGGCCGAGGGAGACCGCGGCGCGGTGCCGCGCCTCGTGCAGCCAGCGCCCGCCGTTCTCCGACACGAAGGTGCGCGAGGGCAATTGGCCATGGCGCCGCTGTCCGGGTACGCCCTCGCGTCCGCCGGCCGCGCCAGTGCGCCGTTCCGGCGTCGTTGCCAGATGCGGGCGGGTCCCCGTGCGCCGGGCCAGCTCATCCCCGAGCCGGGTCACCGCCGCGCCGCCGCGCAGCACGCTGATCCCGTTGACGATCAGCACGGGGATCGTCGGTTGCGCCGGCCCGCCGCCCAGGTCGTGCCAACTGTTCGACCACGTACGGATCAGCCGGTAGGCCGCACTGCTCATCGGGCTGCCGCTGATGCTGACCACGTAGCCCCAGTCGCGTACCGGTCCGGACGCGCTCTGGCCGGCCGTGACGATGTCGGCCAGCAGCCGCCGGACGGTGGCCGGGTTGCCGATGTCGGCGCTCTCCTGCCAGTAGGCCGAGAACAGCCGGCTGCGTGCCTGCGGCCCGACGCCGGCTGCCACCGCCTCGGCGTAGCCGGAGATCGCGGCGCCGGTCCGGGGCACCAGCCTCGGCAGCGTCGTGGGCAGCTCCTCACCGCCGTGCAACAGCGAGCCGATCTCGGCCAGCTCCGCGGCCAGGGCGGCGGTCTCCGCGGTGCGCATCCGCCGCTCGGGAGCCGGCAGCAGCGGGTCGTGCTCGACGGCGCGGAACTCGACCGTCACGCCGGTCTCGGCCAGCCGGTCGAGCCGCAGCGACGCCAGGTAGCTCCACGGGCAGTTGAAGTCGCCGTACAGAACCAGATCCCGGATTGTCATCGCGCACCGTCCTTGAGGTCACTTGCTCGCACTCCTTTTTAACGAATTTTTCGTATCAATGGCAAGGGTTGTCCGCAGTGCGAGACGAGCAAGGCTCGCCAGGTGGACCTCGGGCGCCCCGGTGACGCGCCCCCCGGACACGTCCCCCAGCGGGTAGGTTCGCCACCCGGTTGGGACTAGCCTTAGCCGTACTGATGGATCCCGCTGCACTCCCGAAAGAGGCGATCGAGGCTGTGGCCGAGACACCGCGAGACAATCCTGCGTCCGCGTTCGGGGCCAACGAGTGGCTCGTCGACGAGATGTACGAGCGCTACCAGGCCGACCCGGACTCCGTAGACAAGGTGTGGCGGGACTTGTTCCAAGACTTCACCCCAGGCACCGACGAGGGCGGCGAGTCCACCAACGGTGGTCCGCATGCGGAGCAGGCGCCGACGCAGCAGAAGCCCGCTCCGGCCCCCGCGCAGAAGCCGGCGGTGCAGCGCAAGGATGCCCAGCCCGCCCGCTCCAGCACCGCGACGGCGACCGCCGCCAACGCCACCCGTCCGTCGGCCCGAGGGCCGGAGGCTCCGGCCGCATCCGGCCGGAGCGCCGCTTCCGGCCCGACCTCCAAGGAGGCCGACGAGAAGCTCACCGAGCGGAAGCTCGCCGAGCCCGAGTATGTCGTGCTGCGTGGCGCGCCGGCCCGCACCGTGACGAACATGGACGCGAGCCTGACCGTCCCGACCGCGACCAGTGTGCGGGAGGTCCCGGTCAAGCTGCTCTGGGACAACCGGATCGTGATCAACAACCACCTGGCGCGTGCCCGGGGCGGCAAGGTCTCCTTCACCCACATCGTCGGGTACGCACTGGTGCAGGCGCTCAAGGCGACCCCCGGAATGAACGTGGCGTACGAGGAGGTCGACGGCAAGCCGAACCTGGTGAAGCCGCAGCACGTCAACCTCGGCCTGGCCATCGACCTGGCCAAGCCCGACGGCACCCGGCAGCTGATGGTGCCGTCGATCAAGGCCGCCGAGAGCATGGGCTTCGCCGAGTTCTGGACCGCCTACGAGGACGTCGTCAAGCGGGCCAGGGACGGGAAGCTGAAGGTCGAGGACTTCCAGGGCACCACGATCACGCTGACCAACCCCGGGACGATCGGCACCACGCATTCGGTGGCCCGGCTGATGAAGGGTCAGGGCGCGATCATCGGCGTCGGTGCGATGGAATATCCCGCCGCCTACCAGGGCGCGGCCCAGGAGACCCGCTCCCGGCTGGCGGTGAGCAAGGTCATGACGCTGACGTCCACCTACGACCACCGGGTGATCCAGGGCGCGGAGTCCGGCGACTTCCTGCGCCGCATCCACCGGTTGCTGCTCGGCGACGACGGGTTCTACGACGAGATCTTCCAGGCGCTGCGGATCCCCTACCAGCCGATCCGCTGGGCCGAGGACATCGCCACGACGCACGACGACGACATCAGCAAGCAGGCACGGATCCTGGAGCTGATCCACTCCTACCGGGTGCGCGGCCACATGATGGCCGACACCGACCCGCTCGAGTACGTCCAGCGCAGCCACCCCGACCTCGAGATCGAGAACCACGGCCTGACCATGTGGGACCTCGACCGCGAGTTCGCCACCGGCAAGTTCGGGCAGGGCAGCCGGTTCATGAAGCTGCGCGACATCCTCGGCATCCTGCGCGACTCGTACTGCCGCACCGTCGGCATCGAGTACATGCACATCCAGGATCCCGAGCAGCGGCGCTGGATCCAGGAGCGGGTGGAGCGGCCGCACCAGAAGGTGCCCCGCGAGGAGCAGCTGCGGATCCTGCACAAGCTCAACCAGGCCGAGGCGTTCGAGACCTTCCTGCAGACCAAGTTCGTCGGGCAGAAGCGGTTC
>CAZNCE010000242.1:2224-4234 GCA_964571285.1 uncultured Nocardioidaceae bacterium | reverse complement strand
GATGAGCGTCTTGCCGCAGCCGGGCGGGCCGTAGAGCAGGACGCCCTTCGGCGGGCGCAGATGGTGCTCGCGGAAGACGTCCGCGTGCAGGAACGGCAGCTCCACCGCGTCCCGGATCGCCTCGATCTGCTTGGACAGCCCGCCGATGTCGGCGTAGTCGATGTCCGGGACCTCCTCGAGGATCAGCTCCTCGACCTCGGTCTTCGGGATCCGCTCGTAGACGTACCCGGCGCGCGGGTCCAGCAGCAGCGAGTCGCCGGCCCGGAGCCGTGACGCCAGCAGCGGGTCGGCCAGCCGGACGATCCGCTCCTCGTCGGCGTTGGCGATGACCAGGGCGCGCTCCCCGTCGGAGAGCAGCTCCTTGAACATCACCACCTCGCCGACCTCCTCGAACTCGAGGGCCGAGACCACGTTGAGCGCCTCGTTCAGCATCACTTCCTGGCCGCGCCGCAGGTCGTCCAGGTCGATGCTCGGGCTGACGCTGACCCGGAGCTTGCGGCCGCCGGTCATGATGTCGGCGGTGTCGTCCTCGTTGCGCTGGATGAAGGTGCCGAAGCCGGCCGGCGGCTGGGCCAGCCGGTCCACCTCCTCCTTCAGCGCGGTGATCTGGTCGCGGGCCTCGCGCAGCGTCTCCACCAACCGCTCGTTCTGGGCGGTGACGGAGGCCAGCGAGGCCTGTGTCTCCGCCAGGCGCTGGTCGAGCGCGCGGGCACTGTAGGGCTGGTTGGTCAGCCGACGACGCAGTTCGGTGACCTCCTGCTCGAGGAACCGCACCTGCGCCTCAAGCTCCTCGGGCGTGCGCTTGTGGTCGTCGAACATTGACATCGCGATCACCTCCGCAACCGGCGCGCGCCCCGCATTCAGCGCGCGATGTGCTCTGTTTCGACCCTACCCGTGCAGACCGTCCGGCACGGGCACACGGCGGGACGTCTCACCTCGTGTCCGGATCGTTACGTGGGGCCTCACCCGGCCGGTCAGGTCGTGCCGGTCAGGTCGGGTCCGTCACGTCGGGCACCGCGGCGGGGGCCGGTGTAGTCCTCGCCGTACGCCCCGGGCGCCGGCCGCCGGCGCCGCTGCGGGGCGGGCACACCGGGCGCCATCCGCCGGGCGGTGAGCAGGAAGCCGGTGTGACCGTTCATCTTGTGGTCCGGCCGAACCGCCAGCCCCTCGACGTGCCAGGTGCGGACCATCGTCTCCCAGGCCCGTGGCTCGGTGAACTCGCCGTGTGCCCGAAGGGTCTCGACGGTGGTGGACAACTGTGTGGTGGTCGCGACGTAGGCCGTGACCACGCCACCGGGCGACAGCGCGTCCGCGACCACGTCCACGCACTCCCAGGGAGCCAGCATGTCCAGCACCACCCGGTCGACCGTCCCCGGCTGATGGTCCACCGGCAGCCGGTCGACCAGGTCGGCCACCTCGAGTCGCCAGGCCGGGTGGGTAGTGCCGAAGAACTGCTCCACGTTCCGTCGGGCGATCGCCGCGAAGTCGTCGCGGCGCTCGTACGAGGTGACCTGGCCACGCTCTCCCACGGCGCGCAACAGGGCGCAGGTGAGCGAACCCGAGCCGGCCCCGGCCTCGACCACCGTGGCCCCGGGAAAGATGTCGGCCATCACCAGGATCTGAGCGGTGTCCTTGGGGTAGACGATCGCCGCGCCGCGTGGCATCGAGGTCACGTATTCGGGTAGCAGTGGACGCATGACCAGGTAGTCCATGCCGCCGGCGCTGCGGACCACGATGCCCTCAGGGTGGCCGATCATCTCGTCGTGCAGGATCCGGCCCTTGGTGGTGTGGAACTCCTTGCCTCGTTCCAGGCACAGGTTGTGGCGGCGGCCCTTCCGGTCGGTGAGCCGCACCCACTCACCCGGCCGCAGCGGTCCGCGGCGCACCCCGGACGGCGCTGGCTGCGAGGCTTCGACGCCGGGGCCGGGTTCGGTCTCGTGGTCGTTGCCGGGTGGGGCAGCGTGTGGCTCGGACATGTGCCGTGAGCGTAATAGAGCGCTTCCGGTGCGG
>CAZNCE010000242.1:0-2124 GCA_964571285.1 uncultured Nocardioidaceae bacterium | reverse complement strand
GCCTGCCGCGTCAGGCGGCGGCGAACGCGCGGTCGACGTCGGCGGTGGCGAGGATCCCGAAGATCGACCCGTCGTCCTCCACCAGGACGTACTCGGTGGCCGGGCGGGCCTGCATCGCCAGCAGCAACTCCTCGCCGGACAGGTCGGCGTTGAGCAGCAGCCCCGGCTCGACCTGCCGGGCCACCGTGCTGACCGCCAGCCACGGCCGGCGGTCCTCCGGGGTCGCGGCCACCGCCTGCTCGGTGACGACCGCCGTGGGCCGGCCGTCCGGCGTCACCACGATGATCCCCCCGGCCTGCTCGGCATGGGCCCGCCGCAGCGCCTCGGCCAGCGGCAGGCCGGCGTCCACGCCGATGGCTCGGCGGGCGATGGTCCGTGCGTGCAAGGCGGGCAGTTTGCGGCGGATCCTGGCGCCGACCAGGGCCTGCGAGGCGCCCTCCCACAAGAACAGCGCGATGATGAACGCCAGCAGGTAGTCGATGATGTTCGGCTGGAAGTCGGTCACCCAGACGATGACCGCCGGCGCCAGCAGCACCAGGATCGCCACCACCCGGCCGGCCCAGGCCGATACGGTGGTCGCCAGATGCGGACGGCGGCTGATCGACCAGACGATCGCGCGCAGCACTCGGCCGCCGTCCAGCGGGAGGCCGGGTACGAGGTTCAGCGCGCCGACCGCGAAGTTGGCCACCGCCAGACCGCGCAGGATGAACGTGAGCAACCCGTCGGGCGCCGGGTTCGCGCCGAACCAGGCCACCACCCCGATCGCCAGCGAGGTCAGCGGACCGACGACGGCGACCACGAACTCACGCCACGGCGTGGGCGGCTCCCCCTCGATCTGGGTGACCCCGCCCAGGAAATGCAGCGTCACCGACCGCACCGGCAGCCCGAAGCCACGGGCAGCGAGCGCGTGGGAGAGCTCGTGCAGCAGCACCGAGAGGTACAGCAGCACCGCGAACAGCAGCCCGGCGACATACGCGAGGCCGTTCAGCCCGGGCGCCACCTGCCTGATCTGCGGGGCGAACAGCACGCTGATCAGCACGGCGATCAGCAGCCAGGACGCGCGGACGTACACGTCCACCCCAGCGACCTGCATCAGGCGGATGGTGCCGGGGGGACGCTCGTGCCGCGGCGGATCCGGTTCGGACTGCACACCTATACGCTAGCCGGACCGACCGACGGGCAGAACTCTGCGGCACGGCCTTCGCGGCGATGTCGGTGAGATCACCTAGCCTGATTCCCATGACCGTCGACCAGCAGCCCGTCGTGGCCCTCGCGGGTCCTGCCGCGGACCCCGACGACGTGCTGTGGTCGCTGTCCCCCAGCCGGGCCGGTGACTTCCTGACCTGCCCACTGCTGTATCGCTTCCGGGTGATCGACCGGCTGCCCGAACCGCCGAGCCCGGCGGCGGTGCGCGGCACCCTGGTGCACGCGGTGCTGGAGCAGTTGTTCGACCTGCCGGCCGCCCAACGCACCAGCGAGAGGGCCGCCACCCTGCTGCAGCCCGCCTGGGAGCACCTGGTCGACGACGAGCCGGAGCTGGCCGGGATGTTCGGCGAGCAGGGTGCGGACCTGGCCGGCTGGCTGGCGCAGTGCCGTGGGCTGCTGGAGCGCTATTTCACCCTCGAGGATCCGACCCGGCTCGAACCCGCCCGCCGGGAGGCCTACGTCGAGACCGATCTCGACTGCGGGCTGCGGCTGCGCGGCTACATCGACCGGCTGGACGTCGCCCCGACCGGTGAGGTGCGGATCGTCGACTACAAGACCGGCAAGGCGCCGCCGCAGGCGTACGAAGCCAGGGCGCTGTTCCAGATGAAGTTCTACGGGCTGGTGCTGTGGCGCACCCACGGGGTGATCCCGCGGATGCTGCAGCTGGTCTACCTCGGCAGCGGGGAGATGCTCCGCTATGTGCCCGACGAGCAGGACCTGCGCGCGACCCAGCGGAAGGTCGAGGCGTTGTGGCGCGCGATCCGGCGCGCGACCGAGACCGGTGACTGGCGGCCGCGGCCGGGCCCGTTGTGCGGCTGGTGCGACCACCGCGCCCTGTGCCCGGCGTTCGGCGGCACCCCGCCGCCGCTCCCCCAGCCCGACGAGCAGAGCTGACCACCCTCCGCTGATCCGCCGGGC
>CAZNCE010000241.1:0-4257 GCA_964571285.1 uncultured Nocardioidaceae bacterium | reverse complement strand
GGCGGTGCGGTCCCACGACCAGGTGGCGGTGCGGTCCCACGACCAGGTGGCGGTGCGGGTGCGGGCTGCGGTGCGGTTCATTGGTGCTTCTCCGGTGGGTTCAGTGGGGTGTGGTGGATGGCTCGGTCAGTCCCAGGACCAGGTGGACGCGGCGCGGTCCCAGGACCAGGTGGCGGCGCGGTCCCACGACCACGTGGGCGCGGTGCGGTCCCAGGACCAGGTGGCGGTGCGGTTCCAGGCTTCGGTGCTGTTCATTTCGGGTTCCTCCGGGGGGTGGTTCGGGCAGAGATGGCGGGTCGGTCAGTCCCAGGACCAGGTGGACGCGGCGCGGTCCCAGGACCAGGTGGCGGCGCGGTCCCACGACCACGTGGGCGCGGTGCGGTCCCAGGACCAGGTGGCGGTGCGGTTCCAGGCTTCGGTGCTGTTCATTTCGGGTTCCTCCGGGGGGTGGTTCGGGCAGAGATGGCGGGTCGGTCAGTCCCAGGACCAGGTGGACGCGGCGCGGTCCCAGGACCAGGTGGCGGCGCGGTCCCACGACCACGTGGGCGCGGTGCGGTCCCAAGACCACGTAGCCGGCGCGCGGTTCCCGGTTTCGCTGTGGGGTGCAACGGTGGACATGGGAATCTCTCCTATGTAGTGGGGATCGGGCCATCCGCCTCTTACTATGGCATGTTGACCCCTGGTGTGCCGACCTCGCGACCGGCAGTCGGGTGAGGCTTTGCCGGTCCGAATTGACGGGAAGCATGACACTGCGTATGCAGGCTTGAGCGGTGGGTTGTTGGCGGTCTTTGTCCTATATACACGCAGTGTCATCCGATTTCCACATTTTGTGACAAAATTCGCGGCCCTTCCTGGGTCACAGGGGCTCCTCCTGGCTACGACAGGTGGTCGGCGCTCGCTGCGCCGGTAGGGCAGCCCTGCGCGGGGTACGTCAGAGGGAGAGCCCGCGGCACGCCGGGGCGCCAGCACGCTGGGGCGCCAGCACGCCGTGCTACGGGGCGGACAAGCCGGCTGCTGGTGATGGCTACGAGAGGTCACCAGCCACCGGTGTGCGGTGCAGGGAGATGACGTGTGGTGACTGCCAAGACAGCGACGACGGTTCATGAACATGGCCGCATGCACGTGCCGCGCACCCGCGGCATGGTCAGCGGCCTGGTGCTGCTGGTGCTCGGGGTCTGGGGTGGCCTGATCCCGTTCATCGGTCCGCTCTTCGGGTACGCGTACACGCCGGACACCGCGTGGACCTGGACCACGGGTCGACTCTGGCTCGAGATCCTGCCGGCGATCGCCGCGATTGCGGGTGGACTGCTGCTGATCGGCAGCGCCAACCGTGCGACCGCCCTGTTCGGGGGCTGGCTGGGGGCGTTGGCCGGCGCCTGGTTCATCGTCGGCCAGCCGCTCAGCCAGCTGTGGAACGAGGGCTTGCCGGCAGCCGGCGAGCCCGCCGCCGCCGGGGCCCTCGGCCGGACGATGGAGCAGATCGGGTTCTTCTCCGGGCTGGGCGCGGTGATGCTGTTCTTCGCTGCCGTTGCCCTCGGACGGCTGACCGTGATCGGCGTCCGCGACGTACGCCCGCGGGCGGTGGTCGAGGACGATGCCGCCCATCGACGGGGCGCCGACGGGGACGGCGGGTTCGGGGAGGTCGGCTCCGCCGGTGAGCCGGGCGGGCGCGCGGTGGGGGATCGGCCCGACCCGGCGCCGGGCGCGACCCGCCGCGGTTGACGGCCGAGCGCATGCGCCCCGCGACTCCCGGGTACCCCCGCACCATCGGTGGTCCTGGGCCCGGGCTCGCACCGCCGTAGCCCGGAGGGCTGAGACCACAGTCCCTTCGGGTGCCCGCATTCGGTCCGGACCGGGGGCCTACGCTTCGCGTCATGCCCGTGATCGACGCAGACCTCGCCGCCCGGCTGGACACCCCCGCGCTGCTGGTCGACCTGGACGTGCTGGAACGCAATATCACCACGATGGCCCGCGAGGTGAGCCGGCGTGGCGTGGCGCTGCGGCCCCACTTCAAGACCCACAAGGCACCACAGATCGCCGAGTTGCAGCGGGCCGCCGGGGCGCAGGGCATCACCTGCGCCACGCTGGGCGAGGCCGGAGTGCTGGCCGACGCCGGATTCGACGACGTCTTCGTCGCCTTCCCGGTCTGGCCCGGCGGCCCGAAGCGGGACGCGCTGCGCGGGCTGCACGAGCGGATCGGCTTGACCATCGGGCTGGACTCCGCCGACGCGGCCGGCGAGCTGGCGACCGCGATGTCGGGGGCGGCCAAGCCGCTCCGCGTGCTGGTCGAGGTGGACACCGGCGGGAGCCGCACCGGCGTACGCCCGGAAGACGCCGGCGAGCTGGCGGCCGCGGCTGCCCGGTTGGGTCTCGACGTGGCGGGCGTGTTCACCCACGGTGGGCACTCGTACGGAACCGGCGACACCGCGAGCCGGGCGGCCGAGGACGAGGTCGCGGGTCTGGCCGCTGCGGCCGATGCACTGCGCCGGGCCGGGGTGGAGCCTCGTGTGGTCAGTGCCGGCTCCACGCCGACCGCGCTGCTCTCGGCGCGCGACGTCGTCACCGAGGAGCGGCCGGGGACCTATGTGTTCCAGGACCGCCAACAGGTGGCCATCGGCAGCTGCACTCCGGCCGATGTGGCCCTGACCGTGGCGAGCACCGTGGTCAGCCGCTCGGTGCCGGGCCAGGTCGTGGTCGACGCCGGAACCAAGTGCCTGGGCCGGGAGTCGCAGCCCTGGCTGGACGGATATGCCGAGTTCGTGGACTGGCCGACGTTCTCGCTCCAGCGGCTGTATGACCATCACGGAGTGGCGATCGTGCCCGCCGGTGCAGACCGGCCGCCGGTCGGCAGCGTGGTCGGCTTGGTGCCCAACCATGTGTGCCCGGTGGTGAACCTGGCCCGCGAGCTCGTCATCGTGCGCGACGGCGCGGTCGTCGACCGCTGGCCGGTGGCCGCGCGCGCCCTCACCTGATTCGTCTGCGATATCGCGGGCGTGTCGCGGTGGGCGACCGCAGACGAATCGCAAGGAGCCGACAACCGAAGGGAACGGATGGCAGTGGACCAGGCAGCATTCGACGCGACGATCGACGCGCGCTACTTCGAGGACTACGTCCCCGGTTCGACCTACGTGTACGGCGAGACGTCCGCGGACGAGGCGGAGATCGTCGAGTTCGCGAAGCGCTACGACCCGCAGTCGTTCCACACCGACCCGGTCGCCGCCGAGGACGGACCGTTCGGCGGGCTGATCGCGAGCGGCTGGCACACGGCGGCGCTGATGATGCGGCTGCTGGCCGATCACTACATCTCCCGCAACGCCAGCCTGGGCAGCCCTGGAGTCGACGAGCTGCGCTGGCTCAAGCCGGTGCGTCCCGGGCAGGTCTACCGGCTGCGGGTGACGGTCCTGGACGCTAAGCCGAGCCGGTCCAAGCCCGACCGCGGTGTGGTACGCACGCTCGCGGAGCTGATCGACGTCGACGACGAGCCGGTCTTCCGCACCACCGCGCTGAATCTGCTCAGTCGTCGGCCCGTCTGACGGCGTGCCGCCCTCCGGCCGTACCCCTGTGGTCCGCCGGGACGCTTCGGCATCGGCGTGCTCTGCCGTCCGGCGGATAGGGTCGATGGCGTGCGGTCGGTGAGCATGCTGGTGACCCCGCTGCTCCTCGGCATCCCCTGGATGGATCCCCAGTGGCTGCTGGACCACTTCCACACGCAGTTCGTCTGGCTCAGTCTGGTGATCGTCTTCATCGAGTGCGGGCTGTTCTTCCCGTTCCTGCCCGGTGACACGCTGCTGTTCGCCATGGGCCTGTTCATCTCCGCGGGTGAGCTGCAGCTGAACCTCGGGGTCGCGCTGGCCGCGTTCTGCCTGGCGGCATTCCTCGGCAACGTGGTGGGCTACGAGATCGGCCGGCGACTGGGGACGCCGTTGTATCGCCACGACGGCCGGATCCTCAAGCGTGAGTACCTGGACCGGACGCGTGACTTCTTCGACCGGCACGGCAACCAGGCCCTGGTCATCGGGCGCTTCGTGCCGTTCGTCCGCACCTACATCACGCTGGTCGCCGGCATCACCGCGATGGAGCGACGCCGCTTCCTGCTGTGGAGCCTGATCGGCGCCCTGGCCTGGGTCCCGGCCATCACCCTGCTGGGCTACTTCCTCGGCACCGCGGTGCCCTGGCTGGCCACTCAGATCGACCTGGTCGTCCTCGGGTTGCTGGTGCTCTCCGTCGTACCGCTGCTGATCGAGTGGTGGCGGCGCC
>CAZNCE010000240.1:0-4286 GCA_964571285.1 uncultured Nocardioidaceae bacterium | reverse complement strand
GCACCCGCGAGTTCCGCGGCCGCTACCACGTGCTCGGCGGTGCGATCAGCCCGATCGAGGGCATCGGGCCGGACGAACTGCGGATCAAGGAGCTGGTGCAGCGGATGGCCGACGGGCAGATCACCGAGGTCATCCTGGCCACCGACCCCAACCTGGAGGGGGAGGCCACCGCGACCTATCTCACCCGGCTGCTGCGGCCCATGGGGTTGCGGATTACCCGGCTTGCTAGTGGACTTCCCGTAGGCGGTGACCTGGAGTACGCCGACGAGGTCACCTTGGGCAGAGCGTTCGAGGGAAGGCGGAGCGTCGATGACTGACACCCCGGAGCCGGGGCCGGACACGCCGGCCCAGGTCCTGGGCAGCGACCTCGAGGACCTGGCGCAGAGCATCGCCGACCAGGCGGAGAGCTTCTTGCTGGCGCTGCGTGAGATCGCCCGCAGCGACGACCCCGGGCGGGCCGTGCCGCTGCTGCTGCTCGAGGTGTCCCAGCTGCTGTTCGCGGGCGCCCGGCTGGGCGTCCAGACCGACTTCGTGCCCGCCGAGGAGTTCGAGCCCGACACCGGTCCGGACGAGGACCTGGACGAGCTGCGCGAGCGGCTGGCGAAGCTGCTCGGCGACATCGACACCTACACCGAGGTGTTCGACCCGTACGCCGTGCCCCCCGAGCTGGTGCCGTCGCAGATCTCCGACGACCTGTCCGGGATCGCGCAGGCGGTGGCGCACGGCCTGCGGCACTTCCGTGCCGGCCGGACCGAGGAAGCCTTGTGGTGGTGGCAGTTCAGCTACGTCTCCGCCTGGGGCAACGAGGCCTCCGCCACCCTGCGGGCACTGCAGTCCGTGGTCGCGCACGACCGGCTGGACGCCACCGGGGAGCGGATCGTCACCAAGGGGTTCCACCACCCCGAGGAGGACGACGGGCACGACACGGATCAGGCCGCGGCCAACGGCGCCGACGACGATGGGGACCGGGCGCCGGTCTCGTGATCCGGGTACGGCCCTAGGGCCGTGGACGGGCCGCCCTAGACTGTGACCCGTTCCAGCACCGTACAGGAGAGCACCGTGGCCGTTGTCGTGCAGAAGTACGGTGGTTCGTCCGTGGCCGACGCCGACGGTGTCAAGCGGGTCGCTCAGCGCATCGTGGAGACCCAGCGCGCAGGCAACGAGGTCGTGGTCGTGGTGTCCGCGATGGGCGACACCACCGACGACCTCCTCGACCTGGCCCAGCGGGTGACCCCGCTGCCGCCGGCCCGCGAGCTGGACATGCTGCTCACCTCCGGCGAGCGGATCTCGATGGCGGTGCTGGCGATGGCGATCGCCAACCTCGGTCCCAAGGCCCGGTCGTTCACCGGCAGCCAGGCCGGCGTGATCACCGACAGCGCGCACGGCAAGGCGAAGATCGTGACGGTGACCCCGGGGCGCATCGAGCAGGCGCTGCGGGAGGACGGCATCGCGATCGTGGCCGGCTTCCAGGGGGTCTCGCAGGACACCAAGGACATCACCACGCTGGGCCGCGGCGGCTCCGACACCACGGCGGTGGCGTTGGCGGCGGCGCTCGGCGCCGAGGTCTGCGAGATCTTCACCGACGTCGACGGGGTCTTCACCGCCGACCCGCGGATCGTGCCGGCGGCCCGCCGGATCGACCGGCTGTCGTACGAGGAGATGATGGAGATGGCGGACAGCGGGGAGAAGTTGCTGAACCTGCGGTTCTTGGAGTACGCCCGCCGGTACGGGATCCCGATCCATGTGCGGTCGTCGTTCTCGCACAAGACCGGCACCTGGGTAAGCGACGAGAAGGTGGATCCGATGGAGCAGGCGATCATTTCCGGGGTGGCCCACGACCGCAGCGAGGCCAAGGTCACGGTGGTCGGAGTGCCGGACCGGGTGGGCGAGGCGGCGCGCATCTTCGAGGCGATGGCCGACGCCCAGATCAACATCGACATGATCGTGCAGAACGTGTCGGTGTCGGCCGAGGCTCGCACCGACATCTCGTTCACGGTGCCGCGAGCGGACGGCCAGGTGACGATGACGGCGCTGGCCAAACTGCAGGAGGCGGTCGGCTACGAACAACTGCTGTACGACGACCGGATCGGCAAGGTGTCACTGGTGGGCGCGGGAATGCGCTCACATCCCGGGGTAACCTCGAAGTTCTTCGCCGCGCTCGCGCGGGCCGGCGTGAACATCGAGTTGATCTCCACCTCGGAGATCCGGATCTCGGTGATCGTCGATCAGGACAAGGTCGACACCGCAGTCGCGGCAGCCCACGCCGCGTTCGATCTCGACAGCGACGAGGTCGAAGCCGTCGTCTACGGAGGGACCGGCCGATGACCGACAGCACCAGCAAGCCCACCCTGGCCGTGGTCGGAGCCACCGGCGCCGTCGGCACGGTGATGCTGGAGATCCTGTCCCGCCGCGAGGACGTGTGGGGCGAGATCCGGCTGGTGGCGTCGTCCCGCTCGGCGGGCAAGCTGCTGCGGGTGCGCGGCGAGGAGGTCGAGGTACGCGCGCTCAGCCGCGAGGTGTTCGAGGGCGTCGACGTGGCGATGTTCGACGTCCCGGACGAGGTGTCCGCCCACTGGGCGCCGATCGCGGTCGAGTCGGGCGCGGTCGCAGTCGACAACTCGGCGGCCTACCGGATGGACGACGACGTGCCGCTCGTCGTGCCCGAGGTCAACCCCGCGCAGGCGCGGAGGCGGCCCAAGGGCATCATCGCCAACCCGAACTGCACGACGCTGACCATGATGGACGCGCTCGGCGCGCTGCACCGCGGCTGGACGCTCCGCGAGCTCGTGGTCGCCTCCTACCAGGCGGTGTCCGGCGCCGGCTCGGCCGGCGTCGATCGGCTCTACAGCGAGACCGAGGTGGTGGCGGGCGACCGGTCGCTCGGCACCGTGTCCGGCGACGTGCGCCGTGCGGTCGCGGACAAGCTGGGCGAGGACTCCCCGTTCGCGGCCCCGATCGTGCTCAACGTCGTGCCCTGGGCCGGTTCGATGCGCGACGGCGGCTGGACCAGCGAGGAGCTCAAGGTCCGCAACGAGTCCCGCAAGATCCTCGGCATTCCCGACCTCAAGGTAGCGGCCACCTGCGTGCGGGTTCCGGTCGTGACCACGCACTCGTTGGCGGTGCACGCGACGTTCGCCGGGCCGATCGATGTCAACGAGGCCCGACAGGCGCTGGTCGAGGCGCCCAGCGTCGTGGTGATGGACGACCCGGAGCACGCCGAGTTTCCCACCCCGGCTGACGTGGTGGGATCCGATCCCACCTTCGTGGGGCGGCTGCGTCAGTCGCTGGACTTCCCCAACACGCTGGAGATGTTCATCTGCGGCGACAACCTGCGCAAGGGTGCGGCGCTGAACACCGCACAGATCGCCGAACTGGTGGCCCGAGAGCTGACCCAGGGCTGATCTCGAGCACCGACTCCGGCGCCGATCGGGACGCCGATCCACGGCCACGACAGTGGCCGGGCGTCACAGCCGCAGGACCCGCCCGGCCACCACCAGGTGGACCTCGTCGCAGGCGGCGGCGAACCGCTGGTTGGCTCCGCCGAGCAGATCCGCGAACAACCGGGTGCTCCGCTGCCCGCCGACTCCGCCCAGGCCCACCTCATCGCTCACCACCACCGCCCGCGTCGGCAGCACGGTGGCCGCCGCCTCGATCTCGTCGTGCAGCGCGCCCTGCCAACTCTCCCGGGGCGCCTGCCAGGCGTCGTGGACGTCCAGCCGGGCGGCCAGCCAGGTGCCCAGGCTGTCGACCAGCACCGCTCCGCTGGCCGCGGTCAGTGCCGCGGCCAGTTCGGACGTCTCCACGGTCTGCCAGTGCCGGGGCCGTCGTGCCCGGTGGACCGCGATCCGGTGCGCCCAGTCCGGGTCGCCGCCGCCGTCGCCGCCGGTCGCGATGTAGGTCACGACCGGCTCGTCGGCCAACAGGCTCTCCGCGTGCGTGGACTTGCCCGCCTTGACACCGCCCGTGACCAGGATCCGCACGCCCCGATCGTAGAGTTTCGCCGTGTGAAGGGCTCGCTGCTGGTGGCCGGCACCACCTCGGACGCTGGCAAGAGCGTGTTCACCACCGGGCTGTGCCGGTTGCTGGCGCGGCGCGGGGTACGGGTCGCCCCGTTCAAGGCGCAGAACATGTCGAACAACTCGATGGTGGTCACCGGCGCGGACGGGGCCGGGGCGGAGATCGGCCGGGCCCAGTGGGTCCAGGCGGTTGCCGCCGGTGTGACTCCCGAGGTGGCGATGAACCCGGTGCTGCTCAAGCCCGGCAGCGACCGGCGCAGCCACGTGGTG
>CAZNCE010000239.1:0-4312 GCA_964571285.1 uncultured Nocardioidaceae bacterium | reverse complement strand
GCCTGGGACCGGCCGCCTTCGACATGCTTAAGAAGATCCGCGCGGTCACCGGAGACTGACCCGCCGGCCGGCGTGGGCGTAATCCGCGAGCCCCCGCCGGCCCTCGGTCGCCGCGGACCCGACCAGACATTCGACGCATCCACCGACGAGGTAGGCCCGTGAGCCAACTCTGGCACGATTACATCTCTGCTGCCGTCCGCGACTTCGAGCGGAGCAAGCAGCGCAGCGCAACCCTCTTCCCGCACTATTCCGAGAACGGCCGCTGGGAGCTGCTCGACATCTCCACGCTGAGCTCGTGGGGCGTGGACTACGAGCACGGCAACTGGACCGCGGGGTTCTGGTTCGGGGTCATGTGGCTCACCGCGCTCGGCGCCGGCGACGAGGCACCGGCGGACCTGGCCCGAGAACGCCTCGACCTGCTGGCACCTCGGGCCACCGACCACACCACGCACGACCTGGGTTTCCTGTTCCACCCGTCCGTCGTCTTCGGACACCAGTGCGGGCTGCTCCCGGAGCCCGCACTGAAGTACGCCGACGCCGCCGCGCGCATGACCGTGCGCCGGTTCAACGAGCAGGGCCGCTACATCCAGGCCTTCGGCCCGGTCGGGGACGAGCGATCGGCTGGCACCAGCACCATCGACACGATGATGAACCTGCCGCTGCTCTGGTGGGCGGCGCAGATCACCGGCGAGCCGGCCTTCGTCCAGGTCGCCCGCCACCACGCCCGCACTTCGGCGCGCCTGCTGGTGCGGCCGGACGGCTCGACCGTCCACCTCATGCACCTGGACCCGATCAGCGGCTCGTTCCTCGAAGAGGCGACCCTGCAGGGGGCGTCGGCCAAGTCGGCGTGGTCTCGCGGGCAGGCCTGGGCGATCTGCGGGTTCGCCTGGTCGTACGCGGTCACCGGTGAGCCGGAACTGCTCGCGGCGGCCGACCGGGCGGCGGACTTCTACCTTCGCCAGGTCGCTGCCGACGACCTGCCGGCCTGGGACTTCGCCGCGCTGGGCGACCGGCCTCCCCGGGACGCCAGCGCAGCGGCGGTCACCGCGCTCGGCTTCCAGATCCTCGGCGGGTGGCACCCCGACCCGGACCGTCGCCGCAGCTACCAAGCGTCGGCGGACAGCGCCCTGGATGCCATCGGGCGGCTGGCGCTCAACCGGGACCCCGATCGGGAGGGCATCCTCCTGCTGTCCAACTACTCGGTGCCGCATGGGCGCGGCGTGGACGGTGCCACCGCCTGGGGGGACTTCTACCTGGGGCTGGCCTGCGCGGTCCAAGCCGGCATCCTCCGGTTGGACCAGCTGATCGGCGTCCAGCAACCGACGATCTCGAGCAACCGAGAGGAGCACAGCCCGTGAGCTTCCTGCAGCAGCACATCAGGTCGCTCGTCTCCCAAGAGGAGCGACATCTTAAGGTACGGGCGCTCGACCCACTCGAGTACGTCCTGCTGATCCTGAGCGGGCTGTGCCTGCTCGGCTTCACCATCACCGTGTTCCTGGACGTCGCGACCCGCCTCCTGCAGCACCCCATCCTCTGGCTCCAGGAGGCCACCCTCGGGCTGTTCATCTGGGGCGTGTTCATCGGGGCGTCCGCGGCGCTGCGCCGCCGCGAGCACTTCATCGTGACCTCACTGAGTCCCAACGCCGGTGCCCGCCGTCGCTGGATCACCGAGTCGTTCAACGGGCTGGTCCTGCTGGTGATCGGCCTGGTGACGATGATCTTCGGCTACGACAACTTCCTGCAGGGCTTCGGCAACCACCTGTCGGTCACCAAGCTGCCGCTGTCCATCATGACCGGGTCCATCCCGGTGTTCGGTGTGCTGACCACCATCTTCGCGCTGGAGCGACTGGTGACCGGCTGGCGCAACGGGTTCGCCAGCAGGACGCCGGAGATGACCGAGATCGAGCGGCTCACCCAGGAGGTGTGGGAGTGATGACCACCGAACTCACGTTGCTGTTGATGGTCGTCACCTTCCTGGGGCTGGCTTTCACCGGTACGCCCCTGGCATTCGCCCTGTTCGGCGGGGCGCTGATCGGCACCATCTTCGCGGGAGTCAGCTTTCCCACGATCGTCGGCCAGCTGTTCAACGGCATCAACAGCGTGCCGCTGCTGGCTGTGCCGTTCTTCCTGCTGCTCGCCGAACTGATGGACACGACCGGCATAGCGACACGGATCATCAACTTCACCCAGACCCTGGTCGGCCACATCCGCAGCGGCCTGGCGCAGGTGAACGCCGTGTTCAGCATGTTCTTCGCCGGCATCTCCGGATCGTCCATGTCCGACGTAGCGGCGAACTCGCGGGTCCTGCTGCCGGCGATGGCCCGCGAGGGATACCAGCCGGCCAGCTCGGCCGCACTGATCGCGGCGGCGTCGACGATCGCGAACCTGATCCCGCCGAGCGTCATGGCGGTCGTCTACGGCGCCACCGGCGGCGTGTCCATCGCGGCGCTGTTCCTGGGTGGCGTCCTGCCGGGCGTACTGGTCGGCGTCGGGCTGATGGTCTTCAGCTACTTCTTCGTCACCAGCAACGAGACCCGCAGCCGGGCCAGCTTCCGGGAGATGGCCAAGGCCGGCGCCGGCAGCTTCCTGCCGCTGATGGTCCCGGTCATCATCATGTGGGGCATCCTGGGCGGCTACTTCACGCCCACCGAGGCCGGCATGGTCGCGGTGGTCTACATCATCGTGATCGTGATCCCGCTGATGGCGCGCGGCCACTTCCGCAAGCTGTTCCGCGACTTCATCCACGGTGGTGTGCTCTACACGCTGCCGATGATCGCGGTCGCCGCGGCCGCCGTCTTCGCCTGGCTGTTCACCTACCTCGGTGGCGCCCAGGCGGTCGCAGACCTGATGTTCGACATCGCGGGGACCAACTCGGTGGCGATCCTGTTCACAATCGTCGGGGTGCTGATCATCGTCGGCCAGTTCATCGATGCCATCCCGGCGATCGTGGTGTTCATGCCGATCATCGCCGAGCTCACCGAACTCGGTGACATCAACCCCGTGCACATGGGGATCGTGGTCGTGCTGACGCTGGCCATGGGACTGATCACGCCGCCGTACGGGCTGTCGCTGCTGCTGGCCACGAACTTCGCGAAGGTCACCTTCCTGGCCGGTGTGAAGAAGACGGGTCCGCTGTACGGCATCTTCGCGATCATCATCGCGTTCATCGTGCTGGTGCCGGAGGCGGCCCTGTGGCTGCCGCGGATCTTCGTGCCCGAGGCGACCGGCTGCTTCCCGAACCCGGACGGCGGGGGCTACATCTGTCCGTAGCCCTACCCCTCGGCCCCCTGCGCCGCTGCCGACCCCGGGCAGCGGCGCAGGGACGTCCGGGCTCCGGGCCCGCCGAGCGGTCGCGTGGGGCCGAGCGCGATCAGCTGTAGTAGTCGTTCCCGCGGGAGAACTCCACGAACGTGCAGGGCTGGTCGCCCACCGTCCACGCGTCGTGGTCGGGCGGGAGCAGCATCACCTCGCCCGCCGAGAAGTCCTCCACGGATGCGTCCGCCATCACCACCCGCAGGGTTCCGGAGAGCACCAGCGCGACGTGCGGCAGCTCGCACAGGTCGGTACCGGCATAGTCCTTCAGGTCGTTGGACCACTTGGCGCCCACGTCGAAGGTGACCTGGGTGACGCTGACCCCGTCGAGCTCCGCGGTGCGCTTCGAGATCAACCCGTGGACGTCCGGTTCGACCTCGGCCAGGGCCGCCTTCTGCATCGCGGGGTTGTAGTCAGCCATCGAGAGCTCCTTCCATGCGGTGGACGATCGACTGGCGCCAGTGTGCTCGCGTCCGCGGGGCACGTGGCCCGGTCTCAGCTACTGGACCGGTGTACGTCCGCCGGGTGTGGCCTGGCCCCGGTCGATGCCGGTGGAGGAGTCAGAAGTCGACGGGTTCGCGGATGATCGGGCAGGTCATGCAGTGCCCGCCGCCGCGGCCGCGGCCCAATTCCGCGCCGACGATGGTGATGACCTCGATGCCGGCCTTGCGCAGCAAGGTGTTGGTGAGGGTGTTCCGGTCGTAGGTGAACACCACGCCGGGCTCCAACGCGACCGCGTTGTTGCCGCTGTCCCACTGTTGCCGCTCGGACTGGTACACGTCGCCGCCGGTGTCGATGACCCGCAGCGAGGACAGGCCGAGCGAGCGGGCCACCACGTCCACGAACGGCGTCGTCCCCTCGTCGACGACCTCCACCCCCGGTGACTGGTCGGTGGGCACCAGGGTGAACGTCCGGATGGCGTCCACGATCGTGGGGTAGAGGGTGACCACGTCGCGGTCCACGAAGGTGAACACGGTGTCCAGGTGCATCGCCGACCGCA
>CAZNCE010000238.1:0-4370 GCA_964571285.1 uncultured Nocardioidaceae bacterium | reverse complement strand
TTCACGGTCTGGTGAAAGACGACCGGCAGCCGGACCGCCGGGCGTGCATCACGAGTTGGTGCATGTCGATGAGTCCGGCTCAGCGTGGCGCGTTGGCGAGCTGATCTGGTCCAGCGTGGCGCGTTCGCGGTGGTTCTCGGCCCCGAGACTGGTCCGCAACGCGCCATCGTGGATCCGGGCGCCGCTCGAACCCGCCACGGTGGGCGGGCGCTCGGGTTGGTGGCACGTGTTTCACGGTCTGGTGAAAGACGACCGGCAGCGGGACCGTCAGGTGTGCAACTCGGGTTGGTGGCACGTGTTTCACGGTCTGGTGAAAGACGAGCTGCAGGGGGGCCGCCGGGGGCGTGCGTGTTTCACGGTCTGGTGAAAGACGAGCTGCAGGGGGGCCGCCGGGGTGCACGTCTTTCACGGTCTGGTGAAAGACGCGACGGGCAGCGGCGCGGCCGCCCGGCCAACTAGCGGGTGACCACCTCGGGATGCGGGGTGACGATGCCGTCCTCGGCGTCCAGCAGTTCGATCTCCTCGCGGCTGATGCCGAGCAGGTACGCGATCGTGTCCAGATAGGGCACGCTCAGCGACGTGTCCGCGGCCTCGCGGACCACCGGCTTCGCGTTGAACGCGACCCCCAGCCCGGCGACGCTCAGCATGTCCAGGTCGTTGGCCCCGTCGCCGATCGCCACCGTGTTGGCCAGCGACACACCGGCGTCCACGGCGAAGCTGCGCAGCGCCGCCGCCTTGCCCGCCCGATCGATCATCGGGCCGCTGATCCGTCCGGTGAGCCGGCCGTCGGCCACCTCGAGCCGGTTCGCAGCGCTGTAGTGGATGCCAAGGTCGGCGGCGATCCGGTCGGTGATCTGGGTGAAGCCGCCGGACACGATCGCCAGCCGGTATCCGAGTCGCCGCAGGGTACGCACCAGGGTGCGCGCACCGGGGGTCAGCTGCAGCCCCTCGTACACCGCATCGAGGACGCCGACGTCCAGGCCGGCCAGCGCGGCCACCCGCTGCCGCAGGGAGTCGCCGAAGTCGATCTCCCCGCGCATCGCCTGCTCGGTCAGGGCGGCCACCTCGGTCGCCACACCCGCATGGGCGGCCAGCTTCTCGATCACCTCGCCCTGCACCAGCGTGGAGTCCACGTCCAGCACGATCAGCCGCTGCCCGTGCTCGGCGGCCCCCACCGTCTGAACCGCGATGTCGACCTGCCGGGCCGCGGCCTCGGCGGCGAGCATGCTGCGCAGCCGGTCCTGCCGGGCCCCGGAGACGTGCAGTTCGATCGCCGTGACCGGGTAGCGAGCCATCCGCACGATCCGGTCGATGTTGGCGCCCAGGTCGCTGATCCGGCCGGCCACGGCCGACACCACCGACGGCCGCAGCGGACTGGCCAGCAAGGTCACCCGGCTGCGGCCGCTGCCGCGGGGCCGGTTGTCCCCCGTGCCGGGCTCGACGTCGACCTCCAGCTCCAGCTGACCGGCGACCTGCTCGAGGGCACGCTCCAACCGGGATGGGTCCCGCGGGCTGGTGACCAGCACCCCCAGGACCAGCCGGCGGCGCAGCAGCACCTGCTCGATGTCGAGCACCTCGACGCCGTGGGTGTCCATCGCCTGGAAGATCGCGGAGGTCAGCCCGGGGCGGTCCTTGCCCACCAGGGTGATCAACAGAGTCGGCCGCTCGTCTGGCACAGCCACACGGTACCGCCGCACCGGATCGCCGCTACGTCCGCCGGGTCGGTCAGCGGACGGTGGAGCACGCCGCCGCGACTGCCTGCCGTGCCGTCCGGGCCAGCGTGCGCAGTGCGTCCCGGCGCCGGTCGTCCACCCACGGGCTCGCATCGCCGTCCCGGTCGAGGCCGAGCTCGGCGATCGCCACACATCGCGTGGCGCGCTGCAGCAGCGACACCTGCTGGCCGTCCGTACCCGGCGGCAACTCCGGTCCACCGGGTGCGCGCAGGTTCATCAGCAGGTCGGCGGCGTCCGGGCTCCACGCGGCGACGTCCAGGTCCGCGAGCAGGTCGGCGACCCGCGGCAGCACCGCCCGCAGCTCACGATCCGCCTCGCCGACGTCCCACGGGGCGGGCTCGTTCGCCGGCAGCAACCGCCAGACGATCCCGCGCCCGGCCGAGGCCGGGACCAGGCCGAGGCCGGTGCCACCCAGCAGCACCGCGCCTTCGGCATCGAGCGCCTCGGCGTTGAAGGCGGCCGGGCCGGCCAGGCCGACCGGATGCCCAGCGGTGGGCCAGGCCAGCTGGGTCCATTTCGGCGACAGCGAGCGGAGCACGCCGACGCCGAGCAGCAGTGAGACCGGCTCGGCCTCCTCGGGCGGCACCAGGTGATGGGCCGGGTCCTCGCCGACGATCCGCCCGACCGCCTCGTCCACGCGTACGCATCCCGACAGCGCGGCAGGCAGCCAGGCCGCCATCCGCGCAGCCGGGGGGAGCCTGACGGCGCCCGCAATCGGCGTGGTCATGCCACTCAGGGTAGAACCCGGCGAACGCCCTTCGTGGTCGGGCCGTGTCATCCGGTGCCCGCCGAGAGGACCGTTGGCGGGTCAGCCGGGTGCGCCCCCGGACCGCAACTGCGCAGGTGGGCCACCGGTAGCCTGTGCCGCGGGGCAAGCAGCGAGCACGAGCCGGGACCGAGGAGCACGATGACCCAAGTGATCGAGTTGGCCGACGTGTCGGTGGTGCGTGGCCAGAACACCCTGCTGGACTCGGTCACCTGGACCGTCGAGGAGGACGAGCGGTGGGTGATCCTCGGCCCGAACGGCGCCGGCAAGACCACCCTGCTGCAGGTCGTCGGCGCGCACATCCACCCCACCAGCGGGGTGGCCGCGATCCTCGGGGAGATCCTCGGCACGGTCGACGTCTTCGAGCTGCGACCCAGGATCGGCCTGACCAGCGCCGCCATCGCCGAGCGCATTCCGCGCGGTGAGCGTGTCCACGACGTCGTCGTCTCCGCGTCGTACGCGGTCGTGGGTCGCTGGCGGGAGGCGTACGACGACCTCGACCACCAGCGGGCCGAGGATCTGCTCAGCGAGGTGGGGATGTCCACGCTCGCGGAGCGCACGTTCGGCACCCTGTCGGAGGGGGAGCGCAAGCGCACCCAGGTGGCGCGGGCGCTGATGACCGATCCGGAGTTGCTGCTGCTGGACGAGCCCGCCGCCGGGCTGGATCTGGGCGGCCGAGAGGATCTGCTGCTGACGCTGACCGCGCTGGCGCAGGATCCCGACGCGCCGGCGACCGTGCTCGTGTCACACCACGTGGAGGAGATCCCGCCTGGCTTCACCCACGTGCTGATGCTGCGGCAGGGCCGGATCGTGGCGAGCGGGCCGATCGAGACCACTCTCGACGAGGCGCGGCTGTCCGAGACCTTCGGCATGCCGCTGTCACTGGAGCACGTCGACGGCCGCTGGGCCGCACGCCGCACGACCGCCTGATCCACCTTTCGGGGTCGGTTAGGGTCGAGGCATGTGGGAGTGGGTGACCGAGCACACCTGGGCGGCGTGGAGCGCCGCCGCGGTGCTGCTCGCGGTCGCCGAGATGTTCAGCTTGGACCTGGTGTTGCTGATGCTGGCCACCGGTGCGCTGGGTGGCGCGGTGGTGGCCGGTGTCGGTGGCGGTCTGGCCCTGCAGATCCTGGTCGCGGTGGCGGTCGCGCTCGGCACCTTGGTGTTCGTGCGGCCGGCCGTGGTCCGGCGGCTGCACGGGGGACCGACCTTGACCACCGGGCATGCCGCCCTGGTCGGCAAGCAGGCGGTCGCGCTGGAGGAGGTCACCGCGGTCAGCGGCACGGTGAAGCTGGCCGGCGAGGTGTGGACCGCACGGTCCTTCGACGAGCAGGCGGTGATCCCGGCCGGAGCCACGGTCGACGTGTTCGAGATCGACGGCGCGATCGCCCGCGTCCACCCCACCCACGAGCTTTCGTGACCCGACCGGGTCCCGGAACACGACGACCGAGTCGGCAACGACCGAGTACGGAGGAGCCATGTCCGGCGGCGGCCTAGCTGTCCTTATCGTGCTGATCCTGGTGGCACTGCTGGTGATCGTGACGCTGGCGAAGGCGGTGCGGATCATTCCGCAGGCGCGGGCCGGCATCGTGGAGCGGTTCGGCAAGTACCGCACGTCGTTGACCGCGGGGCTGAACCTGATCACCCCGTACGTCGACCGGGTGCGCTACACCATCGACCTGCGCGAGCAGGTGGTCTCGTTCCCGCCGCAGCCGGTCATCACCGAGGACAACCTCGTGGTGTCGATCGACACGGTGATCTACTTCCAGGTGACCAACCCGGTTGCCGCAACCTACGAGATCGCCAACTACATCCAGGCGATCGAGCAGCTGACCATGACCACGCTGCGCAACATCGTCGGTGGCATGGAC
>CAZNCE010000237.1:0-4414 GCA_964571285.1 uncultured Nocardioidaceae bacterium | reverse complement strand
AGAAGATCAAGTTCGCGGCGGTGCTGGACCGGGCGCTGGCGCTGGGCTTCGACGCCGTGGTCACGGGGCACTACGCCGTGCTGCGCACCGGTGCCGACGGCCTGATCGAGATGCACCGGGCCACCGACGAGCACAAGGACCAGTCGTACGTGCTCGGCGTGCTCACCCAGGAGCAGCTGCGGCACGCGCTGTTCCCGCTCGGCGCCACTCCGAAGTCCGAGGTGCGCGAGGAGGCGTCCCGGCGCGGACTGGCGGTGGCGGCCAAGCCGGACAGCCACGACATCTGCTTCATCGCCGACGGGGACACGGCCGGGTTCCTGCGGCGGCGGCTGGGAGAGGCGGCCGGCGACATCGTGGACCAGGACGGCGGACGGCTGGGCCGGCACGACGGCACGTACGGCTTCACCGTCGGCCAGCGGAAGGGGCTCCGGATCGCGGGGCCGGCCGACGACGGCCGGCCGCGGTACGTGCTGGACATCTCGCCGGTGGACCGGACCGTCACCGTCGGGCCGCGCGAGGCGCTCGACGTTGCCGGGCTCGTGGGGGTCCATCCCCGCTGGTGCGGGCGGGCGCCGGAGCGGCCACTGGACTGTTCGGTCCAGTTGCGCGCGCACGGGGAGGATCTGCCGGCGACGGTGACCGTCGCCGGCGACGGCGCGGAGCAGTCGGTGCAGGTGCGGCTGCACCGGCCGGCGCGCGGGGTGGCGCCGGGACAGACGGCGGTGATCTACGACGGGTCGCGGGTGGTCGGCAGCGTCACGATCGACGCCACCGAGCGGGCGCCCGAACCGTCGCAGTTGTCCCGGTAGCCCGGACGACATCGTCCGATACTCCAGCAGGGGCGGGGAATCCGGCGAAATCGGTGCCCCGTAGGGCGGCTATGTCCGTTCTCGTGCATTGAGTTGGCAGCGGCGTTGTGCCTAAGGTCACAGTGATCGGTCGAGCAGCCTGCCGTCACACGAGCACACCGAGTCGTTTCGTCCTGGAGTGGGGCGTGTCCACCGCGGTTCCGGATGGTGGTGACGCTCCGGTGGGGCCGGTCGAATCGGCTCCGGCTCGTGTGGTGTGCGGGGGCGCGCTTGCGCAGCCGAGCCCCCGCACACCGGCAGTCTGACCTCGGCCGCCGTCGATCCGTCCTCATCCCGGCCCGTCGCCTTCGCCCCAAGATCCGACGGCACGATCCGACGCCGGGCGTTCGTGCCACGCGGTGGCGCCCCTCGATCAGTCGGAGGCTGCCGTCGGATCGTGCTGCTGGATCGCGCCCAGGCGTCGGCCGCAGAGCCACCAGTCCGTCCGCTCGGGGTGCACACTGCCCGGGCCGGTACGCAACTCCGCTCACCGGCGCGCCCGGCGGGCAGCGGTTTGCCGGTTCGCCGCGGGCGGGTACTAGCCGGTCGCTGACGCGGGCACGACGAACGGACGGGCGGGAAGCGGATGGCCGAAGAGTCGACCTCGACCGTGCTGCTGGCCGGGGCGGCGAACCTGGCGATCGCGGTCGCCAAGGCGGTGGGCGGGCTGCTCTCGGGATCCGCGGCGATGCTCGCCGAGGCGGCGCACTCGGTCGCGGACACCTTGAACGAGCTGCTGTTGCTCACCGCGATCCACCGCAGCCACAAGCCGCCCGACGCGTCCCACCCGTTCGGGTACGGCCAAGAGCGCTACTTCTGGTCGTTGCTGGCCGCGGTCGGGATCCTGGTGCTGGGCGCCGGGTTCTCGGTGCTGGAGGGCATCCGCTCGGTCCTGCAGCCGGAGGAGCTGGGCAGCCTGCTGGTGGTGTACCTGATCTTGCTGGTCTCGTTCGCGTTCGAGGCCACCTCCTGGTTGAAGGCGATCGTGCAGCTGCGCCGCGAGGCCAGGGACCGCCGCCGCGGCTTCTTCCAGCACCTCGGCCAGACCTCGGATCCGACCGCGAAGACGGTCGCCTTCGAGGACACCGCGGCGTTGATCGGTCTGGTGCTGGCGGCCGTCGGCGTCACCCTGCACCACCTGACCAAGCAGGGCTTCTGGGACGGTGCGGCGTCGGTGGCCATCGGGCTGCTGCTGGTGCTGGTCGCATACGCGCTCGGGCGACAGAACATGTCGCTGCTGATCGGGCGGGCGCTGCCGCTGCCGGCCCAGCGGGAGATCCGGGACGAGATCGCCCGCTCCGACGGCATCGACCGGGTGATCGAGCTGCTCAGCATGCGGCTCGGCCCGGAGGAGGTGCTGATCGCGGTCCGCGTCGACCTGGCCGCGGGCGCCTCCAGCGACGCCCTGGAGCGCTACGCCGACGAGGTCGACGCGAGCGTGCGCGAGCGGTTCCCCGAGGTGCGGCACGTGTTCCTCGACCCGACGCCGCCGTCCCACCAGCCGTACCAGGACCCGATCACTCGCTACGGCGGCGAGCCGGAGTCCGGCTGACCCGGGCCGTGTCCCCGGCCCTAGGCTCGGCCCCGTGTCCGACCAACCCACGCTTCCTGCCGGGACCGCCACGGGCATCGGTTCGATGCCCGGTGACGACGTGGCCGAAGCCACCCGGATCGTGCTCGGGGAGCTGCCCGGCCTGCCGCATCTGGTCGAGGTGCCGGACCGGGACGCGTACTCCGGGCTGGTCGCGCGCGCGGGCGCGCTGCTGGCCGGGCTCGGGCTGGACCTGCAGCCGGCCGGGTGGCGGCTGACCGACGCGTCCGGGCTGGACCAGCGCCGGGCCCGGTCCCGGCTGGCCCAGGATCTGGACGTGCTGGAGGAGCAGGCCGAAGGGCTGACCGGCCCGCTGAAGATCCAGGTGGCCGGGCCGTGGACGCTGGCGGCGCAGGTGGAGCGGCCCAGGGGAGACAAGGCACTGGCCGACCACGGCGCCCGCCGCGAGCTGGCCGAGTCGCTGGCCGAGGGCCTGGCGAGCCATCTCGCCGAGCTGGCCCGCCGGGTGCCGGGCGCCGACCTGGTGCTGCAGGTGGACGAGCCGGCGCTGCCGGCGGTGCTCGCCGGGCGGGTGCCCACCGCGAGCGGGTTCGGCCGGCATCGCACGGTCGCCGAGCCGGAGGCGGTCGAGGCGCTGGCCCGGCTCGTACGTGTCGCCGGGGCTCGGGAGATCCCGACCGTGCTGCACTGCTGCGCAGCCCGGGTCCCGCTCGCGGTCGTGCGCAGGGCCGGCTTCCGCGCGGTGTCGGTCGACGCGTCGCTGATCGGCGAGGACGAGTACGACCGCTACGCGGAGGCGCTCGATGCCGGCCTGGCGGTCTGGCCCGGGCTGGTCCCGGCCACCCCGGGTCCGCCGGAACGCAGCCCCGAGGAGCTGGCGGAGCGGGCCCGCGACCTGCTGACCCGGTGGGGGTTCGAGCCGGAGCGGGCCGGTGCGCTGGTTCTCACGCCCACCTGCGGGCTCGCGGGGTCGTCGCCGCAGGGCGCGCGCGACGTGCTGCGGTTGCTGCGCGACGCGGCCCGGCAGCTGTCCGGCGATCAGGGCAGGATGGAGCCATGACCGACCAGGTTCCCGAGGCCTCGGCGCAGGCGCTCGCCGCGGCGCCCGAGGAGGCGCCGAGCGAGGCGCGAGACCGGCATCAGGCGCTCGCCGAGACCGTCGAGGAGCACCGCTGGCGCTACTACGTGCTCGACCAGCCCACCGTGAGCGACGGCGACTTCGACTCGCTGATGCAGCAGCTGGAGCAGCTCGAGGACCAGTACCCGGACCTGCGTACCCCGGACTCGCCGACCCAGCAGGTGGGTGGCGCGGTGTCCACCGAGTTCACCGCGGTCGAGCACCGCGAGCGGATGCTCAGCCTGGACAACTGCTTCACCGTCGACGAGCTGCTGGCCTGGGCGGGCCGGGTGGAGCGCGAGGTCGGCACCGGCGCCGAGTTCCTGTGCGAGCTCAAGGTCGACGGGCTGGCCATCAATGTGACCTACGAGCGGGGCCGGCTGGCTCGCGGCGTGACCCGCGGCGACGGCCGGGTGGGGGAGGACGTCACCGCGAACGTGCGCACGCTGGCCAACGTGCCGCACCGGTTGACCCCGTCCGCCGACTATCCGGTGCCCGACCTGCTCGAGGTGCGCGGCGAGGTCTACTTCCCCAAGGACGGATTCGAGCAGCTCAACGCCCGCCTGATCGAGGACGGCAAGGCGCCGTTCGCCAACCCACGGAACACCGCCGCCGGCTCGCTGCGGCAGAAGGACCCCCGGATCACCGCGCGCCGCGGCCTCAAGCTGGTCTGCCACGGCCTCGGCGCCCGCGACGGCTTCGAGCCGGAGCGCCAGTCCGAGGCCTACGCCGCGCTGGCGGCCTGGGGGCTGCCGGTGTCGGACCGGGTCCGGGTCGTGCACGCGATGTCTGAGGTGCAGGAGTACGTCGAGAGCTACGGCGAGCACCGGCACGAGGTCGAGCACGAGATCGACGGTGTGGTGTTCAAGGTCGACCAGGTGGCGATGCAGCGCCGGC
>CAZNCE010000236.1:0-4463 GCA_964571285.1 uncultured Nocardioidaceae bacterium | reverse complement strand
CGATCGTGTTCGACGGGCAGACCTCGCCTGTTCCGGGGACGCCGTCGACGTTGGTTCCTGAGACTGCGCTGCTGCCATACACGCGGGTGTGGGTGCAGCGACACTCTGCCGACGACGGGCACACGGCGGCACGGCAGAACATCGTGCTGGGCCTGGCGAAGGGCGGAAACGACTGGGTCGAGTGCACCCTTGAGGACGGGTTCCAGCCGCGCGACAACGACAACCAGTACCATCCGCGGGTCATGCTCGACGGGTCGGGGTTGGTGGATTTCCAGGGGCAGATGGACCCGAACGGGCTAGAGAACACCACCGACGGGTACACCAGGGTGCTGCAGCTGCCCGACGGGTACGTCCCGGCGTCGGAGGTCCGATGGATGGGGTTTGAGACGACACATCCTCACTCCCCCTATGGCGGCTATATCTCCCGCCTTGACGGTGGCCTGTATATCCGCAACGACGCCGCGAACACCAACTGGCCGCCAACCGAGCACTGGTGCATCATCATCCAGCCATGGGAACCGCAGCCCGCACAACCGTACTGAGGGAGACGCGATGCCGTACACGCCACCGGTCAACTGGAATGACGGGGACTACATCCCCGCCGAGGCATACAACTGGCTGTTCAACCAGGTGAGGAACGGTGGCGCTACGGACGAGACCGTGGCGCCGATCGTGTCCAACGCTACGACCAGTACCTACGCCGCCGTGCAGTCTGCTGCCCACGCCGCCCTGGACTCGACCATCGCCACCAAGGTCGGCAAGGGCGAGATCGTCCTGAACGCACAGGACTTCGGCATCGTCGGCGACGGCACCACCCAGGATCTGACAGCCCTGAACCAGATGCTGTCGACCACGGCCGGTTCGGTCACGGTGTACTTCCCGGCACCTGCCGACATGTACCAGTTCGGTGACAAGCTGGTTGAGCGTGACAACGTGACTATCCGCGCTGACGGTATGGATACGGTGCTGCGGTGGTCGAGCTCACCGATGTTGAAGCCGGACGCGACACTGTCGGGGTGGACGTTCCAGGACGTCACTCTCGACGTGGCAGGCTCCGGCGCGCACCTGATTGACCTGTCGACCGGTGGCATGTCGAACTCGACGTTTCTGCGGTGCCAGTTGCGTTCGTATGTGGATGACGGGTCGGTCATCTACCTGCGTGCCGGCGGTAACTTCATTGGTAACCGGATCATCGGTGGCCAGGTGCGCCGCCGTACTTCGGCGACGGTGCCTGCCATTGACATTGAGACCACCGCGTCGGGTGTGAACTCGTTTCAGGTCCGGGGCGGCATGTGGTTTTCCAACGGCGTCGGCTCCCCCATGATCCGCATGGTCAACACATCCGGGTCGTCCTACATCACCAACGTGACCTTCAACAACCTCATCGGTGAGCAGTCCGCCGGTGGGATGATTCACATGGGCGCAGCGAACGGTGTGGTGGTGCGCGGCTGCATCGACTACGACCAGACCGAATACTCCGACGACCTGCTCCTGTTCGACACCGCTGGGGGTCTGGACTCGCAGGCTGTCGACGTCGATGGTTGCGGCACGGCTGGTGCACCGGTGACGTTCCCGGCCGGGAAGGGTCATCTGACGGTGACCGGCACGGGTCAGGCGCACCGCATCGGGCGAGTGTTCCGTGGCGGCCGCAACGGGTACGTCAACATCCCAGGCCAGGGCCGCGCCGTCGTCAACAACGGCGGTCCCGCCTTGTCGCTGCGTGAGGTTGTCGGCAACCGGACCCTGGACACCTACGACCATGTCATCCTCGCCAGCCAGACGGGCACGATCACGCTGCCCGACCCCACCGCCGACGTCAACGGCGGGACGCTGCCGGTCGGGCGCGAGTTCGTCGTCAAGAACGTCGGGACCGCGACCATCACCGTCAACTGCGACGGCAGCGCAACCATCGACGGTGGAGCATCGCTCACCCTGGCAGCGGGTGACGTGTGCAGAGCAATCACCAACGGCTCGGATTGGGTGACCATCTGATGACACAGCAGCCCATGAACCCGAACCAGCCACAGCAGGCCGAAGTCGTCATCACCATGGCGCAGATCTACTCCGAGATGCAGGGTCTACGCGGTGATGTCAACACGATGAAAGACGTACTCAACCCGGCCATCACCGACATACGTCACGACGTATCCGACCACGAGAACCGGATCCGCTCCCTCGAACGGAAAGTGTGGCAGGCGGCCGGTGCAGCAGGCGCGGCATCGGCGCTGATCTCCGGTGCGGTCGCCTACCTCGCCAGATAGCCATGGGTGCCGTCTGCTGGAACTGCGCCGCGCCGATGGTTCCAGGTGAGGACATCTACTGCCACGACTGCAACGTCGCGTTGGACATGTGGCTGGACGAGCTGACCGACGACAAGCCCTACAACGACTGACCTGTCAAGCCCCCCTATACGCCAAAGATAGGACACACCCGTGGTTACCAAGCCTGCCATGAAACACATCCCCACCAGCCACTACTACGGCCGCAACGGATACGACCCCCTACAGATCGTCATCCACACCATGGAGTGCCCGTGTGAGCCCAACCGCGCCGAATGGTGCGCCCACTACTTCCAGGGCTCCGTGCAGGCGTCGGCGCACTACTGCATCGACCCCGGCGAAATCGTCCAGTGCGTCTCCCTCAGCAAGGGTGCATGGGCGTGCCCGTACTTCAACCACTCTGGTATTCAGATCGAGCACGCCGGATACGCCGACTCCACCGACTGGGACAGCACCAACGCACGCCGGATGCTGACCCGTTCCGCGCAGCTGTCCGCGTGGCTGTGCCAGAAGTTCGACATTCCCGTCCGCCGCCTGACCCTCGACCAGGTCCGCAAGGGCACCGTGAAGGGGTTCCTGGGCCATTGGGACGCGACCCGTGCGGGCGTGGGCGGCAACACCCACCACGACCCCGGCGCTGACTTCCCCTGGGACTGGTACCTCGACATGGTGCGCGGATACCTCGCCGGCGGTGGCGGCGGTTCCCACGCACCGGTTGAGCCGGACCCGCCGAAGCACCACAAGCCCAAGCACCGCGGCCTCGAGGTCGACGGGTCGCTGGGCACGGCCACGATCACCGCGCTCGAGAAGGCGTGCGGCACCACCCAGGACGGCCACCTGTCCGAGCCGTCACAGTGCGTCGCCCACCTGCAGAAGTGGATGAACAAGCACGGCCACCGCGACAAGCACGGACACCGGCTCGAGGTCGACGGCCTGGGCATCCAGTCCAACTGGAATCGCGACTACGGCCCCACTCATACCATCGAAGCCCTACAGGGATTCCTCGGCACCACCGTCGACGGATACCTGTCCAAGGGCGACTCCATGTGCGTCCGTGCCCTGCAGAAGTACCTCAACGCTGGAAAGGATTTCAAGTGATGTCGAACCTTATTGCTCGTATCAAGAAGGAGCCCGCCCTCGCCGTTGGTGTGGTCGTCGCGGTCCTGTCCCTTGCCGCAGCGTTCGGCCTGCCCATTGACGACGGTGTGAAGTCGTCCGTTGTCGGCGTGGTCTCCGCCGTCCTGGCGCTACTCGGTGCCGGTGTGACCCGCTCGAAGGTGTCGCCCGTCAAGCCCGAGCTGCGGCCCGTCGAAGAGTCCAACTGACCGAAGGAGTCGATGATGGCTACCAGCACCGGTGCACCCTCGTGGGGCACATGCCGTGTCTACGGCACATGGCGCAACTACGACGGCACCAATAAGGACGGCACCGTCAGTGTGCGCATCCCGAATGAGGTTCGTAACGCCACCGACGACGTGATCATCCCTGCCGGCGAGTTCATCAAGGGCATGGAGCTGAACACGGCCGCGTCGTCGATCAGTTTCGACCAGGGGCTGCCTGCGAACGATGACCCCGACAACGCACCGGTCGACTGGGGCAAGGTCGAGATCACCGTCAAGTTCAAGGACGGCAGCGACACCGAGAAGTACGTCATCGACACGCCGGTGGACGGTGAGGTCAACCTGCGCACCGTCATCAACCCGACGAAGTATCCGTCGCAGCAGAAGATGCTTGTGCGTGGAGTCCCTGGTGGTGTCGCGGGCCTCGACAGCAACGGTGACGTGATCGACGCTGACGGCAATGTCATCACTGGTGGCGGGTCTGGTGGTGGCGCTGTCGACTCGGTCAACGGGAAGACCGGCGTCGTCAACCTGACCGCCGCCGATGTGGGTGCACGCTCTGATACGTGGACTCCTGACCTGTCGGCGTATGCGAAGACCACCGACCTCAACGACTACGTGCCGACCTCGTCCAACAGGCTCGTCCCGTCTGGCGGCTCGTCGGGTCAGATCCTCGCGAAGTCCAGCGGTGGCGACTACGACGTGGCGTGGGTCGACGACGAGGGCGGCGCTGTCGACTCCGTGAACGGGTCCACCGGTGCCGTCGTGCTGACCGCCTCGGACGTGGGTGCCATGCCCACCACGGGTGGCACGTTCACCGGGGACGTGAAGATCGGCGACGACA
>CAZNCE010000235.1:2315-4466 GCA_964571285.1 uncultured Nocardioidaceae bacterium | reverse complement strand
TGGGCCACGATCGTCTCCGCCCGGGCGGCGATCGAGGCGCGGGTGCTGGTCACCGACCGGATGCGTTCGCTGCGGCTCGGCGACCGGTTCGTCGAGCAGGTCGGGCTGCCGTACCACTGGGGCCACAACGGGGTCAGCCAGGGTGACTCCAGCAACGACCTGGTGAATCTGTCGCCCGAGCCCAACGTGCACATCCAGGGCAAGGTCGGCACCTGCGACATCCGGCCCGGCCGCAGGCCACGCGGCGCCGCGCTGACCGCCTACGTCGCCGAGTACCGCCGGCGGGCGGGGGTGGACATCCACGCGCGGGCGCCGTCGCGGGACGCGTCGGGCGGCTCGGCACCGGCGGAAGGGAGGCCCGAATGAGCAACCGGCTGTATGGACCGCTGGCGGACGTGGCCGGGGACGCCGGGTACGAGGACCCGCCGCAGCGGATGGGCTTCTTCACCGACACCAGCATCTGCATCGGCTGCAAGGCCTGCGAGGTGGCCTGCAAGGAGTGGAACGAGCTGCCCGAGGACGGCATCTCACTGTCCGGCATGTCCTACGACAACACCACCGAGCTGGGTGCGAGCACCTGGCGGCACGTCGCCTTCATCGAGCAGCGCCGGCCGGTCACCACCGTCGACCTGGGCCTGCCCGGCTTCGGGCCGCCCGGCACCGAGGAGTACGAGTCGGGGCTGCCCACGCACGGCCAGGCGGCCCCATCCGGCGAGCAGGAGGGGGAGGAGGGCCTGCGCTGGCTGATGTCCTCCGATGTCTGCAAGCACTGCACGCACGCCGCCTGCCTGGATGTCTGCCCGACCGGGTCGATCTTCCGGACCGAGTTCGGGACCGTGGTGATCCAGCCCGACATCTGCAACGGCTGCGGCTACTGCATCCCGGCCTGCCCGTACGGCGTGATCGACCAGCGCAAGGAGGACGGCCGGGCGTTCAAGTGCACGCTGTGCTACGACCGGTTGAAGATCGGCGAGGAGCCCGCCTGCGCGAAGGCCTGCCCCACCGACTCGATCCAGTTCGGGCCGCTGGACGAGCTGCGTGAGCGAGCCGACCGGCGGGTGGCGGAGCTGCACGAGAAGGGCCTGGACGTCGCGCGGCTGTATGGCCGCGACCCGGAGGACGGGGTCGGTGGCGACGGGGCGTTCTTCCTGCTGCTGGACGAGCCGGAGGTGTACGGGCTGCCGCCGGACCCGGTGGTGACCACCCGCGACCTGGTGTCGATGTGGAAGCACGTCGGCGCCGCCGCCGCGGCACTGGTCGGGCTGGGTGTTGCCTCGTTCCTCGGGAGGCGCTCGTGAGAGAGCGGGCGATGGTGCCGGAGCCGGAGTTCGAGTCCTACTACGGGCGGCCGGTGATCAAGCGTCCGGTGTGGAAGCAGCCCGATGTGCCGCTGTACCTGTTCGTCGGTGGGATGAGCGGCGCCGCCGCGGTCCTCGCGGAGGGCGCCGAGCTCACCGGGCGGCCGGCGCTCACTCGGGTCTGCCGGCTGCTGGCCGCCTCCGGCGCCGCTGCTGGGACGGTGGCGCTGATCCACGACCTGGGTCGCCCGGAGCGGTTCTTGAACATGCTCCGGGTGTTCAAGCCCACTTCACCGTTGTCCATGGGGTCGTACGTGCTGGCGTCGTTCGGCACGCTGTCCGCGGCCGCGGCGGGATCCAACCTCACCGGGCTGCTACCCGGTGTCGGCCGCGCGGCGGGGGCGGCCGCCGGCGTGCTCGGCCCGGTGCTGGCCACCTACACCTCGGCGCTGATCGCCGACACCGCCGTGCCGGTCTGGCACGAGGCGTACCGGGAGCTGCCGTTCGTGTTCGCCGGCAGCGGCGCCTGCGCCGCCGGCGGGCTGGCGATGATCGCCACGCCGACCCGGCAGGCCGGCGCGGCGCGACGGATGGCCGTGCTCGGGGCCGGCGTCGAACTCGCCTCCTCCGAGGTGATGCAGCGGCGGCTGGGGATGCTCGCCGAGCCGCTGCACGAGAAGCGGCCCGGGATGCTGCTCCGGGCCGCCAAGGCGCTCACCGCGGCAGGCGCTGCCGCCACCGTGGTCGGCGGGCGGTCGCGGGCGCTCTCGGTGCTCGCCGGCGGCGCACTGGCCGCCGGGTCGGTGCTGCTGCGATTCGGCATCTTCCAGGCCGGGTTGGCCTCCGCGGACGA
>CAZNCE010000235.1:0-2215 GCA_964571285.1 uncultured Nocardioidaceae bacterium | reverse complement strand
GGTCGGTGCTGCTGCGATTCGGCATCTTCCAGGCCGGGTTGGCCTCCGCGGACGATCCGAAGTACACGGTCGTGCCGCAGCGGGAGCGGCTCGAGCGTCGTGTCGCTGCTCGGGCCTGACCGATGCCACGGTGCCACCGGCTCGGCGGGCCGGGGTCGATCAGCGGCACCCATCAGCGTGCGGCCTCGTGGTAGCCGGACGCGATGGTCAAGACGAAGGGCGCCGGGATCTAGGCTGCGCCGTATGACGGTCGCCGGGGATTTTCGCCTTACCCAGTTCGCCGCCGGTGGCGGCTGCGCCTGCAAGGTGCCGCCCGGTGAGCTCGAGCAGGTGCTGGCGGGGTTGCCCGGCGGTCGGGCGGGCGGGGATCTGCTGGTCGGGCTGGACTCCGGCGACGACGCAGCCGCGGTCCGCCTCGATGGCGGCCGGGCGGTGCTGGCGACCGCGGACTTCTTCACCCCCGTTGTGGACGACCCGTACGACTGGGGCCGGATCGCCGCGGCCAACGCGCTGTCCGACATCTACGCCATGGGTGGCGAGCCCCTGGTCGCGGTGAACCTGCTCGCCTGGCCGCGGGACCGGGTGCCGTTCGAACTCGCCGCCGAGGTGCTGCGCGGCGGCGCCGACGTGTGCCGAGCCGCCGGCACCCATCTCGCCGGCGGGCACAGCATCGACGACCGCGAGCCCAAGTACGGCCTGGCGGTGACCGGGTTCGCCGACGCCGACCGGTTGCTCCGCAACGACGCGGGCCGGCCGGGAACGCCATTGACGCTGACCAAGGCGCTCGGTGTCGGCGTGCTGAACAACCGGCACAAGGCGACCGGCGACGTGTTCCCCGAGGCGGTCGCGTCGATGACGTCGCTCAACCGCGACGCGGCCCGGGCGGCGCTGGATGCGGGCGTCATCTGCGCCACCGACGTGACCGGCTTCGGCCTGCTCGGCCACCTGTTCAAGCTGGTCCGGGCCAGCCGTGTCTCCGCGGTGGTGGACGCGCAGGCCGTGCCTTACCTGGCAGGCGTCCGCGAGTCGCTGGCAGCGGGCTACGTGCCCGGCGGGAGCCGCCGCAACCTGGCCTGGGTCCGCCCGCACGTGGACGCCGAGGTCGACGAGGACGAGCTGCTGCTGCTCGCGGACGCGCAGACCTCCGGCGGCCTGCTGGTCGCCGGGGAGCTGCCCGGCCATCCGGTCGTGGGCGAGCTGGTCGCCGGGCCGAGTCGGATCCGGGTGTGCTGACCAGCACGATCGGCGGCGGTAGGGTCGCCACGAGGGCAGTCTCGGCGAGGAGGTAGTGGTGGACAAGGTCGTCCCAAGCGCCGCGGAGGCAGTGGCCGACATCGACAGCGGCGCATCCCTGGCGGTCGGCGGGTTCGGCCTGTGCGGTGTGCCGAGCGTGCTGATCAAGGCGCTGCTGGACAAGGGCGTGACCGACCTCGAGGCCGTCTCCAACAACTGCGGCGTGGACGACTGGGGCCTGGGCATCCTGCTGCGGGAGAAGCGGATCCGACGCATGGTCGCGTCCTACGTCGGCGAGAACAAGGAGTTCGCCCGGCAGTACCTCGCCGGTGAGCTGGAGGTGGAGCTGACCCCGCAGGGCACGCTCGCCGAGCGGTTGCGCGCCGGCGGGGCGGGCATCCCGGCGTTCTACACCGCCACCGGCGTCGGCACCCAGGTCGCCGAGGGCGGCCTGCCCTGGCGCTACGACGACACGGGTGGCGTGGCGGTCGCCTCACCGGTGAAGGAGACCCGGGACTTCGACTTCGCCGGCACCACCAAGCCGTACGTGCTGGAGCAGTCCATCCAATGCGACTTCGGCTTGGTCCGTGCCTGGCGGGGCGACCGGCACGGCAACCTGGTGTTCAACAAGTCCGCACGCAACTTCAACCCGCTGTGTGCGATGGCGGGCCGGGTCAGCATCGCCGAGGTGGAGGAGCTGGTCGAGCCGGGCGAGCTGGACCCCGACTCCATCCACCTGCCCGGCATCTACGTCCAGCGCGTGCTGCCGCTGACCTCGGAGCAGGCCGCGGAGAAGCGGATCGAGCGCCGCACCGTGCGCAGCGCCGGAGAGGAGGGCTGAACCGATGGCACTGACCCGTGAGCAGATGGCCGCCCGGGCCGCCGACGAGCTGTCGGACGGCGCCTATGTCAACCTCGGCATCGGGCTGCCGACGCTGGTGCCCAACTACGTGCCCGACGACGTGGAGCTGGTGCTGCAGTC
>CAZNCE010000234.1:0-4513 GCA_964571285.1 uncultured Nocardioidaceae bacterium | reverse complement strand
CCGCCCGCAGGAACCCGCCACGCTGCACGCCCCGCCCGCGCCAGGGCGCAACCGGCCGACAACGCCGACCACCCCGACCACCCCGACAACGTCGCGGCGGGCCGGCCGGGATCTACGTCTCCCGGCCGCGGAACTCGCCCGCCACCCGCAGGAACAGGTCGTTGGCGGCCGGCTCACCGATCGAGACGCGCGCACCGTCGCCGGCGAACGGCCGGACCGACACGCCCTGCTGCTGGCAGGCGGTGGCGAAGTCGAGGGTGGCGTCCCCGAGCGGCAGCCAGACGAAGTTCGCCTCCGACTCCGGCGGCTCGTACCCCTGTCCGCGCAGCGCCGCGAGCACCCGGGTCCGCTCCCCCACGATCTGCTCGACGCGCTCCAGCAGCGCGTCCTCGGCGGCCAGCGAGGCGATCGCCGCCTGCTGGGCGATGTGCGAGACGCCGAACGGCAAGGTCACCTTGCGCAGCGCCTCGGCCAGCGGCGGCGGCGCGACCGCGAACCCGACTCGCAGGCCGGCCAGCCCGTACGCCTTGGAGAAGGTGCGAAGCACGCAGACGTTGTCCCGCCCCCGAGCCGCCTCGATCCCGTCAACGGTGTCGGTGTCACGGATGAACTCGCGGTACGCCTCGTCGATGACCACGAGCACCCTTGGCGGCACCGCGTCCAGCAGCCGGCGCAGCTCCTCGGCGTGCACGGCCGGCCCGGTCGGGTTGTTCGGCGTGCAGACCAGCACCATCTTGGTCCGGTCGGTCACCGCGGCGGCCATCGCCTCCAGGTCGTGTCGCCCATCGGCGGTCACTGGGACCCGCACCGAGGTGCCACCGACAGTGCCGACCGCGATCGGGTACGCCTCGAACGACCGCCAGGCGTACACCACCTCGTCGCCCTCGCCGACCAGCGTCTGCAGGAGCTGGTACAGGACCGCGACCGAGCCGGTCCCGGCGGCCAGCTGCTCCTCGGGCACACCGAAGCGCTTGGCCAGGGCCGCATACAGATCGACACAGCCCATGTCGGGATAGCGGTTCATGGTGGCCGCGGCATCGACCGCCGCCTCGAACACGCCGGGCAGCGGTGAGAAGGGGTTTTCGTTGCTGGACAGCTTGTATGAGGGTGCGCCCTCGACCGCGGCGGCCGGCTTGCCCGGGACATAGGTGGGGAGGGCGTCGATCGCCGCACGTACTCGGGGCCGTTCCGCGGAGCTGGTCATGGCTGAACAATAGTCGCCGCGCGTGCGGCATCACCCGGCCAGTGCGACAGCAGCCACTGAACGGTTTGGTGCTGACGTGACCTAGGGTTGGGGCGTCATGAACCGCCCCAACCCCAGACTCGGGTACGCGCTGGTGCTCACCGGCGCGGGGCTCTTCGTGATCAATGCCGGGGTGTCGCGGGTGGTGCTGCGCAGCGGCGTCGCCGCCGACGAGCTCGCGTCGCTGCGGCTGACCGGCACCGCGGTGTGCCTGCTGCTGTTCGCGGCCCTGTTCTACCGGCGCGCGCTGCCGCCGCCGTCCGGCCGACAGCTGCTGGTCGTGATCGGGATCGGGCTCAGCGGCACCGCGCTGCTGCAGTGGACCTACCTGGTGGCGATCGACCGGCTCACCGTCGGCCTGGCGCTGCTGCTGGAGTACCTCGCGCCGCTGATGGTGGCGCTGTGGGCGCGGTTCGTGCAGCACGAGCGGGTGCGGGTACGGCTGTGGTGGGCGCTGGCGCTGTCCGTGCTCGGCCTGGCGGCGATGACCCAGATCTGGCGCGGGCTGCATCTGGACCCACTGGGTGTGGCCGCGGGTCTCGGCGCAGCGGTGTCGCTGTCCACCTATCTGCTGCTCGGTGAGCATGGCGTGAGTGCCTACGACCCGGTGCGGCTGCTCACCTGGGCGTACGTGTTCGGCGCGGCGGCGTTCAGCCTGGTCACCCCCGTGACCTGGTTGTCGGTCGACCGCGTGTCCGGGTCGACGTCGCTGCTCGGCGTGTTGGAGGGCGTGTCCGCACCGGTCTGGGTGCTGCTGGTGTGGGTGGTGGTGCTCGGCACGCTGCTGCCGTTCGCCGCCGAGTTCGTCGCCCTGCGGCACCTGCCGGCAACTGCAGTGGTGATCGCCGCGATGCTGGAGCCGGTCGGGGCGAACCTGATCGGGTGGGGCTGGTTCGGCGAGTCGCTGAACGCGATCCAGCTGCTGGGTGGGATCGCGGTGCTGACCGGGATCTACCTGTCCTACACCGCCCGACGGCAGCAGCCGGTCGCCGAACCCCCGGTGCACGTCGCCTGAGTGTCGGCCGCTCCGCACCGCGACCGCCGGCAGCGTGGCTGCACGGTGGAACCGCCCACTGTGGCTCGGTCTAGAGTCGGGTTGTGGCAGAGGGCTCCCCCATCCGGTTGCACATCGTCACCGGCAAGGGCGGCACCGGGAAGTCGACGGTCTCCGCCGCGCTCGCGCTCGCGCTGGCCGCCGACGGCGACCGCGTGCTGCTGTGCGAGGTCGAGGGGCGCCAGGGCATCGCGCAGCTGTTCGACGTCGCCCCGCTGCCCTACTCCGAGGAGCCGCTGGCCCTCGCCCCGGACGGCGGCGAGGTGTTCGCGTTACCGATCGACCCCGAGGCGGCGCTGATGGAGTACCTCGACATGTACTACCGGCTGGGCCGCGCCGGACGGCTGCTGGACCGGTTCGGCGTGATCGACTTCGCCACCACCATCGCGCCTGGCCTGTCCGACGTGCTGCTCACCGGCAAGGTCTACGAGGCCGCCCGCCGACGCCGCCGCGCGGGCCCGCAGGGCCCGGCCCGGCCGGCGTACGACGCGGTGGTGCTCGACGCGCCGCCAACCGGCCGGATCACCAGGTTCCTCAACGTGAACGTGGCCATGGCGGGACTGGCCAAGGTCGGCCCCATCCGCAACCAGGCGGACTCGATCATGACCCTGCTGCGGTCGCCCCAGACGGCGGTCCACCTGGTCACGATCCTTGAGGACATGCCGGTTCAGGAGACCTCCGATGCGATCGACGAGTTGCGAGCCGCGGGGCTTCCGCTCGGCTCGGTGTTCGTCAACCTGGTACGTCCGAACGGCCTGGACGACCGGGCGTTGCGGGCCGCGCAGGCCGGTCGGCTGCCGGCGCAGGGCATCCGGGACGGACTGACCGCGGCCGGCATCGCCCCGACGGATGCGATGGTCACCGGGCTGCGGCTGCTGGGGCGCGAGCACGCCCACCGAGTGCGCATGGAGCAGGAGCAGCGTGAGCGGGTGGACCGGCTCGGCCTGCCGGTGGTCGATGTGTCCCGGCTCGCGGACGGGGTCGACCTCGGCGGCCTGTACGAACTGGCGGACGAGCTGATCGAGCAGGGGGCGGCATGAGTCCGCCGTCTCGTCGGCGTCGGCCCCGCGTCGGACCGCTGGCCGCCCGGCCGTTCCGCGGTCGCAGGTTCGACGTGGACGCGTTGCTGGCCGACCGGGACGTGTCCATCGTGGTGTGTTGCGGGTCCGGTGGCGTGGGCAAGACCACGACGTCGGCCGCACTGGCGCTGCGCGCCGCCGAGCAGGGCCGACACGCTGTGGTCCTCACCATCGACCCGGCCCGCCGGCTGGCCCAGTCCATGGGGCTGGTCGAGCTGGACAACACGCCGCGACCGGTGGACGGGGTCAAGACCGACGCCGACGGCTCGCTCGACGCGATGATGCTCGACATGAAGCGGACCTTCGACGAGGTGGTCGAGGCGCACGCCAGCCCGGAGAAGGCCCGACAGATCCTGGCCAACCCCTTCTACCAGGCGGTGTCCAGCTCCTTCGCCGGTACGCAGGAGTACATGGCGATGGAGAAGCTCAGCCAACTGCGCGCGGACCAGACGCACGACTGGGACCTGATCGTGGTGGACACGCCGCCGTCGCGCTCCGCGCTGGACTTCCTCGATGCCCCGGAGCGGCTGGCCTCGTTCCTCGATGGCCGGTTCATCCGGCTGCTGATCGCGCCCGCCAGAGGCCCGGTGCGACTGCTGTCGGCGGGCCTGGGGCTGATCACCGCCACGATGACCAAGATCCTCGGCGCGCAACTGCTCAAGGACGCCCAGACTTTCGTGGCGGCGTTCGACACCCTGTTCGGCGGGTTCCGGCAGCGTGCCGAGCAGACCTACCGGCTGCTGCAGGCGCCGGGTACGGCGTTCGTGGTGGTGTCCTCGCCTGCTGCCGACGCCCTACGGGAGGCGAGCTACTTCGTCGAACGGCTGGACCAGGACCAGATGCCGCTGGCCGGGTTGGTGCTGAACCGAGTGACACCGGACACCGTTCCGGACCTGGACGGGGTGGAGGCCGACGCGGCAGCCACCAGGCTGGAGCGGCGGGGCGAGCACCCGGTAACCGCTCACCTGCTGCGGCTGCATGCCCAGGCGTCCGCCGACATCAAGCGTGAGCGACGGCTGCACCGCAGGTTCCTGGCCGCGCACCCGGAGGTGGCGGCGGTCCCGGTCCCCGCTCTCGCCACGGATGTGCGCGACCTGGACGGCCTGCGCCAGATCGGCGACCTACTCGCCGGCTGAC
>CAZNCE010000233.1:0-4544 GCA_964571285.1 uncultured Nocardioidaceae bacterium | reverse complement strand
ACCTCGGGGTGGCCTCCGGCAACGGCAAGGGCCAGATCTTCGTCAAGGGCGAGGTGATCAAGACCGTGCCCGAGTCGCAGATCGTGGAGACGCTGATCGAGGAGGCCATGCGGATCGCCGAGGAGATGGACGAGCCGGCCGAGGGCTCCTCGCCGACCGTCTCCGTCGGCTGACCGGGTTCACCGGCGGCCCCGCCCGTAGTTCCCGCCCCAAGATCCGGCGCCAAGGTCCGCCGGCCCGCATCAACATCCGACGCCACGATCCGACCCCCGCCTCAAGATCCGACGGCAGTGTCCGACCGGATACGGACCGCCGCCGCGTAGGACCGAGCCCCACCGTCGGATCTTGGGGTCGGATCTTCGGGCGTACGGGCGGACGCTGACGTCGGATCGTGGGGCCACCGTCGGATCCCACCGTCGGATCTTGAGGCAGCGCGACCCTCGGGACGCCGATCGACGGAAACCGATCGACCAGCAGCCTGGCCACCGCCATCATGTGCACGTGGACAGTGACGCCGTGCCGGCCGGACTGATCCAGCGGCGGCCCGTCCCACGGGACGCGGAGCGGATCCTCCAGCTCTACACCGCTTACACCACTCCGCTGGTCGGCCTCGCCGACTCGACCCTGGACGACGTCCAGGACACCCTCGCCGACCCCGAGCTCGACCTGACGCGCGACGCCTGGGTCGTGGAGACGGGCGGCGGCGCCCTGACCGGCTTCGGCTTCGTCTGCCGGGAGGGGGACAGCGACCAGGTTGAGCTCGACGTCGTCGCCACCGACCACCAGGTGCGGGACTGGCTGCTGGACCAGGTGATCGAGCGCGGTGGTGAGATCGCCGCCGAGCTGGGCCACCCCCGGGCCAGGCTGCGTCACGGCACCTACCGCGAGGACACCGCACTGCGGCAGCGGCTCGGCGAGTTGGGCTTCACCCCGGTCACGGTCTTCAGCCGGATGCGCATCGACCACGACGGCCCGGTCGTTCAGCCGCCCCCGCCACCGGGCGTGGCGCTCCGCCACGACCCCGACGACCCCGAGTTGCGGCACACCGCGCACGCGCTGGTCAACACCGCCTTCCGCGAGCACTTCGGCTTCGCGGAGGAGACCGCGCAGCGCTGGATCGCGACCTGGGACGCCAGGTCCACCTTCGACTGGTCGCAGCTGTACGTCGCCGAGCTCGACGGCCGCCCGGCTGGGGTGCTGCTGTGCACCGACCAGTTCGTCGCCGACGAGAACTGCGGCTACGTCGCGGAGCTCGGGGTGGTGCCGCAGGCCCGCGGCCACGGCATCGCCACCTACCTGCTGCGCACCGCGTTCGCGCTGGACGCCGCAGCCGGGCGGGCCGGCACCATCTTGCATGTGGACACCAACAACACCACCCCTGCCCTCACCCTGTACGAAGGGGTCGGGATGCGCCCCGTCCTCACCATCGACGTGTTCGAGAACGTGCGGTCCCTGCCGGCATGACACTCCGCGCTACCGGCTCGGCTCCAGACGTGCGGACCTCATCAGAACCGCGTTCGCGGGGTAGCCTGCGGACGTGCTCACGACTGCGACGGGCCTGCGGCTGCTCGGCCCGTCCGACCTCCGCGAGGTGCAGGGGCTGCTGCGGCACGACCCGGTGACCAACGTCTTCGTGGACCACCGGGTACGGCTCAGCGGGCTCAACCCCCGCCTGCTCGGGGGCGAGATGTGGGGCTATGTGCGCGACGGTGAGCTGGTGGCGCTGTGCCACTCCGCGGCCAACCTCGTTCCGGTCGAAGCGGACACCGATGCCGTGGACGCGTTCACCGCCCGCGCGCTCAACGTCGGCCGTACCTGCTCGTCCATCGTCGGTCCGGACACCGCCGTGCGGCGGATGTGGGACGGGCTGCGCCCACACTGGGGCTCGGCCCGGCTGGAGCGCTGGTCCCAGCCGTACCTGGTCATCGACACCCCGCCGGCGGTCGACCCCGACCCCGCCGTGCGGCGGGTACGGCCGGAGGAGTTCGAGCTGCTCTATCCCGCCTGCGTGGCCATGTTCACCGAGGAGGTCGGCATCTCGCCGGAGATCGGCGGCGGCCGGGACCTCTACCGCGCCCGCGTTCGGCAGCTGATCGACAAGGGGCTGGCGTTCGCGCGGATCGAGCACGGCGAGGTGCTGTTCAAGGCCGAGCTGGGGTCGGTCACCTCCAGGGCCGTCCAGGTCCAGGGGGTGTGGGTGCCGCCGGACCGGCGCGGGGAGGGCCTGTCCGTCGCCGGGATGGCCGCGGTGGTCGAGCTGGCCCGGACCGACGTGGCCCCGGTGGTGACGTTGTACGTCAACGCGCACAACATCGCCGCCCGGCGCGCCTACGAGCATGTCGGCTTCACCCAGACGTGCACGTTCACGACCATCCTGTTCTGACGTGCACCGGTCGCACCGCTCCCTGTGGCGCAACGGCCTGGCCGCGGGCGCGGCGGTGGCCGTCATGCTGGCCGGCTGCGGCACCACCCGCGACTCGGGGGACGTGTCGGCGTCCCCGGCGCCGCCGGTCTCGACCGCGGCCGCAGACCCGGCGCCAAGCTCAGCCGCGGCCTCGGGCCGAACCTCGGGCCCGACAGCCGGCTCGGCCTCGGCTCCGACTTCGGGTGCGGCACCGGGCACAGGTGCAGCTACCGGCCCGCCTCGCTCGGTCACCATCGCCATGGCCGGCGACGTGCTGTTGCACGACGGGCTCTGGGCCACGGCGCGGGCCGACGCCCGGCGGGAGGGCCGCACCGGCCCCACCAGCATGGACTTCCGGCCGATGCTGGCCGGTCTGCGTCCGGTGATCGACGGCGCGGACCTGGCCATCTGCCATCTGGAGACCCCGCTGGCGCCGCCCGGCGGCCCGTTCCAGGGCTACCCGATGTTCAGCGGGCCGCCGCAGGTCGTACCCGCGCTCGCCTGGCTCGGGTTCGACGCCTGCACCACAGCCTCCAACCACACCGTCGACCAGGGCACGGCGGGGGTCCGGCGCACCCTCGACGACCTGGACCGGGCGGGGCTGGCGCACGCCGGGTCCGCGCGCAGCGCAACCGAGGCGGCCCGGCCCGTGCTGCTGGACGCCGCCGGGGTACGGGTCGGGCTGGTCAGCCAGACCTACGGCACCAACGGGATGCCGGTTGCCGCGCCGTGGCAGGTCCAGCTGATCGACGTGTCACACGCGAAGAAGCAGGCGGCCCGGGCCCGGCAGGCCGGCGCCGACATCGTGCTGGTCGCCCTGCACTGGGGGACGGAGTACCAGCACCGGCCCACCGCCGAGCAGCGCGAGATCGCCGAGCAGCTGCTGGCCGATCCCGACATCGACCTGGTCTACGGCCACCACGCCCACGTGGTGCAGCCGTTCGACCGGATCCGCGGCAAGTGGGTCGTCTACGGGCTGGGCAACATGATCGCCGAGCACGAGACACCGGTGACCGGTGTCTACGAGGGGGTGACCGCGCGGTTCACCTTCACCCGGCGGGAGGGCGCCCGCCGCCGGGACCGTTTCGTCGTCACGCAGGCGGCCTACGTGCCCACCTTCATCACCGACTACGACCCGGCGGACCCCGACATGCGGTTGCTCGACATCAACGCGGAACTGCCCGGAGGCACCGCGCAGGCATCACCGGCCGAACTGCGCGCCGCGCGGGACCGGATTGACCGGGCCGTGCATCTCCTCGGGGCCCCGGTCCATGAACTAGGTTGACCGGAATGAACATCATCTTCGTGGAGCCGGCTTTCCCGGACAACCAGCGGCAGTTCGTGCGGGCGCTGGCCGATGTGGGCGCCACGGTGATCGGCGTGGGGGAGCGGCCCGCCGAGTGGCTGGACGACGAGCTCCGCGGCTGGATGGCGCACTATCACCAACTGGGCAACGTCACCGACGTGCGCGCGCTCGGGGACGTGGTCGCGTGGGTGCAGGACCGGTTGTGGGTGGACCGGATCGAGGCGACCGTCGAGGCGCACACGCTGGCCGTCGCGCAGGTCCGTGAGGCGCGCGGCATCCCCGGCACGTCGGTCCGCACCGCGTACCTGTGCCGGGACAAGCCCTCGATGAAGCAGGCGCTGCGCGAAGCCGGGGTGCCCACCGCCGCGTCGACCGCCGCCGACTCCGCCGACGAGGTCCGGTCGTTCGCTGCCCGGGTGGGCTACCCGCTCATCCTCAAGCCGCGGGCCGGCGCCGGTGCCGCGGACACGACCCGGGTCGACTCCGACACCGAGCTGGCCGCCGTACTCGCGGACTTCGGGTCCAAGGGCGTCGCCTCCATCGCGGTGGAGGAGTTCGTCGAGGGGCACGAGGGCTTCTACGACACCATCGCGATCAACGGCGGAGTGGCCCACGACTTCGTCTCGCACTACTTCCCGAACGTGCTGGACGCGATGCGGCACCGCTGGATCTCCCCGGAGTTCATCGCCACCAACCGGGTGGACACCGTGCCGGACTACCGCGAGGTCCGCGAGCTCGGGCAGCGGGTGATCGAGGTGCTGGGCATCGGGACGTCCGCGACCCACATGGAATGGTTCTTCGGCCCGAAGGGGCTGCGGTTCTCCGAGATCGGCT
>CAZNCE010000232.1:1711-4563 GCA_964571285.1 uncultured Nocardioidaceae bacterium | reverse complement strand
CACGGCCGGGCCCCGGACGCCGTGTTCGCCGCACCGGGCCGGGTCAACCTGATCGGCGAGCACACCGACTACAACGCCGGCCTGTGCCTGCCGGTCGCCCTGCCGCACGCCACGTACGCCGCGGTCGCGCCCCGCCGGGACGGCCGGCTGACACTGACCAGCTGCCAGCAGGAGCAGACGGTCGAGGTGGCCGTCGACCGGATCGGTCCCGGCCTGCTGGACGGCTGGGCCGCGTACGCGGGCGGGGTGGTCTGGGCGCTGGGCCAGATCGGTATCGGCACCGAGGGACTGGACCTGCTGGTGGACAGCCGGGTGCCCATCGGGGCCGGTCTGTCCAGCTCCGCCGCCCTGGAGTGCGCGACGGCGCTGGCCGTCTGCTCGATCGCCGGCGTGCCGGTCGACGACCGGCTCCGCCGCAGCCTGGTGGATGCGTGCATGCGCGCCGAACAGGAGGTGGCGGGAGCGCCCACCGGAGGCATGGACCAGACCGTGTCGCTGTTCGCGCGGCCCGGGCATGCGGTGTACCTGGACTGCCGTGACTGGTCGACCGAGCAGGTCGTCGTCGACCTGGCCGCGCTCGGCGCGCAGCTGCTCGTGGTGGATACGCGCGCCAGCCACACCCTGGCCACCAGCGAGTACGGCGCCCGGCGAGCGGACTGCGAGCGGGCGGCCGCCGAGCTCGGCGTCGAGACGCTGCGCGAGGCGGCCGAGCGACAGCTCGACCTGGACCGGCTGGCGGACGAGCGACTGCGGCGCAGGGCGCGGCACGTGGTCACCGAGATCAGCCGTGTCCGGCAGGCCCGACAGGCCATCGAGCGCGTCGACGGCACCGCGCTCGGCGCGCTGTTCAACGCCTCGCATGCCTCACTGCGCGACGACTTCGAGGTGTCCAGCGAGGAACTCGACCTCGTCGTCGAGACGGCCACCGCGGCCGGGGCGCTGGGCGCGCGGATGACCGGCGGCGGGTTCGGCGGGTCGGCGGTCGCGCTGGTCCCGGCGGGCGCCGGTGGCGAGGTCGAACGAGCGGTCGCGTCGGCGTTCGCCCGTCGCACGCTGCGACCGCCCGCGTTCCTGGACGCTACCCCGTCGGCCGGTGCCCGACGAATCGAGGACTGAACGACGGTCGACCTCCCTCCCCTCTGCGCCGAGACTGCGCTCGGGTACAGCCGTGCACACGTACCCGAGCGCAACCTCGGTGGGAGGGGACGGCGGGACGCGGACCCGACGCAGCCGGCGCCGGTGGGCCTCGATCAGGTGGAGCGGCGGTAGGCGGGCGCCACCTCGTGCAGGGCGTCGCCCATCCGGTGCAGCCGCAGCGCGTTCGTGGACCCCGGGATGCCCGGCGGGCTGCCGGCCACGATCACGACGTGCTCACCTTCCTTGATCCGGCCGGCTGCGAGCAACGCCTTGTCGACCTGCATCACCATCTCGTCGGTGTGCTCGACCTCCGGCGCCAGGAAGGTCTCCACGCCCCAGGTGAGCGCAAGCTGGGATCGTACGGCCGGATGCGGGGTGAACGCGAGCAGCGGCACCACGGACCGGTAGCGGGCCAGCCGGCGGGCCGAGTCGCCGCTGGCGGTGAACGCGACCAGGAACCTGGCGTTGGACCGCTCGGCCACCTCGGCGGCGGCCTTGGCGATGATCCCGCCGCGGGTGAACGGGGTCCAGTCGATCGCGGCCATCCGCTCCAGCCCGTCCCCCTCGGTGGCGGAGATGATCCGGCTCATCGTCTGCACCGACTCGACCGCGTACTGGCCGACGCTGGTCTCCGCCGACAGCATCACGGCGTCCGCCCCGTCCAGCACCGCGTTGGCCACGTCGGAGGCCTCCGCCCTGGTCGGTCGCGGCGCCGAGATCATCGACTCCAGCATCTGGGTGGCCACGATCACCGGCTTGGCGTTGCGGCGGGCCACCTCGACGATCCGCTTCTGCGCGTTCGGCACCGTCTCCAACGGCATCTCCACGCCCAGGTCGCCGCGGGCCACCATCACGCCGTCGAACGCGTCGATGATCTCGTCGAGGTTGTCCAACGCCTGCGGCTTCTCGATCTTGGCGATCACCGGGACGAGCTCGTTCTCCTCCCGCATCACCTCACGGACCTTCTCGACGTCGGCGGCCGACCGGACGAACGACAACGCCACCATGTCCGCCCGCAGGTGCAGGGCCCAGCGCAGATCCTCCACGTCCTTGTCGGTCATGGCCGGCACACTGACCGCGACGCCCGGGAGGTTGATGCCCTTGTGGTCGCTCAGCGTCCCCGGGATCTCGACCAGGCACTGCACGTCCTGGTCGGTCACCTGCTCCACTCGCAAGCGCACATTGCCGTCGTCGATCAGGATCTCGTCGCCCGGTCCGACGTCGCCCGGGAGCCCGTGGTAGGTCGTGGAGCACTCGCGTGCGTCGCCGGGGATCGGGCGGGTGGTGATGGTGTACGCCGCCCCGGCCGCCACGTCGACCGGGCCCTGCGGGAACTCACCCAGCCGGATCTTGGGACCTTGCAGGTCGGCCAGGATGCCGACACCGCGGCCCCGGGAATCGGAGGCCTCGCGGACCCGGTCGTACACCCGCTGATGGTCCTGGTAGGTGCCGTGGCTGAGGTTCAGCCGGGCCATGTCCATGCCGGCGTCGACGAGGGCGTTGATCCGATCCAGGGACGAGGTCGCCGGTCCCAGCGTGCAGACGATCTTGGCTCTACGCACGGTGCGACCCTACCGTCCGGCCGAAGCCGGCGGCCCGCTGCGCCTGGGCGGTTCGCGGATGCATTGTCGTGCGCGTGGGCCGGCCGGCGACCGCGGGGCATACGCGACGGGCACCCGGCCGGGAGCCGTGATCAGGGGCTGACCGGCCCCAGC
>CAZNCE010000232.1:0-1611 GCA_964571285.1 uncultured Nocardioidaceae bacterium | reverse complement strand
TGGCGCGTTCGCGCGCCGGCCCACCGCAGCGTGGCGCGTTCGCGCGCCGGCCCACCGCAGCGTGGCGCGTTCGCGCTGGTGTTCGGGCTGAGGATGCACCCTCAACGCGCCGCGGTGGATTCGGTCGCCGCCTGAACGCGCCAGACTGCATTCCGCGCGGTTGGCCCGGCCCGCCGTCTTTCACCAGACCGTGAAACACGCACACCCGGCCCCCTCGACACCACACCGTCTTTCACCAGACCGTGAAACACGCACACCCGGGCCACGCGGGTACGTCCTCGAACCTGAAGTGGTCAACCGGGCATGCGGTGCTCGGCGCCCGCAGCCACCGGGAAGCCGTGGAGGAAGCCCGACTCGTGGTCGGCCTGCACGAGCAGTCCCGGGCATACCAGCAGGGCCATACAGAGAACCGCTGGATCGCCGGGCCGTCGACCCAGCCGGCGCGACGCGCGATGCTGTCGTACCGGGACGGACTGCGCTGATCCACCGGGCGCATCCATGACCAACCCCGTTCGTCACGGGAAGGCACCGTGACGAACGCTTTTCGGCGCAACGGCGCCCGGTCGGGCGAGCTACACGGCGATCGGGCGGTCAGTCGGACGGATCGGGGCGGGCAGCGCGGACGACCCGGTGAGGTAGGCGTCCACGCCGGCCGCCGCGGAGCGGCCCTCGGCGATCGCCCAGACCACCAGCGACTGGCCGCGGCCCGCATCTCCGGCCACGAACACGCCCGGCACCGAGGTCTGGAAGTCCGGACCACGGCGCACGTTGCCCCGCTCGTCCAGCTCCACGCCCAGCTGCTCGACCAGCCCCGCGCGCTCCGGCCCGGTGAACCCCATGGCCAGCAGCACCAGCTCGGCTGGGATCTCCCGCTCGGTGCCCGGCACCGGCTCGAACCGGCCGTCGACCGACTGCACGTCGACGAGCGACAGCGCCCGCACCGCGCCGGTGCCGTCGTCGATGAACGACTGCGTGGACACCGCGTACGTGCGCTCGCCGCCCTCCTCGTGCGCCGCGGAGACGCGCAGCACCATCGGGTAGGTCGGCCACGGCTGGTGCTCGGGCCGCTCCTCCCCCGGCCTGGGCAGGATCTCCAGCTGCGTTACCGACCGCGCCCCCTGCCGGTGCGCCGTGCCCAGGCAGTCCGCGCCGGTGTCGCCGCCACCGATGATCACCACGTGCTTGCCGGCCGCGGTCAGCTGACCGGGCACGGTCTCGCCGAGCGCGGCCCGGTTCGCCTGCGGCAGATACTCCATCGCCTGGTGCACACCACGCAGCTCGTGCCCGGGTACGGGCAGCCCGCGCGGCACCGTGGACCCGATCGCCAGCACGACCGCGTCGAACCGCTCCCGCAGCTGGTTCCCGGTGATGGACTCTCCGACCTGGACCCCCGGGCGGAACACCGTGCCCTCGCGGCGCATCTGGTCCAGCCGCCGGTCCAGGTGCTGCTTCTCCATCTTGAACTCGGGGATCCCGTAGCGCAGCAGCCCGCCGACCCGGTCCGCCCGCTCGTACACCGCGACGGTGTGCCCGGCCCGGGTGAGCTGCTGCGCCGCCGCCAGGCCGGCCGGGCCGGAGCCGACCACCGCGACGGTACGGCCGCGGACGACC
>CAZNCE010000231.1:0-4584 GCA_964571285.1 uncultured Nocardioidaceae bacterium | reverse complement strand
CCGACCCCGCCCTCCGGTACACCATTCCAAGCCGCTCGCGTCGCTGAACCGCCACTGCCCCGATGTACCCGAGCGCAGTCTCGGCACGAAGAAGAACGAGGCCGCAGCACACCGTGGCGCGTTCCGGCCCACGCCAGCCGCCCCAGACCCTCGCCAACGCGCCACGCTGACCGCCGAACCGCTCCCTCGATGTACCCGAGCGCAGTCTCGGCACGAAGAGGAACCGAAGCCAGCAGCACACCGTGGCGCGTGCCGACCAAGCCCGGCCGGGTGCACCAGCGAAGAAGCGGGGTGAAGAGCAGCGGACTGCCCGACTACTCGCGGGGGATCTCCTCGATCACCTGGGCACCGAGCTCCCTGGCGAGCAGTTCGTCATGCCCGAGAGCGGCCTCGTCCAGGTCGTCGTCGTTCGGATCCGCGCCGTCGTTCTCATCCGGCGGTGAGTCGGGCCCCGGCTGCGCCCAGTCGGGCGGTCCGCCGGATGGCTCGCCGCCCGCTCCCTCCGCACCAGCAGCGGACACCCGGTCGTGCCGCTCGGCACTACTTTCAGCACCACCCGACGGCGGCGGTGGTACGAACTGCGCCTCGACGCTGGTCTCGGCCGGACCGGCGGCCGGCGGACCCGGTCGACCGGCCGTGTCCTGATCGGACCCGGGCGCCACCGGCGGCGGTGCGGTGGGTGCGGCCGGCGCGGCCACCGACCGCGGCACCCGGGGCACCGGCCCGGACCCGGCCGAGGGCTGCCCGGCGGCGCTGGGGTCGACGATCGCCTCGATCCGCCAGTCCACGCCGATCCGGTCGATCAACGCCTGCCGCACGTAGGTCTGATGGGAGTCCCGAGAGCCGAAGGTGCGTCGGATGCCGTCGGTCTTGAAGCCCAGCGTGAGGACGCCGTCCTCGGCGGCGACCACGTTGGCATTGTGACTCACCAACGACCACGTGGTGCGCGAGAACCCGGCGAGGACGTCCAGCACATCCGGCCAGAGCCGGCGTACGTCCGACAGCGAGATCTGCTGACCGCCGGTGGGTGACTCCGCCGCGGGCAAGTCCCCACCCGCGGGCGATTGCGGGGAAGCGGTCGGCCCGTCCCCGACGGTCGGGGCGTGCGTTGACCCAGCGCCCGGTGCCTCCCGCGGGTCGCTCGGGGACCCGGCACCCGACGGTTCCGCGGAACCGTCGGGTGGATCGGACACCGGCTCGGCGGACGTGGCCGGACCGCTGGCCGAGCCGACCGGCTCCGCGCTCGACCGCGATGCAGCAGCCTGCCCCGGACGGTCCGCCGAGCCCCCCGAGGGCGTGCCCGCCGAGACCGGTCCGCCGATGGTCAGCCGCCGCTCCAGCCGGTCCAGCCGGGCGTGGGTGCCCTGCAACGTGTCGTCGGCCCCGGGCAGCAGCACGTGCGCGCAGATCAGCTCCAGCAGCAGCCGCGGCGCGGTGGCGCCCCGCATCTCGGTCAACCCGTCGTTGACCACGTCGGCGGCGCGGGTCAACTCCGCCCGGCCGAATCGGTCGGCCTGGGCGGACAGCCGTTCGGCCTGGTCGTCCGGCGCCTCGACGATGCCCTTGCTGACCGCGTCGGGGACCGCCGCCAGGATGAGCAGGTCGCGCAGCCGCTGCAGCAGGTCCTCCCCGAACCGGCGCGGGTCCTGGCCGGTCTCGATCACCTTGTCGACCACCGCGAACACCGACGCGGCATCGCCGGCCGCGAACGCGTCTACCACCTCGTCCAGCAGCGACTGCGGGGTGTAGCCGAGCAGCGCGGTGGCCATCGCGTACGTGACGCCGTCCGCGCCGGACCCGCCGATCAGTTGGTCCAGCACCGAGAGCGAGTCACGGACCGACCCAGCGCCCGCGCGTACGACCAGCGGCAGGACCGCGGGATCGACGGTCACCTGCTCCTGCCCGCAGACGCTGCCCAGGTAGTCGCCGAGGGTTTTGGGCGGGACCAGCCGGAACGGGTAGTGGTGGGTGCGCGACTTGATCGTCCCGATCACCTTGTCGGGATCGGTGGTGGGTATGATGAACTTGTGGTGGGGCGGCGGCTCCTCTACGAGCTTGAGCAGGTCGTTGTAACCCTGCGTGGTCACCATGTGCGCCTCATCGATGATGTAGACCTTGTACCGCGAGCTCACCGGGGCGAAGAACGCGCGTTCGCGCAGATCCCGGGCGTCGTCGACCCCGCCGTGACTGGCCGCGTCGATCTCGATCACGTCCAACGATCCGGCGCCTCCGCGAGCCAGGCTGACGCAGGAGTCGCACGTGCCGCACGGCTCCGAGGTCGGCCCCTGCTCACAGTTCAGCGCCCGTGCCAGGATCCGCGCGCTGGTGGTCTTGCCGCAGCCGCGCGGCCCGGAGAAGAGGTACGCGTGGTGCACCCGGTTGTTGGTCAGCGCGTGCCGCAGCGGCGTGGTGACGTGGTCCTGGCCGATCACCTCGTCGAAGGTGTCGGGACGGTACCGCCGGTACAGCGCGAGGGGGGCATCCACGACGGCAACCCTAGTCGCGGGAGCCGACGGTCGTTCAACCCGATCGAAGGCCTCTGAGTACGTCCGTTGGGCCGTCACCGGGCGTATTCGAGCCGCGTCGGCGAGGGCAGGAAAAGACCCCTCGCGCACCCGGCAGAGCTTGCTTACCCTTGCTGCCTTCCGGCCCTGGGGGGATTGGGCTAGATGCCGTCGCGCGAGGGGCTCCGCACAGTGTACGGAACCCCTCGTGATCCGCCCAACCGGCTGCCGGGGGGCGCGATTCGCTCCGCAACGGAGCGTCAGATAGCCTCTGCGGCGGAGGATTCGCATAGTGGCCTAGTGCGCACGCTTGGAAAGCGTGTTGGGTTAACGCCCTCGCGGGTTCGAATCCCGCATCCTCCGCCACGCCTGACCTGCACAAACACCCCGAACACCGTTCTACGCCACGCGGCCGAAATCAGCGGCGGTCTCAGTTGCGGTCTCATTTGGCCTCCCCCGACCCAGCCGAAACACCGTCCGAGCCATCGGTCTCCGACCAGAGCAAGCCGGCCACCCGAGACGCCACCTCGCGCCGCAGCGGATCGGTCACATGCTGATACCGAGCGGCCATCGCCGTCGTCGACCAGCCCATGATCCCCATCGCCGCCCGCTCCGGCACACCCAACAGCAACAGCACCGTCGCCGCTGTATGCCGGGCATCGTGCAGACGACTGTCCCGCACCCCAGCATCCCGCAGCAGCTCCTTCCAATGCCGGTAGTCCGTGTTCGGATTCACCGGACGACCCACCTCAGTGGCGAACACCCAACCCCCCGGCTGCCACAGATTCCGCGCCAGCTCACGCTCAGCATCCTGCTGTTCCCTGTGCTCCCGCAGCAGCACGATCAACGGCTCCGGAAGACCGATCACCCGCCGGCCCGCAGCAGACTTCGTCTCCCCAACCGCCTCGTTGCTCTGCCTCCGCTGCGGACACGAACCCGCCCGCGGTCGACCGCACCGCCCACCACAGCCATGGACATACCGCGGCCGCAGCCGAGTCCACTGCACCCGCAGCGTCCCCGCCTCCAAGTCCACATCCGACCACCGCAACGCCAGCGCCTCCCCCTGCCGCAGACCCAGAGCCAGCGCCACCGCCCAACGGGCACCATTGCGCCGCTCGGCAGCCACCTTCAAAATCCGACGAACCTCCTCCACCGAATACGGCTCGACCAGCTCCTGCGACACCCTCGGCGGCCGAGCGAACTCCGCAGGATTACGCCGAATGTGATCCCGCCGTAACGCCTCCGCCAACGCCGTCCGCACCGTCCGATGCACCTGGTGCGCCGTCGCCGGCCGACTCCCCGCCTCGATCATCCGGCGGTACAACCGCTCCAGATGCTCCGGCTGCAAACGCTCCAACCGGTGCGCACCAACCCCGGGAACCAGATGCCGACGCACCGCCGACCGATACGCCGAATAACTCGTCGGCCGCAGCCGGGGCCGGGCGATGTTCTCCAACCAGTGCTCCAACCAGGACGCGACCGTCCAACCACTGCCACCCACACGAGGCACACGACCCTCATCCCGCAGCCGCTCCAGCCGCCGCACCTTCTGCACCACCACGGCCCGCGACTTCCCACGAACATGCCGACGATCCGGCCTCCCGTCATCGCGCACACCCATCGACACCCGGCCATGCCAGACCCCGTCGCTGCCCCGATACACCGACGACTCACCGGAAGGATTCCGCCCCGCCATTACAGCCTCACGCCGCCGGAGGATGCGGATGATTCGACTCCCGCAACCGAGCGATGAACTCGTCCAAGCACTCCGCCGGAATCCGCCGCAGCCGACCCACCGGCACCGACTCGACCTCACCCTTCGACACCAGCTCGTACAACTTCGTCCGCCCGATACCCAACCGCTCCGCAGCCTGCTCCACCGTCAACAACAACGGCAGCCGCTCCTGGACCGACACCGGCGCATGCTCCTCCCGGCTGGAAAAGATCAACTGCTCCATCGAAGACCTCCCGAGAAACCCTTTCCGGCAGGGGGGTCCGTCCTCCCCGCCGCCTGCATCGTTCGGTCGCCTCCGCGCCCGTCAAGGGCACTGCGTGTCACTACGTGATTCGCTTCGCTCAC
>CAZNCE010000230.1:0-4648 GCA_964571285.1 uncultured Nocardioidaceae bacterium | reverse complement strand
GGCACATGCCGTGGCACGAGAAGGACGACACGATCGACTGGCAGGCCTACTTCCACGAGCGCAACCGGCTGCTGTCGGGGCTGTTGCACTCGCCGCACCCTCGCGGCGGCCGGTTGATCATGGAGAGCCTGGAGTGCTCGGTACGGCACCTGCTGGCGATGCAGTACTCCGCGGCCGAACTGGTGCTCAAGGCCATCGAGGACCTGATGTCCGGACCGCAGCACATGCACGCGGGCCTGGCCACGATCCTGCCGGAGATCCGGCGGCTACGGCAGGCGAACTCCGACGCGCAGCAGGCGTCGTCGTTGGAGAGCTACCCGCCGGTGCGCCAGCGCCAGTTGAAGCCCGCCGCGAAGGTCCAGGCGCCGCCGCACGGCTGGCTGGCGATGCACCGGGAACGGGCCAAGTCCATCGTGCGACACTTCATGCCGCTCCCGGACGCGGCGAAGAGCCATCCGCAGACGATCGTCCCCCACGTCGACCAGGTGTGGTGGCGGCTGGCCCGTTTCGACAGCGCCCTGGTGTCGTCGGCCGACGGCCGCGGCGCGGCGTGGTATCAGCGTGACCCGAAGCGGTATCAGGAGATGCTCGCCCGGGCATTGCGGCTGCACGCCAAGTTGTACCGCGACTGGCCACGGCTGCGCGACGAGTACCGCTCCGAGGTCGGCACGCTGATCTCCGCAGGGGAGTGGGAGGCCACGTTCGCCAGGGTCGCCGGGCCGCAGCCCCGCGTGTCGCGGAAGGCGCCTCGGCATCCGTCCATGGCCTTGGATCGGGCCGGCGGCCAGCCCGGGACTACGGACGACCCTGTCTCCGGCGGTCCGGTCGCCAGCGGACCGGCGTCCACTGGTCCCGCATCCGGTGCCGCCTCGAACGGATCGTCGAACGGCGTTGTGCCCGGTGGCTCCGGTTCGTACGGGCCCGCCGTGCGCGGCACGTCCCCGAACGGCGCGGCGTCGCGGCATAGGTCCCGGGCGTCGACGCACGGGACCGCTGCCTCGAGGTCGGCGGCGGCCCACCGGTCCACCGACCGCTGAGCCGCTTCCGCCGTACCGTCCGATCGCACCCCGTGCACGCTTGTCCGGCGCTGCCATAGTGGCGGCATGCGGCGGATGCGGTGCTTTGTGGGCGCCCTGGCGGTCGGTGGCCTGGCGTTGACCGGCTGCTCGTCGCCGCCGGACGCCGGCGACGCGTCGCCCCCGGCGTCCCGTGACGCCACCGCCACCCCGCCCCCGACGTCGCCGCAGCCGGGCACCGGGTCGAGCACTGGGCCGATGACTGGGCCGGGCACCGGGCCGATGACCGGGCCGGCCACCACCGGCTCTCCGCCGCCGGGCGCTGGCGAGGCCACATCCCCCGGTGCCGAGCCGTCTTCGCCCGAACCGTCAGCCGGGCTGCGATCCCGAGGGCCGACCCGTTTTGACGGCGAACGGGCGATGCGCACGGTACGGCTGCTCGCCGGTGAGATCGGCCCACGCTCGGCGACCGGCCCGGCGTTCCGGCGGGCCGCCGTGCGCGTCGAGCAGTCGTTCGAGGAGCTCGGCTACGACGTCCGCCGCCAGCGCTTCCCGGTGCCGGGAGGAAACTCCTGGGGGGTGCCGGTGCGGCCGGGGCAGAGCTGGAACGTGATCGCCACTGCGCCCGGTTTCAGTCGGACCCAGCCGCATCTGGTCATCGGAGCGCATCTCGACACGGTGCCGCAGGCGCCGGGGGCGGAGGACAACGCCTCCGGGGTGGCCGTGCTGCTGGAACTGGCCCGGCTGTCCGCGCAGCACCAGCCCCCGCTGCCGGTGGTGTTCGTGGCGTTCGGCGCCGAGGAACCCCGCGGACCGGCCGACGACCAGCACCATTTCGGCTCCACCGCCATGGTGCGCCGGATGGGCGACGCGGAACGCAGGGCGGTCCGTGGCATGGTGGCGCTCGACCGGGTCGGCGTCGGCACGGTGGTCCCGCTGCACACCGGTGGCCGGTCGCCCACCAGGCTGCGCGATCAGCTCGCCGCCGCGGCAAGGCGGCTGGACATCCCCATCACGCTGAGCCAGGACAACCGGGCGAGCGACCACTGGTCGTTCGAGAAGGCGGGGTTCACCGTGGCCCGGATGGGCAGCACTCCCTACGGCGGCTACCACAGCGCCGGCGACGTGCCCTCCGTGGTCGACCAGCGGCAACTAGTACGGGTGGGCCGAGTCGCCTGGGAGTGGTTGCGCTCCCGCTGAACCACGGCCTCGCCGCTGCCGGCCCGGCTCAGGATGCCAGCCGCAGGTCGCGAGGAACGCCGAGCGGCTGGACGATCTCCGCCGCCCGCTCCCCACGCACCCGCCGGGGCACGAAGTCGGGGCCCATCGCGTACGGCACGAACCGTACCCGCCGGATCTCCGTGCCCACGATCGTCGCTTCGAGCATCACGCCCTGCATGGTCTGGCGCATGAAGTCCATGTCGAACACGAAGTTGCCGAGGGAGTGCACCAGCAGTTTGCCGCGGTATCGCTCCACCGACTGCACCCAGTGTGGATGCCCGCCGACCACCAGGTCGGCGCCCGCGTCGAGCAGGGCCCGGCCGACCGTCCGCTGGCTGGGCACCGGGCGGTGGGTGTACTGGTCCCCCCAGTGCGGCAACGCGATCACCAGATCGACCTGCTTCGACAGCCGCCGTACCTCCCGGGTGGCCCGGCGCAGATCTGCGCGCGACAGCGGGCCCGTGCGCGGCGGCATCCGGACCTCGGCCACCCCGGCCCGGTCGGGTGTGGCGCGCGGCGACTCCCCGATCGCGTTGAAGGCCACGAAACCCAAGGTGATTCCGTGCCGGCGGACGACCGCGGGCGACCACGCCTGCTCAAGGGTCAGGCCGGCGCCGACCGCGTCGATCGGGCTGTTGCGGATGCGCGCCAGGGTCTGTCGCAGCGCGCGGTCACCGAAGTCGCCGACGTGGTTGTTGGCCAGGGAGAGCACGTCGAACCCGGCGTCGTGCAGCCCCTTCAGCACGGCCGGGCGCGCTGCGAAGGAGTCGCCGCCCTGCTGCGGCGGGCCGTCCCGCGACAGCGTGCTCTCGAAATTGCCCACGGTGATGTCGGCTCCGGACAGGTAGTCCTGCAACGGGCGCAGCGGAGCGCTCGGGTCCCGCCGTGCCGCCGGGGTGTCGGCAACCCGCCGGCCCAGCATGATGTCGCCGACCACCACCAGCCGGGTACGCGCCGCTGGGGAGGGCGCTGGGGACGGCGACGGGGACGGCGACGGGGAGGGTGATGGGTCGGCCGAGGCGGGGGAGCGGCTCGGCGTCGATGCCGCAGCGGACGGGGCCGGCGAGGGCACCGGCGACGAGTCCTGCGGGGTCGCCCCTGCCCGCGGAGTCGGCCCGCCGCCCCCGTCGGAGCAGCCCGCCAGCAGCAGGGCTGCAGCCCCCACGGCGGCCAGCAGCCTGCTCGAACCGCTCACCCGGGCAGGCATGCGGCCGAGCGTACCCACCGCCCGGACAGCGGCGGGGCCCGCAAGCGGGCCGGTCGCCGGGCGGGCGCACGTCGCAGCGGCGTGCCAACCCCCGCCCTCGTGGCACGCCGTCCGGGATTGGGAGCCGACCGGCGCCGTCCCCTAGACTCTGGGCGTGGCACGCGGTGACGGACGGCTGACCCACGACCTCAATCCCAACGACAAGGGCCCCCAGGACGCCTGCGGGGTGTTCGGCGTCTGGGCCCCCGGCGAGGACGTCGCCAAGCTCACCTACTTCGGCATCTACGCCCTGCAGCACCGCGGGCAGGAGTCGGCCGGCATCGCGGTCAGCGACGGGCACCAGATCCTGGTCTACAAGGACATGGGCCTGGTCTCCCAGGTGTTCGACGAGTCGACCCTGGAGTCGCTGCGCGGCCACGTGGCCATCGGCCACGCGCGCTACTCCACCACCGGGTCGAGCAACTGGCAGAACGCGCAACCGTTCTTCCGCTCCACGGCGGTCGGGGCCATCGCCCTTGCCCACAACGGCAACCTGACCAACACCGCGGACCTGGCCGAGTCCGCCGTCAAGGCGGCGCACAACAGTGGCCAACTGGACCTGCCGCGGCAGGCCGAGGAGACAGCGACCTCCGACACCAGCGTGATGACCGCGCTGCTCGCCGCGCACCCCGACCTGAGCATGGAGCAGGCCGCACTGGAGGTGCTCCCGCTGCTGCAGGGTGCGTTCAGCCTGGTGTTCCTGGACGAGGGCACGCTCTACGCCGCACGCGACCCGCAGGGGATCCGGCCGCTGGTGCTCGGCCGGCTGGAGCGCGGCTGGGTGGTGGCCAGCGAGACCGCCGCTCTCGACATCGTCGGCGCCTCGTACATCCGCGAGATCGAGCCCGGCGAGTTCCTCGCCATCGACGAGCACGGTCTGCGCAGCGAGCACTTCGCCGAGCCGCGGCCGAAGGGCTGCCTGTTCGAGTTCGTCTACCTGGCCCGCCCCGACACCCGGATCAGCGAGCAGCGGGTGCACTCGGTCCGGGTCGAGATCGGCCGCCGGCTGGCCGCCGAGGCGCCGGTCCCCGGCGATCTGGTCATCCCGGTCCCCGAGTCCGGCACTCCCGCGGCGATCGGCTATGCCGAGGCCAGCGGCATCCCCTACGGCCAGGGCCTGGTGAAGAACTCCTACGTCGGGCGCACCTTCATCCTGCCCAGCCAG
>CAZNCE010000229.1:3171-4663 GCA_964571285.1 uncultured Nocardioidaceae bacterium | reverse complement strand
CCTTCGCCTGCGCGGCGAGTTGCTGTTTCACGGCGTCGTCGAGACCGCGAACGATAATGGATGACATCGGCGACCACCTCCTCTGATATCAATTATGATATCAGCGTCCGTGGCAATCTTGCCAGAGGCAAGGACCCTCCGATACGACTCAGCCCCGGTCCCCTCATGACGAGGCAACCGGGGCGATGCTCGGATCAACGATCGAGAGCGCTGATCACACGTTGAAGCGAAACTCCACCACGTCGCCGTCGGCCATCACGTACTCCTTGCCTTCGATCCGCACCTTGCCTGCGGACTTGGCCGCGGTCATGGAGCCGGCGGCGACCAGGTCGTCGAAGGAGACGACCTCTGCCTTGATGAAGCCCTTCTGGAAGTCGGTGTGGATCACCCCGGCCGCCTCCGGTGCGGTCGCACCCCGGCGGATCGTCCAGGCCCGGCTCTCTTTCGGCCCGGCGGTGAGGAACGTCTGCAGACCGAGCGTCTCGAAGCCGACTCGGGCCAGCACGTCCAGACCGGGCTCCTCGATGCCCAGTTCGGCGAGCATCTCGCGGGCTTCGTCCTCGTCGTCGAGTTCCACCAACTCGGCCTCGAACTTCGCGTCCAGGAAGATCGCCTCGGCGGGTGCGACCAGCTCGCGCATCCGCTTCTTCAGCTCGTCGTCGGTGAGTTCGTCGGCGTCACAGTTGAAGACATAGAGGTACGGCTTGGCGGTCAGCAGCATCAGTTCCCGCAGCGCGCCGCGGTCGATGGCGGTGGCCGAGACCGGCGTACCCTCCTGCAGAGCCTTTTGGGCCTCGCGGGCGGCCGCGACCACGGCCGACAGTTCCTTGCGCTGTTTCGCCTCCTTCTCCAGTCGGGGCAGCGCCTTCTCGATCGTTTGGAGATCGGCCAGCATCAGCTCGGTCTGGATGGTGGAGATGTCGCTCTCCGGCGACACCCGTCCCTCGACGTGACTGACGTCGTCGTCGCGGAACACGCGGGTCACCTGACAGATGGCATCTGATTCGCGGATGTGGGACAGGAACTTGTTGCCCAGCCCCTCCCCCTCGGACGCCCCCTTGACGATGCCCGCGATGTCGACGAACTGCACGGTGGCCGGGACCACGCGGGCCGAGTCGAAGAGCTTCGCCAGCACCGGCAGCCGGTCGTCCGGCACGCCGACCACGCCGACGTTGGGTTCGATGGTCGCGAACGGGTAGTTCGCCGCCAGCACGTCGTTCTTGGTCAAGGCGTTGAACAGCGTTGACTTGCCGGCGTTGGGCAGGCCGACGATTCCGATGGTGAGCGCCACGGCTCAGAGGGTACGGCGCCGCGGCTGGTGGCTCCCAATCGCGGTCCGCCCTGCGTGCCGGGAATCGGTGGCCGTGGGGCGCGGACACTGGGCCCGGCGTAGGCGGGCGCAGGCGGGTTGTCGTCTTTCACCAGATCGTGAAACACGTGCGGCCCAGCGCCCCGAATGCGAGTCGTCTTTCACCAGACCGTGAAACACGCG
>CAZNCE010000229.1:0-3071 GCA_964571285.1 uncultured Nocardioidaceae bacterium | reverse complement strand
AGCACCCCGGATGCGTGTCGTGTTTCACCAGATCGTGAAAGACGCGAGCCGGGGCCGGGCCACTCACGCAGCGATCGGCGCCGCGCTCACAGGTCGGTGCCGGGCGAGAGCTGCCGGAACGTGAGCCCGGCCCGATCCAGCAGCCGGCTCGCCACGCCACCGTAGATCTGGTGGCCGTTGTCGTTCAGCAGCCCGTCGTGGATGCCCAGCACGGTGGCGCTGCCGGCGCCCCGGGCGAAGTCCACCGCATCGGCCAGCCGCAGCCAGGGCGCGCACACCGGCATCAGCAGCGTCGGCACGGGATGCGGGGGCGGAGTGTAGGAGTCACCGGGGTGGAAGACCGAGTCCGCCACCAGGTACGCGGTGTTCTGGATCAGCGGGATGTCGGGGTGAATCTCGTGATGCCATTCCCCCACCGCAGCGACGGTGAGCCCGGCGGCCTGGAACGTGTCGCCCGCCGCGACCACAGTCACCCGCTCGGCGATCTCCGGGTCGGTGTCGCGCAGCGCCTCCGCCACCCCGTGTCCGGCGAAGATCGGGGCGTCGCTGCGTCGCAGGTTGCTCGGGTCGAGATGGTCAGGGTGCTCGTGCGTGATCAGGATGGCACCGACGCCGTCGACGCACTCCGGCTCGCTGAAGCCGCCCGGATCGATGACCAGGGCGCCTGCACCCTCCTCGATCCGCACCGCGGCGTGCCCGAATTTCGTTATCCGCACACTTCAAGCCTGCCACGACCGCTCAGTGTCGGTGGGGTACGACACAGTGCGTGCCATGACAGCGACGACATGGACGGCGGTTGCCGTGACGTTCCTCGTCGGCAGCCTGCTCGGGACGCTGGTGGGCGTGCTCTGGACGCGGCTGCGGGGAGCGTCCGAATTGGCCGATTTGACCAGCCGGCTGAGTCGGGCCAGCGCCGAACGAGACGCCGCACACGACCGCCTCGGCGAGCTGGTCGGCGAGCGGCGCGCGGCCCGGGCCGAGCTGAGCGGACAGGCCGTGGTCAAAGACAGCCTGGAGCGGCTACATGCCCACCTGACCGAGCTCGAGCGCAACCGTTCCTCCTGGCAGGGTGCGCTCAAGCAGCAGGTGGACGACATCCGGGCCATGGGCGACAACCTGCGCAAGGAGACGGCCGCCCTGGCGACCGCGCTGCGCCGGCCGCAGGTGCGCGGCCGCTGGGGTGAGCTTCACCTCCAGAGAGCCGTCGAACTCGCCGGCCTGGTCGAGCACTGCGACTTCGTCCAGCAGTCGGAGGCCAGGATCGGCGACCAGCGGCTGCGCCCGGACCTGGTGGTGCACCTGGCCGGAGGTCGCCGCGTGGTGGTGGACGCCAAGGTGCCGCTGGAAGCGTTCCTGGACGCCACCTCGACAGAGGATCCGCGGGAGCGTGCGGAGCAGTTGGACCGGCATGCCCGGCAGCTCCGGCAGCACGTGGAGGCGCTGGCCGGCAAGTCGTACTGGCGGGGGCTGGACAACAGTGTCGAGTTCGTCGTGCTGTTCGTGCCGGCGGAGTCGTTCCTGGCGGCGGCGCTCGAGGCCGACCCGCAGGTGCTGGAGTACGCCGCGGCGCGCCAGGTGGTGCTGGCCACTCCCACGACGTTGATCGCGCTGCTGCGCACCGTGGCCCATGCGTGGACCCAGCAGGCGCTGGCCGAGAACACGCGGGAGATCCACGGCCTCGGGCGCGAACTGTACGAGCGGCTGGGATCGGTCGGCGACCACCTGGACAAGCTGGGCCGCTCCCTGACCGCGTCGGTGCGCGGGTACAACGCGGCGGTCGGGTCGCTGGAAAGCCGAGTGCTGGTGTCGGCGCGGCGGCTGCGCGACCTGCAGGTCAGCGACGAGCCGCTGGCCGGCCCGTCGCCGGTGGAGGAGGCAGTCCGGCCGCTGACCGCGCCGGAGTTGCTGGAGGACTCGGCATGAGGCAGCCGGGACGGCCGTCGCGGGCCCAGCGGGGACCTTCGACCCGACCGGGCCGCCGTGTCCCCGCACCCGCGTGGCATCCGGGGCGCGGCCCACCTGCTGCCCTAACCTGAGCGAGTGTCGATCCCGTCACCGAGGGTTCCGATGGATCAGGACGCGCAACGACCGGACGACGTCAACCTCCGCGCCGGTTCGCGGGGCGCTCCCGCCCTTCGGCTGAGCCCTACCGGGGTGGTATTCGGCGCGGTGACGACCCTGGCGCCGGTGCTGCTGCTCGACCTGGCCGTCACCGGGCGGCTCAGCCTACTGACCGAGGTGTGGTTCGTCCTGGTGTGCGCGGCCTCGGCATTGGTGGCCGCGCGGTCGGCGTTCTTCACGGTGGGGGTGCTCCCGCCACTGCTGATGCTGGGCACGCTGTCGCTGCTCACCATGCTGGATCCGGCGGCGGTCACCGCCGACCATTTGGCGTTCCCCAGCACCGTGCTCACCGGACTGGCGCTGCACGCCGGTGCGCTGATCGCCGGACACGCCACGGCGCTCGGCATCATCGCCCGGCGGCATGTCGTAGCCCAGCCGGACACCGTGCGCCGCAGGGTCAGCGGGTCGACTGCTCGGCGGCCTTGAGATCGCGCCGCAGCTCCTTGGGCAGCGAGAAGGTCAGGCTCTCCTCGACCGTGTGCACGGGTCGGGCCGGCGGGAAGCCGTGCTCCTCGAGCAGGGCCAGCACCCCGTCCACCAGGTCCTCGGGCACCGAGGCACCCGAAGTCACGCCGACGGTCCGGACATCGGTCAACCAGGCCGGGTCGACCTCGGAGGCGTCGTCCACCCGATAGGCCGCGCCCGCGCCGGCGTCGAGCGCCACCTCGACCAGGCGTACCGAGTTGGAGGAGTTCGCCGACCCCACCACGATCACCAGGTCGGACTCGACGGCGATCTGCTTGATCGCCTGCTGCCGGTTCTGGGTCGCGTAGCAGATGTCGTCGCTGGGCGGGTCGATCAACTGCGGGAACTTCTCCCGGAGCCGGTCCACGGTCTCCATCGTCTCGTCGACCGAGAGCGTGGTCTGGGACAGCCAGGCGACCTTGGACGGGTCCCGCACCTCAAGCGCGTCCACCTCGTCCGGGCTCTGCACCAGCGTCACATGCTCG
>CAZNCE010000228.1:0-4695 GCA_964571285.1 uncultured Nocardioidaceae bacterium | reverse complement strand
GCAGACCCTGTACGACAAGACCGAGCACCCGTTCCTCGAGCAGCTGCTGCGGCACCGCGACGTGAGCCGCCTCCGGCAGACCGTCGAGGGCCTGCTCAAGGCGGTCGCCGACGACGGGCGCATCCACACCACCTTCAACCAGTTGATCGCCGCGACCGGACGGCTGTCGTCCACCGACCCCAACCTGCAGAACATCCCGATCCGCACCGAGGCGGGCCGGCGGATCCGGGCCGGCTTCGTGGTCGGGTCCCATCACGGCACCGCCTACGACTGCCTGCTGACCGCCGACTACAGCCAGATCGAGATGCGGATCATGGCGCACCTGTCCGAGGACGAGTTGCTGATCGAGGCCTTCAAGTCGGGGGAGGACTTCCACTCGGTCACCGCGGCCAGGGTGTTCGGCGTGGACGCGGCCGATATCACGCCCGCCCAGCGCAGCAAGATCAAGGCGATGAACTACGGCCTGGCCTACGGGCTGTCCGCGTACGGGCTGTCGCAGCAGCTGCGGATCGAGCCGGCCGAGGCCCGCGGGCTGATGGACGAGTACTTCCAGCGGTTCGGCGGCGTGCGCGACTACCTGCACGGCGTGGTGGAGGAGGCCCGGCGCAGCGGGTTCACCGAGACCCTGCTCGGGCGGCGGCGCTACCTGCCCGACCTGACCAGCGACAACCGGCAGCGCCGCGAGATGGCCGAGCGGATGGCGCTGAACGCCCCGATCCAGGGCTCGGCCGCCGACATCATCAAGGTCGCGATGCTGAACGTGGACCGGGCGCTGCGCGAGCAGGGCCTGGACTCGCTGCTGCTGTTGCAGGTGCACGACGAGCTGGTGTTCGAGGTCGCGCCGGGCGAACGGGACGACCTGGAGCGGCTGGTGCGCGAGCAGATGGCCGGTGCGGCCGCCCTGGCCGTACCCCTCGACGTGTCCGTCGGCGTGGGCCGGACCTGGCACGACGCCGGCCACTGACCCGATTCGTCTGCGGTCGCCCTCCGCGACACGCCCGCGTTACCGCAGACGAATCAGGGGGTAGTCGGCGCGGAGCTGCCGCTTCAGGATCTTGCCGCTCGGATTCTTGGGCAGCGCGTCGGCGATCACCACATATTTGGGGGTCTTGAACCCGGCCAGGTGTCGGCGGGCATGCTCGATCACATCGGCGTCGGTGAGCTCGACGCCGGGTTTCGGCACGACCACCGCGGTGACCGCCTCGACCCAGCGGGGATGGTCGACGCCGAACACCGCCACCTCGGCCACGCCCTCCAGCTGGTAGATCGCCTCCTCCACCTCCCGGCTGGCGACGTTCTCCCCACCGGTCTTGATCATGTCCTTCTTCCGGTCGACCACGCTGAGCCGTCCGTCGGCGTCCAGCACGCCGAGATCCCCGGAGTGGAACCAGCCGTTGCGGAAGGCCTCCGCGGTCTTGGCGTCGTCCCTGTAGTAGCCGAGCGTCGCATGCGGGCTGCGGTGCACGATCTCGCCGACCTCGCCCACCGGGACCGGCTGGTCCTGGTCGTCCACGACCCGGGTCTCCACGTTGAGCGCGGCCCGCCCGGCCGACCCCGCGTGGCTCAGCTGCTCCTCCGGGCCGAGGATCGTCGCCAGCGGCGCCATCTCGGTCTGCCCGTAGAAGTTCCACAGTCGCACGTCCGGCAGCCGCTGCTGCATCTCGTGCAGGACCTCGACCGGCATCGGAGAGGCCCCGTAGTACCCCTTGCGCAGCGTGGACAGGTCGGTGCGGTCGAAGTCCAGGCAGCGCAGCAGCGAGATCCACACGGTTGGTGGCGCGAACAGCTTGGTCACCCCCTCGGCCTCGATCGTGCGCAGCAGCGCCGCGGGCTCCGGCGACGGCACGATGATGCTGGTCGCGCCCAGGTAGAGGTCCGGCCCGAGGAAGCAGTCCAGCTGGGCGCAGTGATACAGCGGCAGCGAGTGCACCTCGACGTCGTCGGGCTCCATGTGCCCGTCGACCACGCAGGACACGTACTGCCACAGCAGCGCCCGGCTGGTGAGCAGCGCACCCTTGGGCCGCGACTCGGTGCCGCTGGTGTACATCAACCGCAGCGGGTCGTCGTCGGCGACGAGTACGTCCGGGGGAGTGGCGTCGTGGTCCAGCCAGGCGCGGAGGTCGGTCCAGCCGTGGTCGCCGGACCCGGCCGCGGAGCCGCCCCGGATCACCGCCCGCACGCCGACACTGCCGGCCGCGGCCGCCTCCAGTGCCTTCGTCGCCGTCGGCACCAACGCCTCCTCGGCCACGAACGCCGAAGCCTCGCTGTGGTCGAGGATGTAGGCGATCTCCTCCGGCCCGAGCATGAAGTTGACCGGGACCAGCACCACGCCCAGCCGCGCGGTGGCGAAGCTCAGCACGGCGAACTGCCAGCAGTTGTGCGACAGCAGCGCCAACCGGTCGCCCTTGCGCAGACCGGACCCGTGGATCCCGGCGGCGGTACGGCCGACGACGGCGTCGAACTCGGCGAAGGTCAGCCGGGTCTCTCCGTCGACGACCGCCACCTTGTCGGGGAACCGCCGGGCGGTCCTGCGGGGTAGGTCACCGAGCGCCTGCTGCCGGGCCTGCTGGACGGTTGGCGTGGTCATGGCGGCTCCTTCGCGCGGGTGGGTCCCACTTTAGAGAGGCCGCCAGCGCTCATCCGGGGAGTCGGGCCCGGAAGATCGCGGTGCCCGGGACCAGCCGGCCGCGGACCGGTCCCCACGCCCCCCACACCCGCTCGTGGCCGGGCGGCCACTCCGGCTCCACCACATCCTCGACCACGAACCCGGCCCCCGCGGTCGCGCGTACCCAGTCGCCGATGGTGTGGTGGTGCTCGACGTAGGCCGGCCGGCCGCTGTCATCGGTCTCGACGTACGGCGTCCGGTCGAAGTAGGACCGGACCACGGTCAGGCCCGACTCGCCGGGATCGTCCGGCAGCATCCACCGCAACGGGTGCACCACCGCGAAGACCCAGCGCCCGCCCGGCCGCAGCACGCGGGCCACCTCGGCCATCACCTGGTCGATGTCGGCCACGAACGGCAGCGCGCCGAACGCGGAACAGGCCAGGTCGAACACGCCGTCGGCGAACGGCAGCACGGTCGCGGTGGCGCAGACAGCGGGCACGTCGATGCCGGTCGCGTCGTCGATCCGGCGGCTGTGCTGCAGCTGCCGGATGGACAGGTCCAGGCCGTACGCCTCGGCACCCTGCGTCACCAGCCAGCGGGCGCATTGCCCGGCGCCGGAGCCGACCTCCAGCACGCGGCGGCCGGCGACCTCGCCCAGCAGGTGCGCCTCGGCCTCGTCCAGGCCCTCGGGACTCCACCGGAACCGGACGTCGCCGAGGAACGCGCCGTGCTCGCGCTGGTACTCGTCGGCATTGCGGTCCCAGTCGCGCCGGTTAGCGGCTATCGTCTCCGCGGAGCCGACGGGACGGTACTGGGAGTCCACGCCGGGCACCCTACCGACACAGATGAGGACGGCATGCGAATCGGCGTGGTCGCGCGGCGGGCGCTGCTGCTGGTGACCGCTGCCGCACTCGCCACCGCGGCGACCTGGACCGTCGCGCCGCCGCGCGGCGAATCCGCGCTGCGTGAGCCCGGGTGGGTCGGCAGCTGGGCCGCGGCCATGGTCCGGCCGGACTCGACCGGGGTCACCGCGGACGGATTCTCCGACGCGACGCTGCGCCAAGTGGTCCGGCTGTCCGCCGGCGGAGACCGGATCCGGCTGCGGCTGTCCAACGTGTTCGGCGCTGCGCCGCTGACCGTGGCCCGGGTGACCGTCGCGCCCGCACTGGCCGGTGCGGCGCCAGCCGCCGCGGGCCGGGTCGTCCCGGTGTCCTGGGACGGCCGGCAGCGGGTCACGGTGGCCACCGGCGCCGAGTCGGTGTCGGACCCGGTGCGGATGGCCGTCGGCGGTGGCCGGCAGCTGGTCGTCAGCATGTACGTCGACGGCGCCACCGGTCCGCTGACCCAGCACCCCCAGGCGGCGGCGACGGCGTGGCTTGCCCCCGGGGACGCCACCGCGGCCGGGCCGGCGCCCTTCCGGGCGGTCGGCGAGTTCCGGGCGGTGCTGACCGGGGTCGACGTCCACGGCCCGGCCACCCGCTCGGTGGTGTTCTTCGGTGACTCGCTGACCAATGGGACCGGCTCCAGCGTCGGCCGGAACGCCCGCTACCCCGACCGGGTCGCCGATCGGATGCTGCGCCGGCCCGCGGCGCGACGGTTCGGCGTCCTCAACGCGGGCATCAGCGGCAACCGGCTGCTCGCCGACCGGGGAACCCGCGGGGAGGCCGCGATGGCGCGGTTCCGCCGGGACGTGCTGAGCCAGCCCGGGGTGAGCACGGTGGTGCTGCTGGAGGGCGTCAACGACATCCAGCTCACCCGCGGCGAGGTCGACGCCGGGGACCTGATCGCGGTGCAGCGGCAGCTGATCGCGGTGGCCCGGGCGCACCACCTGCGGGTGGTCGGTGCGACGCTGCTGCCCTATCGGGGCTGGCCGGAGTACACGCCCGCGGGGGAGCGGGACCGGCAGCGGCTGAACCGCTGGATCCGCACGTCCGGGGAGTTCGACGCGGTCGTGGACCTCGACGCCGCGCTCCGCGACCCGGACCGCCCGCGCCGACTGCTGCCCGCCTACGACAGCGGCGACCACCTGCATCCCAACGACGCGGGGTACGCCGCTATGGCGGCGGCCGTCGACCCGGCCCTGCTGTAGC
>CAZNCE010000227.1:0-4821 GCA_964571285.1 uncultured Nocardioidaceae bacterium | reverse complement strand
CCTGGGACTCCGAGGCGCCGTCCCAGAGGTCGTCGGAGAGCTGGAAGGCGACACCGACCTTCTCGCCGTAGGCGGTGAGGCCCTCCTCGACCTCGCGGGAGACCCCGGAGAACCGGGCACCGTAGCGGGCCGAGGTGGCGATCAGCGCGCCGGTCTTGCCCGCGACCACGCGCAGGTAGTGCTCCAGCGGGTCGTCATCCTCGCCGGGACCGAGGGTCTCCAGGATCTGGCCCTCCACCAGGCGGGTGAACGTGCGTGACTGGATGCGTACGGCGTCCGCGCCAAGCAGCGCGGTCAGCTCCGAGGACTTCGAGAACAGGAAGTCACCGGTGAGGATCGCCACGTGGTTGTCCCAGCGTGCGTTCGCGGACTCGGCACCGCGGCGCAGGTCCGCCTCGTCCATCACGTCGTCGTGGTAGAGCGAGGCCAGGTGGGTGAGCTCGACGACCGAGGCCGCGATGAGCACCTCCTCGGACTCCGGCCGGTCCCCCGCCTCGGCCGCCATCAGCACCAGCAGCGGCCGGAAGCGCTTCCCTCCGGCATCGAGCAGATGCCGGGCGGCCTCGGTCACGAAGCCCGCCTCGCTGACGACGTGGACGGCGAGGTCCTCCTCGACGCGCTTCATCCGTCCACGCAGCCGTGCCTCCAGGCCGGCATCCGGCACGGGGAGCGCCAGGCCCGAGGTCACCTCGGGGTCCCCACGCAGGCACCGGGTGATCCGGCGGCTTGCTGCGGAGTCCTCACCGAATGAATACTCCCACGCGACCGAGCAGGTCGAGAAGCGGACCCGGGACGATGCCCAGCACCAGGGTTGCGGCGGCTCCCACCGCGACGACCGTCGTGGTCAGCCAGCTCGGGATGGCGATACGCACCGCGTCGTCCCCGGTGTCGGTCGGGTCGACGAAGAACATCAGCACGATCACCCGGATGTAGAAGGCGACCGCGATCGCCGCCGCCAGCACCGCGATGATGACCAGTGGCCACGCCCCCGCCGCCAGCGCGGCGGAGAACACCGCCCACTTCCCGGTGAAGCCACTCGTCAACGGGATGCCGGCCATGCCCAGCAGCAGGAACGCGAAGACCCCGCCCACCAGCGGGAACCGCTTGCCCAGCCCCGCCCAGCGGTCGAACGCGGTCGCCTCCCCGTTGCTGTCGCGCACCACCATCAGCAGGGCCCAGGCGGCCACGGTCATGAAGCCGTAGGTGATCAAGTAGAACAGCACCGCCTGGACGGGCTGGATCTGACCGGGGTGCAGCACCCCCAGCGAGCGGGCGCCGACGAGGCCGACCAGGACGAAACCGGCGTGCGAGACCGAGGAGTAGGCGAGCAGTCGCTTCATGTCGGTCTGGCACAGCGCCAGCACCGAACCGACCACCATCGTGGCGATCGCGATGACCCAGAGCATCGGGGTCCAGTCCCAGCGTGCGCCGCCGAAGGCGACGTAGAACAGCCGGATCAGGGCGCCGAAGGCGGCCACCTTGGTGGCCACGGACATGAACGCCGTGACCGCGGTGGGGGCTCCCTGGTAGACATCCGGCTTCCAGTTGTGGAAGGGCACCGCGCCGACCTTGAACATCAGGCCGACCGCCATCAGTGCGATCCCGCCGATCAGCAGTGCGTGGCCCCCGGTGCGCCCGGACACCGCCTCGGCGATCTGCGCGAAGCTCATCGATCCGGCGTACCCGTAGACCAGCGCGATCCCGTAGACGAAGAACCCGGAGCTGAAGGCGCCGAGCAGGAAGTACTTCAGCGCGGCCTCCTGGCTGAGCAGCCGCCGGTGCCGAGCGAGCCCGCACAGCAGGTACAGCGGCAGCGAGAGGACCTCGAGCCCGACGAACATGGTGAGCAGGTCGTTGGCCGCCGGGAAGAGCATCATCCCGCCGAGCGCGAACAGCAGCAGCGGGAACACCTCGGTGTGCTCCAGCCCGCGGGTGGACGCCTCGCGCTCCGCCTCGGTGCCGGGCAGCGCGGCGGCCTGCCCGGCGAACGCGGTCACGCCGCCCTCGAGGCGGCGCTCGGCGAACAGCAGCACGCTGATGATGCCGAGCACCAGCAGCACGCCCCACAAGAACACCGAGGGCCCGTCCACGGCGATCGCCCCTTCGGCGTCGATCACGCCGAGCGCCGCGCCGTCGCCGATCGACGGCAGCGTGTAGGCCAGCCAGATGGTGCAGACCAGCGCGACCAGCAGGCCGACCACCGCCACCACGACCTGGGTGAGGTAGCGGAGCCGGCGGGGAACGAAGGCTTCCACCAGTACCGCGAGCACCCCGGTGCCGAACACGACCAGCAGCGGCGAGATGTTGCCGTAGCCGATGTCCGGGGCCGTCATGGTGGCCGTGGACACTCCGGCGCCGGACGCCAGGATCGCGACCGCGCTCATCACTCGCCTCCCTCAGCCTGTGTCGTGGCGGGCACCGCGGGCGGCTGCTCGCTGACGCCGACGTGCTGCAAGGTGGCCTCCACGTTCGGGTTGATCACCGCCAGCGCCGGCTTGGGGAAGAAGCCCAGGCCGATCAGCAGCACCACCACCGGGGCCAGCGCCACGATCTCGCGGACGTTCAGGTCGGTCATCGACGAGGTGCTCGGTCGCGCCGGACCGGTCATCGTGCGCTGGTACATGATCAGGATGTAGAGCGCCGCGAGCACGATGCCGATGATGGCCACCGCGGCCGCCGCGATCGAGTGCGACCAGGTGCCGACCAGCACCATCACCTCGCTGACGAACGGCGACAGGCCGGGCAGCGACAGCGACGACAGCCCGATCAGCAAGAACAGACCCGCGGTGATCGGTGCGACCTTCTCGACGCCGCCGAAGTCGCTGATGAACTTCGACCCGCGTCTGGAGATGAAGTAGCCGGTCACCAGGAACAGTCCCGCGGTCGAGATGCCGTGGTTGAACATGTACAGCTGCGCGCCGGCGTGGCCCTGCGGGTTGAGCACGAAGATGCCCAGCACCATGAAGCCGAAGTGCGACACCGAGGTGAACGCGATCAGCCGGCGGATGTCGTTCTGGCCGATCGCCAGCAGCCCGCCGTAGATGATGCTGATCACCGCGAGCACGATCACCAGCGGGGTGGCCCACTGCGAGGCCTCCGGGAAGATGCCGAGGCAGAACCGCAGCATGCCGAAGGTGCCGATCTTGTCCAGCACGCTGACCAGCAGCACCGAGGTGCCCGGCGTCGCCTCGCTGCACGAGTCCGGCAGCCAGGTGTGCACCGGCCACATCGGCGCCTTGATCGCGAAGGCGATGAAGAACCCGGCGAACAGCCACCGGCCGGTGGTCGTGTCCAGGGTGAGCTGGCTCAGGTCCGACAGCAGGTACGTCGGGCCGGTGTCGCTGTTGTTGGCGACCACGTAGAGCCCGACCACCGCGGCCAGCATGATCAGCCCGCCGAACAGGTTGTAGAGCAGGAACTTCATCGACGCGTACGAGCGGCGCCGGCCGCCGAATCCGCCGATCAGGAAGTAGATCGGGATCAGCGTGGCCTCGAACAGCACGTAGAACAAGAACACGTCGGTGGCCATGAAGACCCCGAGCGACAGCCCTTCCAGCGCCAGGATCCAGGCGAAGAACGACTTCACGCTCCACCGGCCGCCCTCGGCGTCCCACCACGAGGCCAGGATCACGACCGGGGTCAGCACCGCGGTCAGCAGCACCATCAGCAGCCCGATGCCGTCCAGCCCGAGCGCGTAGTAGGCGCCGAACGCCTTGATCCAGGTGTACTGCTCGGTGAACTGCATCCCGCCGTGCGGGTCGAACTGGGTCGCCAGGTAGCAGGCCAGCGCCAGCACCACCACGGAGAAGCCGAGCGCGACCTGCTTGGCCAGTTCGGTGCTCTGCCGGGGCAGCAGCCACACCACGGCGGCGCCGACGAACGGCAGCGCGCCCAGTACGGTCAACCAGAGCATGGGCACCTCTCCTGCAGGTCAGGGCGGACGGTCGGGTTCGCTCGTGCGGTGCACCTCATAGCAGGTTCACCGCCAGCAGGGCGAACACGACCACCAGCACTCCGGCCATCGTGGTCAAGGCGTACGAGCGGACGAAGCCGGTCTGCAGGTGCCGCAGCCGGCCGGAGGATCCGCCGATCAGGCCGCCGATGCCGTTGACCGCGCCGTCCACACCGGCGCCGTCCAGATAGACCAGGGCACGGGTGAGGTACTGGCCCGGCCGCATCAGCACCGCCTCGTTGAACGCGTCGCCGTACAGGTAGGCGCGGCCGGCGCGGGTGACCCACGAGACGCGGGTCGGCGCGGTGCGCGGAACCTCTCGGCGGCCGACGGTGACCCAGGCGATCGCGACGCCGATCACCATCGCCAGCACGGCGAAGATCTGCACCAGCCAGACCGGGATGGGCAGCTCGTGGTGCTCGGAGCCGACCACCGGCGTCAGCCAGTCGACGATCCAGTGGCCGAGCAGCAGCAGCCCGCCGAGCACCGACAACGCGGCCAGCACGATCAGCGGGATCGTCATCACCGCGGGCGACTCGTGCGGATGCGCATCGTCGTCCCACCGCTTGCCGGTCAGGAAGGTCATCAGCATCAGCCGCGTCATGTAGAACGCGGTGATCGCGGCGCCGATCAGGGCGCCGATGCCGACGATCGCGTTCTGCGACAGCGCCGACTCGATGATCCCGTCCTTGCTCCAGAAGCCGGAGAAGCCGGGGAAGCCGATGATCGCCAGGTAGCCCATCGCGAAGGTGAGGAAGGTGATCGGCATGACCGGCGCCAGCGCGCCGAACTTCCGCATGTCCACCTCGTCGTTCATCGCGTGCATCACCGAGCCGGCGCCCAGGAACAGCCCCGCCTTGAAGAACCCG
>CAZNCE010000226.1:0-4821 GCA_964571285.1 uncultured Nocardioidaceae bacterium | reverse complement strand
GGCGGCGGCTGGTGCACCTTGCCGGTGATCGGCATGAAGTCCTCGACGTTGAACGTGTAGGGGTACAGGCAGCCGTCCCAGCCGACCACGTCGAACGGGTGCGTCGCGTAGGTCAGCAGGGTGCCGACCAGGCCGCCCTGCGACTGCGGGCCGCTGCCCCGGTGCTTGACCAGCACCTCGACGTCGGAACCCTCGGCCAGCAACGGCTCGGTGGGCATGCGCAGGTCGCGCTCACAGTACGGCGCGTGCTCGAGGAACTGCCCGAACCGGGACAGGTAGCGCTTGGGCGGCGAGATGTGGCTGTTCGCCTCGATGGCGTACAGCCGCAGCGGCACACCGGTGGAGTCGTCCGGGAGCCAGCGGTGCGTGGTGGCCCGCGGGATGATCACGTAGTCGCCCTTGCGCGCCGACAGCTTCCCGAACACCGTCTCCACGACCGCCGCGCCGTCCTCGACGTACACGCACTCGTCGCCGATCGCGTTGCGGTAGTACGGCGACGGCTCCCCCGCGACGACGTAGCCGATCCGCACATCGGCGTTGCCGAGCACCAGCCGGCGGGCGGTGACCGGGTCGTTCGCCTTCCACGCCAGCTCCTCGTCGGTGTCGAACAGCGTGTGCAGCTTGAGATGCAGCGGCTTGAGCGGATGGTTGGAGGTGGTCGCCAGATCCCCGAGCTCCCACACCTGCGAGTCGACGATGGCCGACGGCACGCCGCGGTGGTAGAGCAGCGAGGCATCGGAGCTGAACCCCTCCTCGCCCATCAGCTCCTCGTAGTAGAGCCCCCCGTGCTCGTCGCGGAATTGGGTGTGCCGCTTGGGGGGCACCGCTCCCACGCGCTGGTAGTGCGCCATCGTGCTCGACTCCTCGGGTGAATGTCCTGTTATCGAACGCCAGGGTCCGGTTACCAACACATTGCGTTACAGTCGGCCCCGATGTCAACGTCCAAACCGGACCCGTCCGGGTCCTTCTCCGCCACCGCTGTACGTGCCGTCGTTGAGGGGCTGGCGACGTGACCGAAGCAAGCTTTCGCGCCCTGGTCGACGATGCGGCGATCTTCCCGCCCGGGGACCTGCCGATGGTCGAGGCGCTGCCGGCCCATCACCGTCATCGCGCGGCCTGGTACGCAGACCTGGTCGGGCCCCTGGTGTGCTCGGACCGTCGGCTGCCCGAGCTCCAGCAGGCGCTGGACGCCGCCGATGACCTGCCCACACCGCTGGCCCTGAGCCTCACCGTCTCTGGCGGCGCCGGCGCCATCGACCCGGCCCTGGTCTGGGCGCAGCGGGACGACCGGCTGCGCGTCGTGGCCGTCGAGTTCGCCCTGCGCGACGAGGACAACCTTGCCCACAACGCCACGCGAGCCACCACCGTGCTCGCGGGCTCGCTGCCGGACGACGCGGACGCCTACCTCGAGGTGCCGCGGCTGTACGGGCCGGACGCGTCCGCGGGCTGGCTGGACGCCCTGGACGAGATCGCCGCGGCGGGACACCGGCTGAAATTCCGCACCGGCGGCCCGGACTCGGACGCGTTCCCCTCCGCCGCGGAGCTGGCCACGATGATCAACGCCTCGCTGGACCGGGAGCTGGAGTTCAAGTGCACCGCCGGGCTGCACCACGCCGTACGGCAGCGCGCCACGGATACGGGATTCGAGCAACACGGCTTCTTGAACGTACTGCTGGCGACGCGGGCGGCGCTGGACGGCGCGAACGCCGACGACATCGCCGCCGCACTGGAGGACCGCGAGCCCGACTCGGTCGTGAGAGGCGTACGCGAGCTGGGTCCGGCCGCGGTCGAGTCCGCGCGCCGGTGGTTCCGCTCCTTCGGCAGCTGCAGCATCGCCGAGCCGGTGGACGACCTGGTCTCCCTCGGCCTACTGACCGGCCCCGACACTGCGGGAGGTGCGCGATGAGCAGCTGGGTGCCGGGTGCGGCGGGCTCCGGGTTCGACGTGACGCACCTGCCGTACGGCGTCTTCAGCCGGGGCGGCGACAACCCGCGGGTCGGGGTGCGCATCGGCGACTTCGTGGTCGACCTGGCGTCGCTGGCCGCCTCGCAGATGCTGGAGGAGTCGCAGCTGTTCGAGGAGCCACGGCTGAACGACCTGATGGCGGCCGGCCGGGCAACCTGGGACTCGGTGCGTTCGTGGCTGACCGACCTGCTCGAGGGCGAGGCCGCACGGGAGGAGGTGGAGCCGTTCCTGCTGCCACTGTCGGACGTGCGGCTGCACCTGCCGTTCGAGGTCGCCGACTACGTCGACTTCTACTGCTCCCTGGAGCATGCGAGCAACCTCGGGCAGATCCTGCGGCCGGGCTCGCCGCCGCTGCTACCGAACTGGCGGCACCTGCCGGTCGGCTACCACGGCCGTGCCGGGACCGTGGTCGTGTCCGGCAGCGAGATCCGGCGGCCACACGGACAGCGCAAGCCCAAGGACGCCGACGCCCCGGTGTTCGGGCCGTCGCAACGCCTGGACATCGAGGCCGAGCTCGGCTTCGTCGTGGGCACGCCGGCGGAGCGGGGGCGGGTCGCCGCCGACGCGCTGACCGACCACGTGTTCGGAGTCGTGCTGGTCAACGACTGGTCGGCGCGCGACATCCAGGGCTGGGAGTACCAACCGCTCGGCCCGTTCCTGGGCAAGTCGTTCGCGACCTCGATCTCGGCCTGGGTGACGCCGTTGGCCGCACTCTCGGCCGCCGCGGCGCAGCTGCCCCGCCAGGAGCCGGAGCCGCTGCCGTACCTGCGGGTGGAAGGCGACGCGGGACTCGACATCGACTTCGAGATCGAGTGGAACGGCACCGTGGTGTCGCATCCGCCGTACCGCGCGATGTACTGGTCCCCCGGTCAGATGCTGGCGCACCTGACCGTCAACGGGGCGTCGCTGCGCTGCGGCGACCTGTTCGCGTCCGGAACGGTGAGCGGGCCGGACAAGGACCAGCGCGGCTCGTTCATGGAGCTGTCGTGGGGCGGATCGGAGCCGGTCCGGCTGGACGGTGCCGAGCGGACATTCCTCGAGGACGGCGACGAGGTGGTGCTCCGCGCGTCCGCACCGGCGGAGGACGGCGGCCGGATCAGCCTCGGCGAGGTGCGCGGGCGCATCACCGCCTGACCGCCCGGCGCGCTCGCCTTCCACCCCGCCCGCGGCGCTCGCTTTTCAGGGTTCGCCACAGATCCGCCCGGCGGATGCGGTGGAGTGGGTCAGCCGGCGCGTTCGGCCGCGCTGCGCAGCACGCAGAACTCGTTGCCCTCCGGATCGGCGAGCACCGCCCACCCGCTGTCCGGCTTGCGCAGGTCGTGCACCATGGTGGCGCCGATGCCGAGCAGCCGGTCGACCTCCCGGTCGCGCGGGCCCTGCGGCTGCAGGCACACGTGCATCCGGTTCTTGACTGCCTTCGGCTCGGGGACCCGCAGGAACAAGAACGCGTGCCCTGAGGGCAGCTCGAACCCGGTCTCGTCGTCGTCCGGCGAGTCCTCGGGGTCCATCGGGATGTCCAGCACCTGGCTCCAGAACCGGGCCAGCGCGAACGGGTCGTGACAGTCCAGGCAGATGTTCTCTACAACCGACGCCATGCCGGCGACCCTTCCATCGCAGCCGGCTCGCAACAACCCATTTCGGGCTGCCGGGCGAGGGCCGTGAGCAGGTCAGCGCCGGGCGACCAGCAGCAGGTCGATCGCGTCGCCGTCGGGGGTCGGTCGCAAGATCTCGCCCAGCTGGTCGATCCGGAGCCCGGTCGCCGCGCCCCGCAGTTGCTCCTCGGTGTGCAGCAACGTGGCGTCCTGCGGTCCGCCGACGCCGTCCGCGAGGTTGCGCAGCGCGTGGCCGAGGATCACCAGGTGACCGCCGGGTGCCACCCAGTCGCCCAGCCCGGCGAGCACGTCACCGGACAGGTGCAGGTACGCGACCAGCACCAGGTCGTAGACCGTCCCGGGCGGCGGGCGCCAGGTGCGGATGTCGTCCAGCACCCAGTCCACTTCGACACCGCGCTCGGCCGCGCCCTGCCGACCACGGTCGACGCCGACCGCGGAGAAGTCGACCGCGGTGACGCGCCAGCCCTTCTGGGCAAGCCAAACCGCGTGCCGTCCCTCGCCCGTCCCGACATCGAGCGCGGTGCCCGGTGGATCGTCGGCCACGATCTGCTCGACGATCGCGTTCGGCTCGGCCGACCACAGCCGGTCGGTGTCGGCGTAGCGCTGGTCCCAGTGTGCGGCATCCCTGCCGGCGGGCTTGGCGCCGCCGTGCGGGGCGGCGTGTTCGTCGGCCATGGCAGCGATCGTACGGCGTAGCGTGGCCGCATGATCGAGTGCGACAACTGCCACCGCCCGTTCGAGCCCGTGGCCACCCGGTGGTTGTGCCCGCACTGCAAGTTCAAGGCTTCCTGCTGTGAGGGCCAGCCGCTGGTGGCCGACGCCGTCCCCACGGCCGCGCCGGCCACCGGGCGCTGAACGCGACCGGGCCGCGCACCGCGCAGCGGGCGGGTCACAGGTTGCCGCGCAGCTCCTGCTCCCGCTCGATCGCCTCGAACAGCGCCTTGAAGTTGCCCTTCCCGAAGCCCAGCGAGCCGTGCCGCTCGATCAGCTCGAAGAACACGGTCGGCCGGTCGCCGATCGGCTTCGTGAAGATCTGCAGCAGGTAGCCGTCCTCGTCCCGGTCGACCAGGATGCCGCGCTGCTGCAGCTCCTCGATCGGCACCCGTACCTCCCCGATCCGGGCGCGCAGCTCCGGGTCCTCGTAGTAGGAGTCCGGGGTGTCCAGAAACTCGACGCCGTTGTCGCGCAGCGCGTCGACGGAGGCGACGATGACGTTGGTCGCCAGCGCCAGGTGCTGCGCGCC
>CAZNCE010000225.1:0-4827 GCA_964571285.1 uncultured Nocardioidaceae bacterium | reverse complement strand
GCCGGCTGACAGCCCCGCCGGGGATCCCGGCCGACCCGACCCCTCCCCAGGACGGTACCGGCCCCCGAGGACCCCGCGGGACTCAGCCGATCATCAGGCGCTGAGCTGGCTCGCGGCTGTGCTCACGGACACCTCGAAGGACCCCGGAGCAGCCACCCGGGACGGCACCTGAGCCGCGACGGTGGCGGCGTGCTCCTCCCGAGCAGCCTCCAGCAAGGCTCGCCAAGAGCGCACCGTCGGCCGTCGCTTTAACAGTGCACGACGCTCACGCTCCGTGAGACCACCCCACACGCCCCACTCGATCCGGTTGTCCAGCGCCTCGGCCAGGCATTCGGTGCGTACCGGGCATCCGTGGCACAGTTGCTTGGCCCGGTTCTGGGCTGCCCCCTTGACGAAGAGCTGGTCCGGCGCCTGATCACGGCACAAGGCGTCCTTCGTCCAGTCCTCATTCCACATCCGAGACCCTCCCTTGGCCCGAGATGAGGGGGCTCGTTCGGGTCCGACACTCCCCACCGAACCCGCGAACCGCTCGTCCGATTTGCCTGACCTCATCCATCACTGAGCGTAGGCATTCACGGGGTCACGCGGCAGGGTCTGTGCGGGTGGACTTGGCATAGCCCGAACGGACTATGGTCGGCGCGCCCCGGTTCCGTGGAAATGACCCGCTGGCCTCGACCGCGTACCCTGATGGGCATGTCGTGGAGGCGAAACCAGCGTGGCGTCGTCCCCCAGCTCATCGTGATGCTCGGGGTCAGCGTGCTGTCCGGAGTGTTGATGGCCGGTCTCGCGCTGCCTGTCGCCGGGCTCCTGGGATTCGGGGCCAAACAGGCCTCGGACGCCGCGGAGGCGATGCCTCTTGAGCTGAACACCGCTCCCTCCCCGGAGCGTACCCGCATCCTGACCAAGGACGGACGCGTTCTGGCCACGCTTTACGACGAGAATCGGATCCAGGTCGACTCCCTCGACGACGTCGCGAAGGTGATGCGCGACGCGATCGTGTCCATCGAGGACCGCCGCTTCTACGAGCACGGCGCGCTGGATGTCGAGGGCACCATCCGGGCGTTCGTGACCAACCAGGCGCAGGGCGGCGTGCAACAGGGCGGCTCGTCGATCACCCAGCAGCTGGTGAAGATGACGCTGGTCGAGTCCGCCCAGACCAAGGCTGAGCGGGCCGAGGCGACGGCGGACACCTACGCCCGCAAGCTGCGCGAGCTGCGCTACGCGCTGTGGGTCGAGGAGCACCGCACCAAGGACCAGATCCTGCTCGACTACCTCAACATCGCCTACTTCGGCGACGGGGCGTACGGCATCGAGGCCGCGGCACAGCACTACTTCGGGGTGTCGGCGAAGAAGCTGAACCTTCAGCAGGCCGCGCTGCTCGCCGGGCTGGTGAAGAACCCCACTGGCTACGACCCGACCAACCACCCCAAGGTGGCGCTCCGGCGACGCAACACGGTGCTGAACGTCATGGTCGAGGTGGGCAAGCTCCCGCGCAGCACGGCCGAGAAGGCGATGAAGGCCAAGCTCGGACTGGATGTGCATCCCACCCCGAACGGGTGCGTTTCCTCGCAGGCGCCGTTCTTCTGCGACTACGTGCGTGCGTGGCTGCTGCAGCAGCCGGCGCTGGGCGACAGCCCCGAGCAGCGGGAGCGGCTGCTGCTGCGTGGCGGCCTCACCGTGCGCACCACCATCGATCTGCGCTACCAGCGGGCGGTGCAGAAGTCGGTGAACAAGCACGTGTTCTCCAAGGACCAGGCGATCGGCTCACTCGCCATGGTCCAGCCGGGCACCGGGAAGGTGCTCGGTTTCGCGCAGTCGCGGCCGATGGGCGGCGACCGCAACAAGGGTGAAACCTACTTCAACTACATCGTCCCGAAGCCGTACTCCCCGCTGAACAACGGCTTCCAGGCCGGCTCGACGTTCAAGCCGTTCGTGTTGGCGACCGCCATCACCATGGGTCTGCCGATGAACGAACAGATCTACTCGCCGTCGGCGATGAGCTTCCAGGAGAGCCAGTTCTCCAACCTCACCTGCCCGAAGGGCCGGCGCGTCGGCAGTTTCACCGTGCACAACTCCACGACCTCCGGGGACAAGAACATGTTCACCGGCACCCGGGAGTCGGTGAACACCTACTTCATGCAGCTCGAGCTGCGGACCGGCATCTGCAAGCCCTGGCGACTGGCCAAGGCGATGGGCCTGGCGAACCCGGGTCCCCAGGTGCCCACCTGGACCCTCGGTGTGACCTCGGTCAGCCCGCTGGAGATGGCCGAGGCCTACGCCACGTTCGCCGCCCGCGGCGAACACTGCAACGCGATCCCGGTGACCGAGGTGCTGGACCGGAAGGGCCGCAAGGTCGCGGTACAGGGACCGAACTGCCAGCGGGTGATGCCGAAGGCCACCGCGGACGCGGTCAACGCGGTGCTCCGTGGCGTGATCGAGCCGGGCGGCTTCGCGCAGAACTACCAGCTCGACAGCCCGGCCGCCGGCAAGACCGGTACGAACTCCGACAACATGTCGGTCTGGTTCATCGGATACACACCGAAGCTCGCGACCGCGGCCATGGTTGCCGGCGCGAACTCGGTGGGCCACCCGATCTCGCTGAACGGCCACACCGTCGGCGGCTCCTACGTCACCTCCGCCTCAGGTACGGGCCTGGCGGCGCCGATGTGGTATGACGCGATGAGCGTGGTCGACAACTGGCTGCCGAACACCGGCTTCCACCGGCCGGATCCGAAGACCGTGCACGGCATCCCGCTGCCGGTGCCGTCGGTGGGCGGCATGCAGCCCGAGGCCGCACGTCAGCGACTGAACAAGGCCGGCTTCCGTGGCGTCATCGAGAACGACTACCAGGTGGACAGCGGCTATGCCCAGGGCTCGGTGGCCTACACCTCGCCGGGCTCCGGGTCGCAGGCCTACTCGGGCCAGACCGTGACCATCTACATCTCCGACGGCACACCGTACGTGCCGCCTCCGCCGCCCCCGGCCCCCGAACCGCCGAAGCAGAAGCCGAAGCCACCCGGCAACGGCGGTGGCGGCGGTGACAACGGTGGCGGCGGTAACAACGGCGGCGGTGGCGGCGGCGGTAACAACGGCGGCGGCGGTGGCGGCGGCAACAACGGCGGCGGCGGTGGCGGCGGTAACAACGGCGGCGGCGGTGGCGGCGGCAACAACGGCGGCGGCGGCAACAACGGCGGCGGCGGCGGCAACAACGGCGGCGGCAACGACTAGCCGGAGACCTCCGCAGGCTAGCGTCGGCTGACCAGCCGGTCGGCTCGCTCAGCCAGCCAGTTGGCGGCGGACCTCGGCGGCCACCACGCCACCGTCGGCCCGGCCCTTGACCTTCGGCTGGACCGCTCCCATCACCTGGCCCATCGCCTTCGGGCCGTCGGCGCCGCTCGCCGCGATCGCCTCCCGCACGATCGCGCTGATCTCGGCCTCGGTGAGCTGCTCGGGCAGGTACTCCGCGATGATCTTGCCCTCGGTCCGTTCCTTGTCGGCCATCTCGGTCCGACCGGCGGACCCGAACGCCTCGGCGGCCTCACGGCGACGCTTCTGCTCGCGGGTCAGCACGTCGGTCACCTGCTCGTCGGTCAGGGTGGTGGCAGTCTTGCCGGCCACCTCGGCGTTGGTGATCGCCGTGAGGACCATGCGCAGGGTTCCGGCCCGGACGCTGTCCCGCGCCTTCATCGCACTGGTCAGATCCGCCCGCAACCGCTCCTTGAGACTTCCCATCCGACCAGTGTGGCAGCCTGTACGCGTGCAGTTGTTGGGCAAGGCCACGCGGGCGGCCGCGATGACCGCAACCGTCGGCGCAGCCGGCCTGGCGTACTCCGCCGGCTTCGAGCTGCACGCGTTCACGTTGCGCCGGTACGACGTCCGGGTGCTACCGCCGGGCAGCCGTCCGTTGCGCATCCTGCAGGTCTCGGACTTGCACATGACGCCCTACCAGCGCAAGAAGACGGCGTGGCTGCGGGGCCTGGCTGCGCTGGAGCCGGACCTGGTCATCGACACCGGCGACAACTTGTCGCACCGGGGCGGCATCCCGACTGTGCTGGAGGCGCTGGATCCCCTGTTGGACTTCCCCGGGGTCTTCGTCATGGGGTCCAACGACTATTTCGAGCCGGTGTTCAAGAACCCGGCTCTTTATCTGCTGCGTCCCGACCGCCAGCCCAAGCCACGCAAGCCCGAGATGCCCTGGCACCAGTTGCGCGACGGTTTCCTGGCGCGCGGCTGGCTGGACCTGACCAACCGGCGCCAGACGGTCGAGGTCGGCGGGTTGACGCTGGCGTTCGCCGGTGTGGACGACCCGCACCTGCGCTACGACGACCTGCCCGCGGTCGCCGGTCCGCCTGCGGATGCTGACCTGGCGATCGGTGTCTCGCACGCGCCGTACCTGCGGGTGCTGAACCAGTTCACCGCCGACGGCTATCCGCTGCTGATCATGGGGCACACCCACGGCGGGCAGCTGCGGGTTCCGTTCTACGGCGCGCTGGTCACCAACTGCGACCTCGACCGCAAGCGGGCCCGCGGCCTGCACCGGCACAGCTACGGCGGCCGCTCCTCGTGGCTGCATGTCTCCGCCGGGCTGGGTACGTCGATGTATGCCCCGGTGCGCTTCGCCTGCCGACCGGAGGCGACCCTGCTGACGCTGCGGGCCAAGGACTGATCGCTGCATCCGGCCCCGCTGGGTTTCCAGCCACTGGGCGGTTTCCGGTGCGCGGCGGGACTCGGGTAGACTCGCGGCGCTCACGGGCTGTGGCGCAGTTTGGTAGCGCGCGTCGTTCGGGACGACGAGGCCGCAGGTTCAAATCCTGTCAGCCCGACCAT
>CAZNCE010000224.1:0-4869 GCA_964571285.1 uncultured Nocardioidaceae bacterium | reverse complement strand
GAACGTCTCCTCGATCGAGGTCGAGGACACCTTGTTCAGCCACCCGGCGGTGGCCGAGGTGGCGGTGATCGGTGTGCCCGACGAGAAGTGGGGCGAGACCATCAAGGCGCTGGTGGTGCTCAAGCCGGGCGAGCAGGTGAGCGGCGAGGAGTTGATCCGGCACTGCAAGGACCGGATCGCCGGCTACAAGTCGCCCACCTCCGTCGAGTTCCGCGAGGAGCTGGCGCGTACGGCCACCGGCAAGCTGCAGAAGTTCAAGCTGCGCGAGCCGTACTGGCAGGGCCGCGACCGCCAGGTCAACTGACCGCGGCCGACGCTGCCAGGATGGGTGCATGCGCGTGGTCGTGGCCCCCGGGGCGTTCAGCGGCACCCTGACCGCGATCCAGGCGGCGCACGCGATCGCCGAGGGCTGGGCGCGGCGGGCCCCCGCCGACCAGCTGCGCGAGCTGCCGATGTCCGAGGGCGGGCCCGGGTTCGTCGACGTGCTGCACCACAGCCTCGGCGGCGACCTGCTCGGTGTCGAGGTCAGCGACCTGTACGGCAACCGGGTCCCGGCCGGGCTGCTCATTGCCGACCACACGGCGTACGTCGAAGCCGCCCAGGCGTGCGGTGCGCACCTGCGGCGTACCCCTGCGAGCACCGCCGACGCGGAGCGGGCCACCAGTGCGGGCGTCGGCGAGCTCGTGGTCGCGGCGCTCGACGCCGGAGCGCGCCGGGTGGTGGTGGGCGCGGAGGGTACGGCCGCCGGCGACGGTGGCGCGGGACTGCTGGCCCGCCTGGGCGCGACCGCGGACCGGCCGCTGGACCGGGGCGCCAGCGGACTGGCCGGCATCACCGAGCTGGACCTGCGGCCGGCGCGTGCGCGGTTGGCCGGGGTCGAGCTCCGGTTCGCCTCGGCCATCGACAGCCCGCTGCTCGGGCTGATCGGCACCACCAACGTGCACGGCGGTCCGATGGGCGTCGCCGAGGAGCGCAAGCCGCTGGTCGACTCGTGGCTGGAGGCGTTCGCGGCGGCCGCGGGCGCGGAGGTACGACGGGTCGCCAATAAGCGTGGAGCGGGCGCCGCGGGCGGCCTGGGGTTCGCGTTGCTCGCCCTGGGCGGGGAACAGGTGCCGGGCGTGGCCTTCGTGGCCGAGGAGATCGGGCTGAGCGACGCCGCGCGCTGGGCCGATGTCGTGCTGACGGGGGAGGGGTCGTTCGACCACGAGTCCCGCGTCGGCACCGTGCCCTACGGGGTGGCCGAGGCCACCGGGCGGGCGCTGCGCCCGTGTGTGGTGCTGGCCGGGCAGGTCGGCATCGGCGGGCGCGAGACCAGGGCCCTGGGGATCGAGTCGGCCTATTCCATGACCGACCTGGTCGGGGAGCGCGACGCCTACCAGCGGCCCTACCAGAGCCTGTGCCGGCTGGCGGAGCGCGCCGCGCGCACCTGGTCGTTCTGAGCCGTCGACTCCGCGTACGCGCGATGCGGTACGCGGCGGCCGTGGCCGGCGTACCGACCCGCGGCCGGACAGTTGATTCGCACCGCGCATGTGCGACCATGGACGAGGAAGGCGAAACGTGACTCACTTTGGGAGACGCGCACCATGACCGTTCAGGACGACGCGCAGACCGCCACCCAGCCCAAGACCGGGGTGCACCTCACCGACGAGGCCGCCGGCAAGGTGAAGAGCCTGCTCGAGCAGGAAGGCCGCACCGACTTGGCGCTGCGGATCGCGGTCCAGCCTGGCGGCTGCTCCGGCCTGCGCTACCAGCTGTTCTTCGACGAGCGCAGCCTGGACGGTGACATCGTCGCCGACTTCAGCGGTGTCAACGTCGTGGTGGACCGGATGAGCGCGCCCTACCTGCAGGGTGCCGAGATCGACTTCGTCGACACCATCGAGAAGCAGGGCTTCACCATCGACAACCCGACGGCGAGCGGTTCCTGCGCCTGCGGCGACTCCTTCCACTGATCCCTCCCCGGCGCTCCGCGCCGACCCTGACCGACCTCACCCGCCGCCTCAGCGCGGCGGGTGAGTCCTGTGCGGCCCCCTGCTCCCGAGGCTGGGCGCGTAGCCGAGCGGGTCGGGAACTCGGAACGGCGTTAGGCTGAGCGCGCTCCTCGCGGAGCTGACCGCAGGCCAGGGTTCCCAACACCGGAGTGCACGCGTGACCATCGCCGTGACCGGGTCCATCGCGACCGACCACCTGATGACCTTCCCCGGCAGGTTCTCCGACTCCTTGGTCGGCGACCAGCTGGAGCGGCTGACGTTGTCCTTCCTGGTCGAGGACCTCGAGGTGCGCCGTGGCGGCTGCGCGGCCAACATCGCCTTCGGGCTCGGCTGCCTCGGCCTGCGCCCGGTGCTGGTCGGTGCGGTGGGGGAGGACTTCGCCGAGTACCGCTCCTGGCTGGAGCGGCACGGCGTCGACTGCGACGACGTGCACGTCAGCGAGAGCCGGCACACCGCGCGCTTCATCTGCACCAACGACAAGGAGCTGGCTCAGATCGCGTCCTTCTACGCGGGCGCGATGTCCGAGGCCCGGCTGATCGAGCTCAAACCGGTCGCCGACCGGCACGACGGCCTGGACCTGGGGGTGATCAGCCCCATCGACCCCGAGTCCATGCTGCGCCACACCGACGAGTGCCGGATGCGCGCGATCGACTTCGTCGCCGACCCGTCCCAGCAGCTGCACTTCGGGGATGGCCCGATGATCCGCCGGCTGGTCGAAGGGGCCGCGTTCCTGGTCAGCAACGACTACGAGGCGGCGCTGCTGCAGCAGAAGACCGGCTGGACGGTCGCCGACGTGCTGGACCGGGTCGGCTCCTGGGTCCTCACCCGCGGGGCGAAGGGCGTCAGCATCCTGGAGAAGGACCACGAGCCGCTCGAGATCCCCGCCGTACCCGGGGTGGTGCCGGTGGAGCCGACCGGGGTCGGCGACGCCTTCCGCAGCGGCTACCTCGCCGGGCTGGCGTGGGGCCTGGACGTGCGGCGGTCCGCCGAGGTCGGCTGCACCCTGGCCGCGTTCGTCATCGAGACCGTCGGCACCCAGGAGTACGAGCTGTCGCGGCAGGCGTTCCTGGACCGTTTCCGGTCCGCCTACGGCGACGCCGCGGCCGCGGAGGTCGCACCGCACGTGCGCTGCCCGCGACCCTGACTTCGGAGCCTTCCGAAGCCGGGCCCGATGGTGGCACGGAGGTGCCCGGATACCGGGATAAATACGGGAGAACAGACCCGTGGCGCGGCGACCGCCGGCGACATGGCCGCGAGCGGTTGACCTACCCGCCCACCGAGGGGTTGGCTGCGTTAGTGTGTGGCCCGATGGAGACCAATGCGTCGTCACGGCCGGACGCGCTGCGCGCCTTCGGCGACGGCGCGTCGAGCACTGCAAGAGAAAGGCGCCTCGTGGGTCCTGATCTCGCTGCGCGCAGGTCGCGCGGACGACTGCGCCGCACCCGCCGCGTCGCGGTGGTGGGCGTGCTCTGCCTGTTCTTCCTCACCGGTTGCGCGGAGTCCCCGGGCCAGTGGCGCAACATCGGGCTGCCGGGGCCGACGAACTCCTCCGCGCCGCACATGCGCGAGCTGTGGATCGGCGCGTGGATCGCGGCCGCCGTGGTCGGTGTCTTGGTGTGGGGCCTGATCCTGTGGTCGGTGTTCCGCTACCGGCGGCGCAACGACGACGAGGTCCCGGTGCAGGTGCGCTACCACCTGCCGCTGGAGGCGCTGTACACGATCGCGCCGTTCATCGTCATCTTCGTGCTCTTCTACCACACCGTCGTCGCGCAGAACGAGATCCTGCCCGACGACAAGAACGTCGACCACGAGGTCCTGGTCGTGGCGCAGCAGTGGTCGTGGACCTTCAACTACCTGGGCGCCGACGGGCAGGACCCGGCCGACGCTGTGCACAACGACGTCTTCGAGGCCGGCACGGTGGCCGAGCCGCCGACCCTGTGGCTGCCGGTCGACGAGACGGTGAAGTTCCGGCTCCGCTCGCCCGACGTGATCCACTCCTTCTGGGTGCCGTCGTGGTACTTCAAGATGGACGTGGTGCCGGGCCGGGAGAACACCTGGGTCACGACACCGACCAAGCTCGGCACCTTCCCGGGCCGCTGTGCCGAGCTGTGCGGCGTCTCGCACTCGCGGATGATCTTCCACGTGAAGATCGTCAGCCGCGCCGACTACGAGCAGCACCTGCAGGATCTGGCCGACCAGGGCAACACCGGTGTGGCCAAGGGCGCGGAGTACACCGACACCGTTGCGGGACTGGAAACCGAGGCACCGACAGGGACTGAGCGATGACCACCACCGCATCCAGCCACACGATCCACGCCGAGCACGAGCCGACGCGCTCGCTGGGCAAGGCGGTCGCCAAGTATCTGTCGACCACCGATCACAAGCTGATCGGGAACATGTACCTCGCCACGTCGTTCGCGTTCTTCATCCTCGGCGGGATCATGGCCATGATCATCCGCGCGGAGCTGCTCTACCCCGGCAACCAGCTCGTCGACGACGAGGTCTACAACCAGCTGGTCACCATGCACGGCACGATCATGCTGCTGCTGTTCGCGACGCCGCTGTTCGTCGGGTTCGCGAACGTGGTGATGCCGGTGCAGATCGGGGCGCCCGACGTGGCGTTCCCACGGCTCAACATGTTCAGTTACTGGCTGTTCCTGTTCGGCGGGCTGATCGCCTCCTCCGGCTTCCTCACCCCGCTCGGTGCCGCCAGCTTCGGCTGGTTCGCGTACACGCCGCTGTCGGACGAGGTGCGCTCGCCCGGCGTCGGCGGTGACCTGTGGACCATGGGCCTGTGGATGGCCGGTATCGGCACCATCCTCGGCGCGGTCAACTTCATCACCACGATCATCTGCATGCGCGCCCCCGGCATGACCATGTT
>CAZNCE010000223.1:0-4967 GCA_964571285.1 uncultured Nocardioidaceae bacterium | reverse complement strand
ACACCACCAAGGTGCGGCCGCCGCTGCGCCCGGTGACCGCCGACGAGCGGGCGCGGCTCTGGGCCGCGCTGGAGAGCGCGGGCGTGCTGCCGGTGGGCCACCGATGAACGACGATCCGTCGGCGCGCCAGCCCAAGCCCACCGCGAAGGCGGTCGCCGAGCTGGCGAACGTCTCCGTGAGCACGGTGTCGCGGGTGATGAACGACCGTGCGGACGACATCGCGCCCGCGACCAGGGCGCGCGTGCAGGCGGCGGCGAGCAAGCTGCGGTACCGCCCCAACTCATTGGCGGCCGCGCTCCGCAAGGGCTACACGCGCACCGTGGGGCTGGTCGTGCCGGATATCGCCGACGACTACTTCCACGCCATCGCGCGGGGCGTGGACGACGCCGCCCACCGGGCCGGTTACACGATGGTGCTGTGCAACGCCGACCGCAGCCCTGAGAAGGAACGCTCCACGATCCGTGCGCTGTACGACCAGAGCGTGGACGCCATCATCTTCGCCGGCGGCGGCCTGGAGGACGAGGCACACCTGACCGACCTGCCCTGGGACCTCACCACCGTGGTGACGGTTGGGCCGCATCAGCTGCCGTTCCCGAACGTGCGCGTCGACGACGTGGGCACCATCAAGATGGCGATGCGCCACATGTTCGACGAGGGCTGCCGACGCGTCCTGTGCATCGCCGGCATGCGCACCTGGCAGATCACCGCTGAGCGGCTGCAGGGGTATCGGGAGGCCCTGGAGGAACAGGGCATCGCCTACGACGAGTCGCTGGTCTTCGAGGGCGAGTTCCGCATCGAGTCCGGCCGCCGGTCGGTGGAGGACGCTCTCGAGCGTGGTGTCGAGTTCGACGGCGTGATGTCGTTCAACGACTATTCGGCTGTCGGCGCCCTGCAGGTGCTGCAGGAGCGCGGCCTGCGGGTCCCCGACGACGTCGCAGTGGTCGGCTGCGACGACATCCTGCTCGCCTCGTACGTCTCGCCGGCGCTGACCAGCGTGAGCTTTCCCCAGTATGACTTCGGTTTCCGGGCCATGGAGATGAGCCTCGAGCTGATCGCCGGTCGGCCCGTCGACGAGTCGGTCCAGCTGGACTACCACCTCGAGATCCGGGAGAGCAGCCGACGCAGACGCTGACTCTCGTCTCCCCCCGCCACCCTGGCCAGACACGCACCCTGGAGGTACCACATGCGAGACCCCGAAGTCGGTATGGAAGTCACGTTCTCCAAGACCGTCAGCGATTTCGACCTGCACGGATTCGCCGGGATCAGTGGGGACTTCAGCCCAAACCACGTCGACCACGAGTACATGGCCAAGAGCCGGTACGGCCAACGGATCGCCCACGGTGTGTTCACCGTGGCGCTGATGTCCACCTGCTCGTCGAAGCTGATCGAGCAGCTCGGCAACCCGCACACGGTCTCCTACGGCTACGACCGCGTACGGTTCGTCCGGCCAGCCTTCATCGGTGACACGCTCACCGTGACGTACCGGGTCGCGTCGGTCGACGCCGAGCAGGACAAGTGCTTCTCCGACATCGAGGTGCGCAACCAGCACGGCGAGGTCGTGACCGTGGCGACCCACATCCTCAAGCGGGTCGAAGAATGACTGAAGGCCTGCAGGTCTTCCTCACCGCCGAGCAACTGGCGGCCCGGGATCTCGCCCGCACTTTCGCCGCCGAGCGCGTGGAGCCGCTTGCCGCCGCGATCGACCGGGACGAGTCCTACCCCTGGGACCTCTACCACGAGATGGCCAAGGTCGGCTTCCTCGGACTCAACGTGGACCCGCGCTATGGCGGTGCGGGAGCCGACGAACTCACCATGGACCTGGTCATGGAGGAGCTGGCCAAGGCCTCCGGCGCAGTCGCCAACGCGCTGTTGCTCGCCAAGCTGCAGAGCGAGTTGATCGGCAGGGTCGGAACCCCCGAGCAGTGTGAGCAGCACCTTCCCGACATCGTGTCCGGCCGGCGGATCTGCCTGATCGCCGTCACCGAGCCCGGCGCGGGGTCGGACGTCGCCTCGATCACCACCCGGGCGAGGAGATGCGAGGGCGGCTGGCGGATCACCGGCACCAAGGCGTTCATGACGTCCGGAGCGGTCGGTGAGCTCGCCGTCGTGCTGGCCCGTACGTCGGAGGCACCCGGGCACCGCGGCCTGAGCACTTTCCTGGTGCCGAAGAGCCCGGACAGCGACACCGGCAAGGGCTTCGTCGTCGGGCACAAGGACGAGCTGATGGGCATGCGCGGCATCGGCACCGCCGGCATCGTCCTGGACGACACGTTCGTGCCCGACGACGCGCTGCTGGGGGAGGAGGGTCGCGGGTTCGAGCACTGCATGCGCTCGTTCGACAACGGCCGGATCGTGATCGCGTGCCTGGCCCTCGGGCTGGCCGTCCGGGCGCTCGACGAGTCCCGCTCCTATGCCGCCGAGCGGCAGGCGTTCGGGGAGCCGATCGGGGGCTTCCAGGTGGTGCAGCACATGATCGCCGACATGTTCGTGGAGACCGAGACCGCCCGACATGCGATCCACCACGCCGCCCGGCTCAAGGACCGGGGCCAGCCGTTCTCGCTGGAGGCGTCGATGGCCAAGTTGCTGGCCTCGGACGTTGCGGTGCGCGCTGCGTCCAACGCCGTGCAGATCCACGGCGGCTACGGCTACACGAAGGAGTCTGTGGTCGAGCGGATCTACCGCGACGCCAAGCTCACCCAGATCTACGAGGGCACCAACCAGATCCAGCGCAGCATCATCGCTCGCAAGGTGATGAGAGCGGAGGCAAGAACACCGTGACAACAGCAGGAACGCCCGGCACCGAGGGGACGGGCGAGTCGACCACCGCCGGCCCGCTGCACGGCGTACGGATCATCGCCTTCACCCAGTTCCTCCTCGGCCCGGCGGCGGCCCAGTACCTCGCCGACATGGGTGCCGACGTGATCAAGATCGAGGAACCGGTGCGCGGGCCGCACGAGCGGCGCTGGTCGGGGGCGGAAAGCTTCGTCAACGGAGTCAGCACGTTCTTCCTGCTGGCACACCGCAACGTACGCAGCGTCGGGATCGACCTGAAGTCCCCCGATGGTCGACGGCTGGCGGCGCGGCTGTGCAAGGACGCCGATGTGGTGCTGGCCAACTTCCGGCCCGGCGTGATGGAACGACTCGGTCTGAGCTACGACGACTTGTCGCAGGAGAACCCGGGGTTGATCTACGCGGAGGCCTCGGGATACGGCACCGACAGCCCGTACCGTGACCTGCCGGGCCAGGACCTGCTGCTGCAGGCTACCGCCGGGCTGGCCGCCGCCACCGGCCCGCGGGACGGACCGCCGATCGCCGCCGGCTCCGCCGTGGTGGACCAGCACGCGGCATCGCTCCTGGCCATGGGCATCCTCGGTGCACTGCACGGACGGATGCGTACCGGCCACGGTCAGCGGCTCGAGGTCACCATGGTGGAGGCGGCGCTCGATCTCCAGGCCGAGCCACTGCTCTACCACCTCAACGGCGCGGTCGTGGAGCGGCCGGACGTCCCACTCGCCTCGTCCTTCCACGAGGCTCCGTACGGCTTCTACCAGGTGTCGGACGGCTACGTCGCCCTGTCCTTGTCGCCGATCCGGCTGATCAGCGATGTGCTCGGCTCCCCGGAGGAGTTGGAGCCCTACCTGGACCCCGCGGTCGCCCTGACCAGCAGGGAGGAGATCTACCGCGCGCTCAGCCCGCTGCTGACGCACTTCAGCCGATCCGAGCTGATCGAGCTGTTCCGCTCCCGCGGCGTGTGGTGCGCCCCCGTCAACGACTACGAGGCACTCGTCGAGGACCCGGTGATCGGTTACCTCGACCCGATCCAGACGATCGACCACCCGGAGGCCGGGCGGGTGCGGCTGCTCAAGCATCCGATCCGGTTCAGCGAGTCACCCACCAACGTGCGCCGGACACCGCCGCGCCTGGGACAGGACACCCAGCAGGTCCTGGCCGAGGCCGGGCTGAGCGAAGAGGAGGTCGAACAGCTGACGAAGACGGGGGTCGTCAACAGCACCGACGAGACAACCGACCACCCAGCACCAACACCCACAGGAGCAGCAGAATGAGAAACCCACGCAGGCATGCAGTCACGGTGGCTCTGGCCGCCGGCGCGCTCGCCCTGGCCGGCTGCGGAGGCAGCGGCGACGGCGGAGGCGGCGGGGGAGGCGAAGAGTTCGTGTTCGCCTACGAGGGCCCCACCGGCACCGCGCAGGAGATCGCCGCCAACATCTTCGGGGAGGGCCTCGAGGAGGCCAGCGGCGGCGACATGACCATCAAGCAGTACCCCGGCGGGCAGCTCGGCGGCGAACCCGACCTGCTGGAGAAGATCCGCGGTGGCGACGTCGACTTCATCATCTCGTCCACCGCGAACGCGGCGAACATCATGAAGGAGTCCGGGATCTTCTCGCTGCACTACCTGGTCGGCGACCGCGACATGGCGATGAAGGTCTTCCAGGACGAGCCGGTCAACGAGGCCTACAAGGAGATGGCGGAGGAGAAGGTCGACGGTGCCAAGGCACTGACCCTCTTCATGCTGCCGCTGCGCAACATGTACGCCGACTTCGAGGTCCACTCGATCGACGACATCAAGGGCAAGAAGATCCGCGTCCAGGCGACTGCCACCGAGGACAAGATCTTCAAGGCCTATGGGGCCCAGACCGTGCACATGGCGTTCCCCGAGCTCTACTCCGCGCTGCAGACCGGGGTCGTCGACGCGGCCGAGAACGCCGTCACCTACTACGGCCTGAACAAGCACTACGAGGTCGCACCGATCATGTCGATCACCGAGCACGAGATGAACGGCCAGGTGATCTGGGTCGCGGAGAAGACCTGGGACTCCTTGTCCGAGGAGCAGCAGCAGGCGGTCACGGAAGCGGCCGACAAGGTTCGGTCCGAGCAGCCGCCGAAGGCCCTTGAGCTGCAGGACGAGCTGCAGGAGGAGTACGAGGGGATGGGCGTCAAGTTCATCA
>CAZNCE010000222.1:1892-4991 GCA_964571285.1 uncultured Nocardioidaceae bacterium | reverse complement strand
GGTGCGGTGTGGCTCTGGATCACGAACGCGTCGGAGCCACGCACGGATTCCTGGTAGCGGACGTAGAGCTCGCTGTTGGCGAAGTCCCGGAACGTCGTCGGCACCAGGCCGGTGCCCAGGTGGTCGGCGACCTGCTCGGCAAGCCGCAGATGCGCCCGGCCGCTGAAGAGCATCAGGTTCTTCTCGGTCGTGCGCTTCAGTCCACTCACGAGCGCTTCTCCTCCGTGCCGCCGGGTCGCCCTCCACCTTCATTGTGCCGTCTCACTCCGCCCGGATCCGAACCGGGCGGGTCCGCGGGCGGCGCGTCGGATGCCCGATTCGTCCCACTGGTCCCAGCAGCCTCGGCAGCCCCAGCTCCCCCCGGTGCTCCGGCCGCCTCGGCGGCGCGGGCGCCCGCTGAGCCGGGTCGCTTGCGGGCCACCCAGCCCTCCAGGTTGCGCTGGGGGGCCACGTTCACCGCGAGCGCACCCGGCGGCACATCCTTGCGGATGACGGTGCCGGCCCCACTGGCCGCTCCGTCGCCGATCGTCAGCGGGGCGACGAACATGTTGTCCGAGCCCATCCGGCAGTGCCGGCCCACGGTGGTGTGGTGCTTGTCCACCCCGTCGTAGTTGACGAAGACGCTGGACGCGCCGATGTTGGTGCCCTCGCCGATCGTCGCGTCGCCGACATAGGTCAGGTGCGGCACCTTCGCGCCGGTGCCGATCCGCGCGTTCTTGGTCTCCACGAAGGTGCCGATCTTGCCGTCCGCGCCCAGCTCGCTGCCCGGCCGTAGATAGGCGAACGGGCCCACCGTGGCCCCCGGGCCGACCACCGCCAGCGAGCCGTGGGTGCGCACCACCGAGGCACCGTCGCCGATCTCCACGTCGGTGAGCGTGGTGTCCGGGCCCAGCGTGACGTCGTCGCCGATGGTCGTCGCACCCTGCAGCTGGGTGTTCGGATGCACGGTCACGTCCCGGCCGAGGCTGACGTCCACGTCGATCCAGGTGGTCGCCGGATCGATCACGGTCACCCCGGCGCGCATCCAACGCTCGACGATGCGCCGGTTCAGCTCGACGCCCAACCGGGCCAGCTGAACCCGGTCGTTGACCCCCGCGGTCTGCCACAGGTCGCCGACCCGGTGGCCGGCCACCGTCAGGCGCTGCCGGCGGGCCAGCGCCACGACGTCGGTGAGGTACCGCTCGCCTTGGGCGTTGTCTGAGCCGACCCGGCCCAGTGCCTCGCGCAGGAACGTGGCGTCGAAGGCGTAGATCCCCGCGTTGACCTCGGTGATCGCCCGCTGCTCGGGGTCGGCGTCCTTCTCCTCGACGATGCCGGCGACGTCGCCCTCGGCATCGCGCAGGATCCGTCCATAGCCCGTCGGGTCCGGCTGGGTCGCGGTGATCACCGTGACCGCGGCGCCGGCGGACCGGTGCACGGAGACCAGTTCCTCGATCGTGTCCCCGGCCAGCAGCGGTACGTCGCCCATCGTGACCACCACCGTGCCGGCCAGGTCGGCGGGCAGCGCGAGCAGGCCGCACTGGGCCGCCCGGCCCGTACCCGGCGTTTCGTCCTGGTCGGCGACCACGGCGTCGGGATCGATCTCGACCAGATGCTCGGCGACCGCGTCGCGCCCGTGGCGCACCACCACGGCGACGCGCTCGGGCCGGGCGGCCCGGGCGGCGGCCACCGCATGGCCCAGCAGGGTCCGGCCACCGATGGCGTGCAGCACCTTGGGCAGCCGCGACTTCATTCGGGTGCCCTCACCGGCGGCGAGAATAATCACGGCTGCGGGACGGTGGTCGGTCACGCGTCTGCTCCTCGGCATCCTCGGCGGCTTCGGACCGCCCTGACGGCTCGCGTCGCCGCTGGCCGCAGCGGTTGGGGCCTGGCTCCCCCGCCTGGCTTCGATCCAGGACCTCGGGATTCAAAGTCCCACGGGCTGCCGGGTTACCCCACGGGGGATTGTGGGCACGCTCGTACCCGTGCGGCACAGTGTGCCACGTGATGCGAGGCCGGCACCGGTCGGCCACACCGAGGAGACGTCGGCGCGCTGCGGGGCTACGGTCGCTCGAGAACGGACCGCTCCCGGTGAGGATCACAATGACAGCATCGCCCACGGCCCCCGCCTCCACCTCAGTCCCCGCGGCAGCCGCACCCGCTGCGGCCGCCGACCTCCCGACCGGCACCCTCGGCGGTGAGCAGCAGTCCCGCAAGGAGCAGGTGGCGCTGGCGCTGTTCATCATCGTGCCGTTCGTGGCGCTCGCGGCGGCGGTGCCGATCGCGTGGGGCGGCTGGCTCGGCTGGACCGACCTGGTGATCATGTTCGTGATGTACGGCATCTCCGGTCACGGGGTGACCGTCGGCTACCACCGGTTGTTCACCCACCGGTCGTTCAAGCCGGCCCGGGGGCTGAAGATCGCGCTGGCGATCGCGGGCAGCATGGCGATCCAGGGGCCGGTCGTCCGCTGGGTCGCCGATCACCGCAAGCACCACAAGTTCTCCGACCGCGAGGGGGACCCGCATTCCCCCTGGCGGTACGGCGACACGATCGGGGCGCTCACCAAGGGGCTGTTGCACGCGCACCTGATGTGGCTGTTCGACACCGAGCAGACGCCGCAGCGCAAGTACGCCCCGGACCTGCTCAAGGATCGCGACATCGTGCGGGTGTCGCGGCTGTTCCCGGTGTGGGTGCTGGTGTCGCTGGTGCTTCCCACTGCGCTCGGAGCGCTGATCACGCCGGCGGTGACGTCGCACAGCTGGTGGCAGGGCGCGCTCACCGGGTTCTTCTGGGGCGCGCTCGTACGGGTCGGGCTGCTGCACCACGTCACCTGGTCGATCAACTCCATCTGCCACACCATCGGCGACCGCCCCTTCCTCAGCCGCGACAAGTCGGCGAACGTGTGGTGGCTGGCGATCCCGTCCATGGGCGAGTCCTGGCACAACCTGCACCATGCCGACCCCACCTGCGCCCGGCACGGCGTGCTGCGCGGTCAGGTGGACACCTCGGCTCGGATCATCTGGCTGCTGGAGAAGCTGGGCTGGGTGCATTCCGTGCGCTGGCCGGTCCGGGAGCGGGTGGAGGCCAAGCGCGTACCCGTCGAGCACGCGGCCTGACGG
>CAZNCE010000222.1:0-1792 GCA_964571285.1 uncultured Nocardioidaceae bacterium | reverse complement strand
CGGCGGCGGGCCCGACGTCACCGCGGCTGCAGGATCTCCACCCGGTTGCCGGCGGCGTCCGCGGTGTAGAACCGGCGGTGTCCGGGGAACGCGTCATCCCAGTGCACCGGGAACCCGCGGTCCGCCAGGCGTGCGGCAAGCGCATCGATGTCACCGGCGACGAAGGCCGGGTGTGCCTTGCGTGCGGGCCGGAACTCATGCTCCACGCCGACGTGCACCTCAACCCCCGGGCCTCGCAGCCACACCCCACCACGGGCGGCGAGCACGGGCGGCTTGGCCACCTCGGTCAGCCCGAGGACATCGCGATAGAACCGCAGCGCACCGGGCTCACCCCCGGCCGGGCAGGACACCTGCACGTGGTGGAGACCGACCACCGGCGACGGCGGACGACCAGTCCCGGGCCCCATCAGTCAGCCCTCCTTGTGCGCAACGAAGAACACCCGCCGGAACGGCAGCACGACAACGCCGTCGTGGGCCGGGTACGCGTCGCGGAGCGCGGCCGCGTACTCCTCGACGAACTCGTCCCGGACCTCGTCCGGCAGCGCCTGCAGCACCGGCCGGGCGCCGGTGCCCGAGATCCAGCGCAGCACCGGATCCGGCCCGGACAGCACGTGCAGGTAGGTGGTCTCCCAGGCGTCGGCCGCCAGGCCCAGCCGACGCAACTCGCTGAGATAGGTCCGCGCGTCGTGCGATGCGGGGTACGCCACCTCGGCGGTGTGCCTCGCGAACCGCGGATCCTGGGCCAGCGACCGGAGCAGGGTGTGGCTCGGCTCATCGAAGTTGCCCGGCACCTGCACTGCGAGCCAGCCGCCGGCGGCGAGCCGGTCCACCAGTCGCGGGAGCAACTCGAGATGCCCCGGCACCCATTGCAGCGCGGCGTTGCTCACGAGCACGTCCACGGGGTGCGGTGGGTGCCAGGTCCGTAGGTCGCCGTGCTCGAAGTGCAGCCGATCGTGCGCCAGGGTGTGGGCCTCGGCCAGCATCTGTGGCGAGGAGTCGACGCCGACGACCTGCGCGGTCGGCCACCGCTCGGCGAGTGCCGCGGTGAGCGCGCCGGGCCCGCAGCCGAGGTCGGCCACCGAGCGCGGGGCCGTCGCGGCCACCCGGGCGGTCAGGTCGAAGAACGGGCGGCCGCGCTCGTCGCCGAACTGCTGGTAGGTACTCGGGTCCCAGGTCTGCGCCGTCATCGTGTGCTCCTCACCGACCTCACCGGGGACGCGAACTGTTCCGATCCCATCGTCGTACCCCAATCCATCTCTCTTGATATCAAGATACTTGAAGATGGTTCGACGTCAAGACTCTTGGCACTAGCATCGACTCCGTGCGCGACGAGGTGGATGTGCTGGTCGAGGCCTGGCAGCGGGAGCGGCCGGACCTGGATGTCACCCCGATGGAGGTGCTCAGCCGGGTCAGCCGTCTCGCGCGGCACCTCGACCGCGGCCGCCGTGAGGCCTTCGCCGAGCACCAGCTGGAGGCATGGGAGTTCGATGTGCTCGCGGCGCTGCGCCGGTCCGGCAAGCCGTACCAGCTCTCCCCCGGCCGACTGCTCCGCGAAACGCTGGTGACCAGCGGCACCATGACCAACCGCGTGGACCGGCTCTCGGGCCGCGGCCTGGTCCGCCGACTGCCCGACCCCAGGGACCGCCGCGGCGTGCTGGTGGAACTCACCCCGGTCGGCCGCCGCAAGGTGGACGCCGCACTCAGTGCGCTGCTGGACCATGAGCACGCGCTGCTGGCCGGCCTGCCGGACCCGGACCGGGAACTGCTGTCCACGCTGCTGCGCCGGTTGATG
>CAZNCE010000221.1:0-4998 GCA_964571285.1 uncultured Nocardioidaceae bacterium | reverse complement strand
GCCGAAGAACTTCCAGACCTCCCAGTACGACGAGCCGATCGCCTTCGACGGCTGGACCGACGTCACCTACGACGCCGCCGACGGCCCGCGGACCTTCCGGGTCCCGATCGAGCGCGCGCACATGGAGGAGGACACCGGCAAGTCGCTGCACATCGGCGGCGCCACCGGGCGGATCCACGGGGCCGAGCACTCGCTGCTGGACTACAACCGGGCCGGCGTGCCGCTGATCGAGATCGTGACCAAGCCGATCGAGGGCGCGGGCGCCGACGCCCCACTGGTAGCCCGGGCCTACGTCGCCGAGCTGCGCGACCTGCTGCTGGCGCTGGGCGTGTCCGACGTGCGGATGGAGCAGGGCTCGCTGCGCTGCGACGTGAACCTGTCGCTGCGCGAGTCGCCGTCTGCGCCGCTCGGCACCCGGTCGGAGACCAAGAACGTGAACTCGCTGCGCTCGGTGGAGCGCGCGGTGCGGTTCGAGGCCGGGCGGCAGGCGGCGCGGCTCGCGGAAGGCCTGCCGGTCGTGCAGGAGACCCGGCACTGGCACGAGGACACCGGCGTCACCACCTCTGGCCGGAGCAAGGAGCAGGCCGAGGACTACCGGTACTTCCCCGAGCCGGACCTGGTGCCGGTGGCGCCGTCGCGCGAGTGGGTGGAGCAGCTGCGCGGCACGCTGCCCGAGCCGCCCGGCCGGCGCCGCGTCCGGTTGCAGGACGAGTGGGGGTTCTCCGACCTGGAGATGCGCGACGTGGTCGGCGCCGGCGCCCTGGCGCCGGTCGAGCAGACGGTGGCCGCAGGCTGCACGCCGCAGGCGGCCAAGAAGTGGTGGCTGTCCGAGCTGGCCCGCCGGGCGAACGAGCAGGGCGTCGAGCCGGCCGAGCTGCCGATCACACCTGCCCAGGTGGCCGAGGTGCAGGCGCTGGTCGACTCCGGTCGGGTCAACGACAAGCTGGCCCGGCAGGTTCTGGACGGCGTGCTGGCCGGCGAGGGGTCCCCGGAGCAGGTGGTCGCCGCCCGCGGGCTCGAGGTGGTCTCGGACGACTCCGCGCTGGGCGCCGCCGTGGATGCTGCGATCGCGGCCAACCCGGAGGTCGCGGACAAGATCCGCGGCGGCAAGGTGGCGGCGGCCGGTGCGCTGATCGGCGCGGTGATGAAGCAATTGCGCGGGCAGGCCGACGCAGCCCGGGTCCGAGAGCTGATCCTGGAGAAGCTCACCTGACGGCGCCCGGCCTTCCGAGTTGTCAGGCCGGCTCGCGCTCAGCGCATCCGTGGATCGGCTGACAAGTCGCCCGGCGTGGCGGAGAAGTCGCCCGGCGTCTCGGAGAGGGGGACGTCGCCCGGGCACTGGGCCGGCGGTGCGACACTGGCATCCCGCGCGAGGAGGGCAGCACAGTGACGCAGCAGGCGGCTGACACCCAGACCGGCACCCGGCAGCCGAGTGGACAGCCCGGCGAGCAGCCCCACCACGACGTCGGCGAGCAGGTACGCGCGGCCGCGCGGCGGGCCCGCACCGCGGCCCAGGACCTGGCCACCCGGTCCCGCGCCGACAAGGACCGCGCGCTGCGTGCGATGGCCGACGCACTGGTCGAGCACACCCGAGAGATCGTGGCCGCCAACAAAACCGACATCGAGCGCGCCGAGCTGGCCGGCACCGCGGCCGCGATGATCGACCGGCTGCGGCTGGACGAGACACGGGTCGCGGCGATGGCGCAGGGGCTGCGCGACGTGGCCGGCCTGCCCGACCCGGTGGGTGAGGTGGTCCGCGGGAACACGCTGCCGAACGGGCTGCAGCTGCGCCAGGTGCGGGTGCCGTTCGGCGTGGTCGGCATCATCTACGAGGGCCGGCCGAACGTGACCGCCGACGCGGCCGGGCTGTGCCTCAAGAGCGGCAACGCGGCGCTGCTGCGCGGATCGTCGTCCGCGCGCGGCTCCAACACCGCGATCGTCGCGGTGCTGCGCCGGGCCGCCGAGCGGGCCGGCCTGCCGGCCGATGCCGTCCAGGCCGTGCCCGGCGGAGCGAGCCGCGAGGACGTGCAGCACCTGATGCGCGCCCGCGGCCTGGTGGACGTGCTGATCCCGCGCGGCGGCGCGAGCCTGATCCGCAGCGTGGTGGACGGTTCCACCGTCCCCGTGATCGAGACCGGGACCGGCAACTGCCATTTCTAGGTGGACGCCGACGCGACCGTCGAGCAGGCGGTCCCGATCGTGCTCAACTCGAAGGTGCAGCGGCCCAGCGTCTGCAATGCCGCCGAGTCGCTGCTGGTGCACCGCGACGCCGCCGACCGGGTGCTGCCGCCGCTGCTCGAGGCGCTGTTCGACGCGGGCGTCACGGTGCACGGTGACGCGGCGGTCGCCGCGTACTCCGACCGGGTGGTGGCGGCCTCCACCGAGGACTTCGACACCGAGTACCTCTCGCTCGACCTCTCCGCGGCCGTGGTGGAGTCGCTGGATGCGGCGGTCGGGCACATCCGGGCGCACGGGACCGGGCACACGGAGGCGATCGTCACCGGCTCCGAGCGGTCGGCGAGGCGGTTCGAGGCCGAGGTGGACGCGGCGGCCGTGGTGGTCAACGCGTCCACCAGGTTCACCGACGGCGGCGAGTTCGGGTTCGGCGCCGAGATCGGCATCTCGACCCAGAAGCTGCACGCCCGCGGCCCGATGGGGCTGGCCGAGCTGACCTCGACCAAGTACGTCGTGGTCGGGGAGGGCCAGATCCGCACCTGACCGGCGGTGCCGGGTCGGGTCCGGATTGCGGGTGGCTTCGGGTACATTGCACCCTATGCAGGTGACCACAGCGCTGTTGCAGCTCGCCGCCCAGCCCGCTCCCGCGGAGCACGGCAACGAGTTGCCGATGGACCCCATCTGGTTCGGCGTCGTCGCCTTCGTCCTGTTCGTGCTGGCGCTGCTCGCGTTGCTCGTCTTCGGGAAGGGCCGGCCGCACTCCTGAACGCCAGACACGGCTCGCCGACCCCGCGCCGGATCGGGGTGATGGGCGGCACGTTCGATCCGATCCACCACGGTCACCTGGTGGCGGCCAGCGAAGTGCGTGCGTGGTACGACCTGGACGAGGTGATCTTCGTCCCCACCGGCGAGCCGTGGCAGAAGTCCAACCGGGTCGTGTCCGCGGCCGAGGACCGCTACCTGATGACGGTGATCGCCACCGCGTCCAACCCCGACTTCTCGGTCAGCCGCGTCGACATCGACCGGGGCGGGCTCACGTACACGGTCGACACGCTGCGGGATCTCAGCAAGCAGTACCCCGACGCCGAGCTGTACTTCATCACCGGCGCCGACGCGCTGCAGCAGATCCTGACCTGGCGGGACGTGGACGAGATGTTCGAGCTCGCGCACTTCGTCGGCTGTACGCGCCCGGGGCACGACATCACCGACCTGACCTTGGAGAAGCTGCCGCGCGACCGGGTGACGATCGTGGAGATCCCGGCGCTGACCATCTCCTCGACCGCCTGCCGCGAGCGGGTGCAGGCCGGTGCGCCGGTCTGGTACCTGGTGCCGGACGGCGTCGTGCAGTACATCGCCAAGCGGCACCTGTACGTCGACCCAGGCACACCCGGGCAGGACCCGAACACCGAGCCGGAACCGACACCGGAGAGAGACCCCGACGAGAGTTGACCATGCCAGCAACCGAGCACGCAGTCACCCTGGTGCGCGTCGCCGCCGAGGCGGCCGCCGACAAGCTCGCCGAGGACATCGTCGCCTTCGACGTCTCCGAACGGCTCTACATCACCGACGCGTTCGTGATCTGCTCCGCCCCGAACGAGCGGCAGGTGCGGTCCATCGTGGACAGCGTCGAGGAGAAGCTGCGCGCGGCCGGGGTGAAGCCGGTACGCCGCGAGGGGCACCGGGACGGTCGCTGGGTGTTGCTGGACTACGCCGACATCGTGGTGCACGTGCAGCACTCCGAGGAGCGGACGTTCTACTCCCTGGACCGGATCTGGTCCGACTGCCCGCAGATCCCGCTCCCTGAGGGTGTGCACGCCCACCGTGGAGACGAGGGAGCCACCGCGTGACGCCCGCGCCGGCCGTCCGGTCGGCGTCCGACGGCCGCCGCACGCTGGTGCTGTGGCGCCACGGCCGTACCGAGTGGAACGTGCTGGGACGTGGGCAGGGCAGCACCGACATCCCGCTGGACGAGGTGGGGGTCGAGCAGGCACGGCAGGCTGCGGCCCGGCTCGCGTCGATGCGGCCGAGCCTGCTGTGGTCCAGCGACCTGTCCCGCGCCCGGGCGACGGCCGACGAGCTGGCCAAGGCCGCCGGGGTCACGGTCCGCGACGACCCGCGGCTGCGCGAGATGCACATGGGGGTACGACAGGGGCTGACGCTGGACCAGGTGCGCGAGCGTTACCCGCAGGTGTGGGAGGCATTCCAGCGCGGCGTGGAGCCGCCCCAGGTGGAGGACGCCGAGACCGAGGCGCAGGTCGCGGACCGGGTCGTCGCGGTGATCGAGGAGGCCGTGGACGCGCTCGGGCCGGGGGAGGTGGGCGTGCTGGTGTCCCACGGCATCTCGATCCGGGTCGGCCTGATGCGGTTCCTGGGCCTGCCGGTGATGTCGTCGCGGGTGTTCTCCGGGGTGGCGAACTGCTGCTGGGTGGTGCTGGAGGAGTCCCGGTTCGGCTGGCGGATTCTGGAGTACAACGCCGGGTCACTGCCGGAGCCGGTGCTGTCGGACGACTTCGCCGAGCACGACACCAACGCGTAGCGCCGGCCCGCATTCCGTGGCTGCTGGGCGCGCAGCGTGGCGCGTCGGTGCGTCCGGAGGTTGCACCGTGGCGCGTTGGTGCCTGCGGCGAGGCCACCGTGGCGCACTGAGGAGCAGCACTGTCCGATTTGCCCCTGCTGAACGCGCCACGGTGCCAAGCCCCGCGATTTCGTCTGGCCGGGGCCATTGGCTAGACTGCACTGGCTGCTCAGCGAGATCTGGGCACACCTTCGGGGCTGTGGCGCAGTTGGTAGCGCACCTCCATGGCATGGAGGGGGTCAGGGGTT
>CAZNCE010000220.1:0-5156 GCA_964571285.1 uncultured Nocardioidaceae bacterium | reverse complement strand
TCCCAGTGCGGTTGCCACCAGCGCCCAGACCATGCCAAGAACCTCAGCAGTTCGTTGATACCCAGGCTAGGCGATCGGCTATCGGTTCTCGGGGCAGAACTTTCCCGGACTCACACGGAACTGCTGGGCCGGCCGCCGCACTGCCACAGGCGCCGGCCGGCCCAGCGAGGGTCAGCGGATCTCGTACGCGCGGGTCACGTCCTGCTCCAACTGGTTGCCGTCGGCGTCCCAGGCCTTGAGCTTCAGCGAGACGAAGTCCGCCCGGCGATCCAATCCGTTGACCACGGCGAAGAAGTTGCCGCCCCGGCCCTTGCGATGCATCCGCAACTCGCGCCAGGACTCGCCATCGTCCGTGGACACCCACAGCTGGGCACCGGCGATCCGGCTCGTCCCGGCCCCCGGCTGGTGGGAGACGTCCAGCGTCACCTTGTGGACGCGGCTGGTCCGGTCGAGCAGGTCGAGCCGGCTGACCCGATAGTCGACGTGCAGCAGGGGCAGCACCTCCGGGGTGGCACCGGGCTGCGCGCTGTGCACGGTCCACGCCGAACGGGTCGCCGTCGACATCCGCCACCAGTCCGCCTGCCGGTTCACGTCGAGTTCCAGCCGATAGGTCGCTGCATCGGTCCCGACGGCGAAGTCACCGACGCCGCGGGGTGTCTCGGCGATCAGCCTGCCGTCCTCGTACAGCCGGAAGGCTGTTGTGTCCTCGGGTGTCGCGAAGCCCCAGTGCGCCTCACGGTCACCCCATTCGGGCAGGGACGCGTGCAGTGTCGAGCCGTCGCGGTAGACCGAGGCCTCGGTCGGGTCCTCGCTGCCCGGCCACAGGCCTGGCACCATCACCTGGGTCAGCCAGGAGTCGGTCAGGTGCCGGCCGGCCCGGAACGTGGTCGGCTCGTCCTGCAGTGGGAAGCCGAACGGCCCGGCGTCGGTCGAGTTGCCATAGAAGTATTGCGCCCAACGGGTGTTTCCCGACGACACGTATTCGGTGCGCTCCATCGGTGCGTCCAGGCGGCGCAGGAACCCGATCGACGCGAACTCCCAGGGCCGCCACTTGTGCCGCAGCTCGCCGACCCCGTGCGGGGCCACGTGGCTGCGGTAGTGATTGTCGATGGTGACCGAGTTGTCGTCGCTTACCTGGTAGTCGAGTGCGGCCGGGATCTGGTCGGGCTCGGGGAAGATGACGTCGAACAGATATGGGCTCACCCGGGTGGCCTGCACGTCGACCGGCAGCGTTCCGTCGGACATCCGGGCGACCAGCGCCTCCCCGTCGGACTGGGTCATGGACAGCGTCGGGATGGTGGCTGGGTCGCCGCTGATCAGTAGCAGCCCGGGCACGTTGTTGAAGATGATCGCCGCCCGTGCACCCGCCGCCTCCGCGTTGTGCATCTTGTCGAGGAAGGTGAGCTCCCCGCGGCGGATTAGCGCCATCTTGCCGTCGACGTCGATGCCCGCGAAGTCCTCCGGGCGACCCAGGCCGGCGTAGACCAGGTCGGTTCGGAAGTCCCCGTCCAGCCGAGCGGAGTTGAACACGTACTCGGCGTCGAGCGCGCGCTGGTCGTCGAGCGTGGTGATCCGGACGTCCGGTGCCTCCAGCGTCCACTGGCTGTAGAACTCGAAGTCGCCGGTCGTCACCCGGTCGGTGGGAGCCGCGCTGAACTCGTCGATGGGTGGCGACAAGGTGAAGGAGTGGGACTGGCTTGCCCCGAGCGCGTCCTTACGCCAGTAGTTCAACGTGACCAGGGTCGACTTGCTCGGCTGCCTGGTCCCGACCTCGAGCGGGTTGGCATCACGGCCGTCCAGCGTCACCTCGGTGTCGCCCTCGACGATGACCTGTGGCTCGGCCACCGCTGCCGCGCCGGTCGCGTACACCTGTGGCTCGTCGTAGGTGAACAGGTAGCCCTGTACGCTGTAGTGTCCCGGCGGCACCCGGAAGGTGGCGCTGCCGTCGGTAAATCCCTCGCCGACGACCGCGAACTGCTGGCTGTCGTCCACGTTGATGACGTCCACCATGCTGATGCCTCCGGCCGGCCGGCCGTCAGGGGCGATGCCGGCCACGGTCAGGTCGTAGCGCTCCGATTCCTTGTAGAAGCCGACCGTGGTGCGCGTGACCTTCCCCGAGGCGTCGGTGGCGGTGAGGTAGCCACCGTAGAGCCCGAAGTCGCCCACCGAGGGATCGACCGTCACCTGGACCCGTGCCTGGCCACCCGCCGGCACCGCCAGCGTGTCGGCGTCCAGACTCACCATGCCGTCGGCGGGGGCGCCGCCGTCCTGGTCGGTCACATCGAGCGCTAGCGACAGCGTCACCGCCTGCTCGCCGAGGTTGCTGTAGGTCACCGCTTCTGTCACCGGCGCCGCTTCATTTTGTGGGTACGGGAAGTAGCCCATGCTGAGCGAGGCGGTGTCTGGCAGCACGCTCGGCGCTATGGCGCGGGCCAGGTCGATGCGCCCGCCGCCCTGCTCGTACACCGAGGCATCCTGTGGAACCGCTGTGGAGGTGAGCAGGTCCTTGAGGTCCTGCCCGGTCAGCTCCGGGCGCTGCTGCGCCAGGAGTGCCGCGGCACCGGCGACGTGCGGGGTAGCCATCGAGGTGCCGCTCAGCGAGGTGTAGTCGTCGCCGACCGGGGTGCCCAGGTTGGTGCCGGCCGCGCGGGCCGCGATGATGTCGACCCCGGGCGCGGTGACGTCAGGCTTGAGCGCGAAGTCGCCGGCCCGCGGCCCGCGGCTGGAGAACCCGGCGAGCACGTCGGACTTGTCCACCGCACCCACGGTGAGTGCCTGTGTCGCCGCCCCAGGAGTGGTGACGGTGGAATCGCCCGGCCCGTCGTTGCCCGCCGCGATGACGAACAGCGTGTCCGAGGATTCGCTGAGGGCGTTCACGAGCTGGCTGAGCGGGTCGGTGCCGTCGGTGTAGAGACCGCGGACACCGAGGCTCATGTTCACCACGTCCGCGCCGTTGTCGACCGCCCACTCCATACCGGCCATTACGCCGCTCAGTGGGCCGTTGCCGAAGTCGTCGAGCACCTTGCCATTGAGCAGGTCGGCGTCGTAGGCGATGCCTTTTCGTAGTCCACCGGACGCTGCACCGGTCCCCGCCACGATCGACGCGACATGGGTGCCGTGCCCGTAGTGGTCGAGCGCGTCTGCCGTGTCGGTGAAGTTCTGCTCGGCGACCACCTTGCCCTGCAGGTCAGGGTGAGTGCTGTCGATGCCGGTGTCCAGCACGGCCACGTCCACGCCGGCTCCGGTGAAGCCTGCATCCCAGGCCGTGGGGGCATTGATCTGGGGCGCGCTGTCCTCGTCAGTGGCATGCACCTGCTGGTCCAGCCAGACCTTGTCCACCGTGCGCAGCAGTGCCGGTGTCAGCATCGCCAGGCCACGGTCCTCGGCCTTCGACTTGCTGACCTCACCGGCGACCGCACCGATCGCGGGCACGGTCATGGTTCGCCGCAGCGTCGGCACGGCTGTAGGCGCGTGGCGCTGGGCCCCCGCGGGCCCGTAGTCGACGATCACCGGAACGGTCTCGCTGCTCTCGTCGCCGTAGCCCTGCGCAACCAGCGCCGTGATGTCGAACAGCGCCGGGTCGAGCGTGTCGGGTACGTATCGGAGCACGTCGGTAGGGATGACCAGCACGTGGTCGTCGACCACGCGCTTGTCGAAGCCCGGGGTGGAGCCGTCGGCTCGGCGGGCAGGGTCTGCGGTGACGGCGACGCGGCCGTCGGGGTAGGTGGTGAGGCTGATCCGGTCCCCGGTGATCAGCGTGACCTGGTCGGTCTGCGCACCATGCGCCGCGGCGTCGGATCGGGCGTCCATCGTGGTGGACCCCGGCCCTCGGCTGCCGTCCGGCGCCGCGACAGCCCCTGGCGGCGCGGCCCCAAGTGCTGGGATCAGCAGTGCTGTCGATGCCAGCATCGCTGCCGGGGCCTTGTGCAACCAGCTCCTGAACCGATTCATGATCGTGCTCCTCGAGCCGAGCTATGGGTGTGCTCGGGATGCTTGGCCAAGGCTCGCCACCCGCACAAGGGCTACAGTGTGGCGGCAAACCGTCACTGACGGGAACTGGTCACGGCATCGGCGACATATGGGGCGAAGTGCTCGAGCTGGTGGGTCTCGACGAGGAGGAGGAGCGCGTCTATCTCGCCCTGCTCGAACTGGGCGCCGCAGACGTGCGTCGGCTGCTGTCGGATGGTGCTGGGCCTGCCGCCCAGGCCGGCTCCGGGGAGGGGGCGGCGGATCTCGCCCTGGAGAAGGTCCTGATGCGACTCGAGGAGCGTGGGCTGGTCGAGGTCGTGGTCGGCGAGCCGGCCCGGTACCGGCTGATCGACCCGGCGCTGGCATTGGCCGAGGTACTGGCGGCCCGCGAGCACGACCTGCAGCGCAGCCGACTGCTGGTCGACCAGATCGCCGCCAGGCACCGGGAGCGGGCGACGGCCGGGCACGGGGCACCGCTGGTGGAGGTCGTCGACGACCAAGCGGTTGCGGCGCAGACCGTGCTGGACGTGTATGGCCGCGCGGAGCACGAGGTGCTGGCGATGGAAAGGCCGCCCTACGGTGAACCGAACCGCGAGCCCAACCCGATCGAGCTTGACCTGCTCTCCCGCGGGGTCGGCCACCGCGTCCTCTACGAGCACAGTGCCGTGGACCAGCCGGGCCGACTCGCGGACCTGGTCGGAGGGCTTGCCGCCGGCGAGTGCGCGCGGGTGCTGCCCCGGCTGCCTGCGCGCCTGATGGTCGTCGATCACCGGTGTGCGATGCTCCCCGCGCGTACCGGCGGGCTCCTCACAGAGAGCCTGCTGGTGCTGCGCGAAGGTGCGCTCCTCGACGTGGTGGTGGAGCTGTTCGAGATGACCTGGCGGCGAGCCATCCCGCTCCGCGTGGATGAGCGGGACGCTGTCGGTCCGGACGGGCCGAACCGCGACGACCGGATCCTGCTGGCCTTGATGGCGTCCGGCCTCACCGATCAGGCGATCGCCCGTCATCTGGGCATCAGCGAGCGCACGGTGCAGCGGCGTATCCAGCGGCTGTGCGAACGGCTGGGAGCCGGCACGCGCTTCCAGGCCGGGCTGCAGGCGGCTCGGGAACGCTGGTTGTGAGCCCGCCGGTCAGCCCGGCGTCGGCTCCTCCGTCATCGGGTTGTCCATTTCCCCGCTCCGGTAGCT
>CAZNCE010000219.1:0-5167 GCA_964571285.1 uncultured Nocardioidaceae bacterium | reverse complement strand
CGCGCAGCACCGCGTCGGGGTCGTCACCGCCGAAGTCGACGCCCAGGTCGCGCTGGGCGGCCAGCACCGCCAGCCACAGCCGCCGCTCGGTGATGATCTTGTGCTCCGGCGACCAGACCTCACGCATCTGGCTGGAGGCGTAGCGGGCGGCCAACACGATGGGAATCATGATCACGTCGTCCTTCGTCGAGGTCAGGCGGATACGGCGGACGCCTGTGGCACCTGGATGCGCCCCTCCACCGCGGCCAAGGCGATGTCGGTACGCGCCTGGCCGCCGTCGAGGTGGATGCCGGCCAGCCGGTCGTACGCCGCGCGACGGGCCGCTGCGAGGTCGGCGCCCAGACCGACGGTCAGGAGCACCCGCCCGCCGGCGCTGCGCAGCACCCCGTCATCATTGCTGGTGCCGGCGTGAATGACGTGCGCGGTGGCGTCCTCGCCGTCCGCGCCGGTGATCTCTCCGCCTGTCCGCGCCTTTGCAGGATACCCTGGAGATGCCAGCACGACCCCCACCGCGGCGCCCGGCTTCCATTGCAGGGCAGGGATCTCGGCCAGTCGACCTTGCGCGGCGGCGAGCAGCACCTGGGCCAGTGGTGTCTCCAGCAACGCCAGCAGCGGCTGGGTCTCCGGGTCACCGAAGCGCGCATTGAACTCCACCACGCGGATACCGCGGGAGGTGAGCGCCAGGCCGGCGTAGACCAGTCCGACGAACGGGGTGCCGCGGCGGCGGAGCTCGTCCACGACCGGCTGGATCACGGTGGCGACGACCTCGTCGGCGAGTCCGGCCGGGGCCCACGGCAGCGGTGCGTACGCGCCCATGCCGCCGGTGTTGGGGCCGACGTCGCCGTCGCCGAGCCGCTTGAAGTCCTGCGCCGGCAGCAGCGGCAGCACCGTGGTGCCGTCGGTGATCGCGAACAGGCTCACCTCGGGGCCGTCGAGAAACTCCTCGACGACCACCCGGCCGCAATGACCGGCGTGCCCGAGGGCCGCGTCGCGGTCGGGGGTGACCACGACGCCCTTGCCGGCGGCCAGGCCGTCGTCCTTGACCACGTACGGCGGGCCGAACGCGTCCAGGGCATCCTCCACCTGCGCCGCGGTGTCGCAGACCCGGCACAGGCCGGTGGGCACGCCCGCCGCGGCCATGACGTCCTTGGCGAACGCCTTCGAGCCCTCGATCCGGGCGGCGGCCGCGGAGGCGCCGAACGCAGCGATCCCCCGGGCCCGGACCGCGTCCGCGACGCCGTGCACCAGCGGGGCCTCCGGGCCGACCACCACCAGGTCGGCGCCGATCCGCTCCGCCAGCCCCGCCACCGCGTCGCCGTCCAGCGGGTCGACGGCATGGACCTGGCCGAACTTCGCGATGCCGGGGTTGCCGGGTGCGGCATGCACCTGGCTGACCCCCTCGTCGCGGTGCAGGGCCAGGGCCAGGGCGTGCTCTCGTCCACCGGAGCCGATCACCAACGTCCTCACGCGGCCGAACCTCCTCGTCGGTCCGCCGACCAGCGGCCGGCTGTGCTGTGGACCCGCGCGGTCCAGTGTGGCTGCTCGTGCTGTCGTGCTCCGTGCCCGGGGCCGCCCATCGCTCAGGCGATGTCGTGCACCGTGATCAGGTCCGCCCGGCCGGGGCCGACCCCCACCGCGGAGATCCGTGCGCCGGCCAGCTCTTCGAGCGCCTGCACGTACCGGCGAGCGGCCGCCGGGAGCTCGTCCAGCGTGCGGCAGCCGGAGATGTCGTCGGTCCAGCCCTCGAACAGCTCGTACACGGGCGTTGCGTGGTGGAACTGCGACTGGGTCATCGGCATCTCGTCATAGCGCTTGCCGTCGATCTCGTACGCCACGCACACCGGGATCCGCTCCCACCCGGTGAGCACGTCCAGCTTGGTGAGGACCAGGTCGGTGACCCCGTTCACCCGGGCGGCGTACCTGGCGATCAGCGCGTCGAACCAACCGCAGCGGCGCGGCCGGCCGGTCGTCACCCCGAACTCCCCGCCGTCGTTGCGCAGCCGCTCGCCGTCGGCGTCGAGCAACTCGGTCGGGAACGGCCCCTCCCCGACCCGGGTGGTGTAGGCCTTGGCCACCGCGATGATCGTGTCCACCCGGTTCGGCGGCACCCCGGAGCCGGTGCACGCGCCGGCGGCGACCGCGCTGGAGGAGGTGACGAACGGGTACGTCCCGTGGTCGATGTCGAGCATGGTCGCCTGCCCGGCCTCGAAGAGCACCGTCTCGCCGCGGTCCAGCGCGTCGTTGAGCAGCATCCCGGTGTCGACCACCATCGGCTCCAGCCGGTCGGCGTACGACAGCAGGTCCTCGGTGATCTCGTCCACGCCGATCCGGCGCCGGTTGTAGACCTTGGCCAGCAGATGGTTCTTCTGCTCCAGCGCCCCCTCGACCTTCTGCCGCAGGATGCCCGCGTCGAAGAGGTCCTGGACCCGCAGGCCCATCCGGTTGATCTTGTCCGCGTAGGCCGGGCCGATGCCGCGGCCGGTGGTGCCGATCCGGCGTTTGCCGAGGAACCGCTCGGTGACCTTGTCCAGGGTCCGGTGGTAGGCGGTGATCAGGTGCGCGTTCGCGGAGACGCGCAGCCCCGAGCAGTCGATGCCGCGGGCGGTGAGCCCCTCGATCTCCTCGAACAGCACGCCGAGATCGATCACCACGCCGTTCCCGATCACCGGTGTGCACCCTGGCGTCAGGATGCCCGAGGGGAGCAGGTGCAGCGCGTACGTCTCGCCGTCCACGACCACCGTGTGCCCGGCGTTGTTGCCGCCGTTGAACTTGACCACGTAGTCGACCTGGGAGCCCAGGGCGTCGGTCGCCTTCCCCTTGCCTTCGTCACCCCATTGGGCGCCGACGAGCACGATCGCGGGCATCGACGGACCCTTTCCTCGCGGCGCCGCTGACTGGACGCCTCCCCTGCAGCACGGCACCCCGCGAGCAAGGGCTCCCCGGGGTGGCCGAGCGCCACGATAACCGATTCGCCGATTCGGGCGTCGGGTACGGTCCCTGCGTGGACCCCGTACTGCTGATCACCAACGCCAGTGCAGGCAGTGGCGATGCCGACGCGGTCCGTGAGGCGCTGGACGTGCTGCGCGCGGCGGTGGACGTCGAAGTGGCCAGTACGGCCAACCCGGGCGAGCTGGACGGGGTGCTGCACCGGCGCGGCGGCCGCCGGGTGGTCGTGGCAGGCGGCGACGGCAGTCTGCACGCGGTCGTGGCCGCGCTGCACCGGCGCAACGAGCTGCCCACGACACCGCTGGCCCTGGTGCCGCTGGGCACCGGCAACGACTTCGCCCAGGGCGTCGGCATCCCGCTGGACACGACCGAGGCCGCGCACCTGGCCGCGTACGGCAAGGAGCGGCCGGTCGACCTGCTGGTCGACGCGCTGGGGACGGTCGTGGTGAACGCCGTGCATGTCGGGGTCGGCGCGCAGGCGGGCCACGACGCCCGCGGCTGGAAGAAGTGGCTGGGTCGGCTCGGCTACCCGATCGGAGCCGTGCAGGCGCTGCTCAGCACGCCGGGGCTGCGGCTGGTGGTGCAGGCCGACGGCGAGACGGTGTGCGACTTCGACCGGCCGGTGCTGCAGGTGGCCGTGGCCAACGGCTCGCAGGTCGGGTCGGGGGCGAAGTTGGCACCCGACGCCATGCCCGACGACGGCTGCGCGCACGTGATCATCTCGTATGCGGTCGGGCCGCTGGCCCGGCTCGGTTACTCCGCACTGGCGGTGCTCGGCAAGCACACCGAGCTGGCCGACGTGGTCACCGTCGGCGCCGAACGCGTCCGGGTGATGGGGCAGCCGTTCCTCTGCAGCGCCGACGGCGAGCTCACCGGACCGATTACCGACCAGGAGTGGCACATCGAGCCCGGCGTGCTCCAGCTCGTCCTTCCCTGATTCGTCTGCGGTCGCCCTCCGCGACACGCCCGCGGGATCGCAGACGAATCGGTCAGAGCAGGCCGCGGCGGACCGCTTCGGCGCCGGCCTGGAACCGGGAAGACGCCCCGAGGTCGTCCAGCAGCACGGCGATCCGGCGCCGCACGGTCCGCAGCGAGATCCCGAGCATCCGGGCGATCTGCTCGTCCTTGGCTCCGGCGGCGAGCAGCTGAACCAACGCCTCGGACTCCTGGTCGCTGCCGACGGCCGGCGGAGCCACGGCACGGGACCAGTGCAGCTCGAAGAACGCCCGCAGGCTCGCGACCAGGCCCGGCTGCCGGACCACCAGCCGCCGACCCTCCCGCTGGTCGAAGAACTCCGGGATCAGCGCCGCCGAGTCACCGAAGACGGCCAACCGCACCGGCACGACCGGCAGCAGCCGCAGCCGCTCTCCCGCGGCCACCCGCTGCCGGACCAGGTCGGGTGGCTGGCCGCTGATCTGGTCGGGGTAGAGCACCCGGGATGTCCGACCGCCACGCAGCGCCTCCAGCACGATCTGGTCCATCCGGTGCCCGGGCTCCATCGACCATTGGTCGGGGCGCATGAACAGCATCTCGCCCTCGCTGTTCACCAGCAACGCCTCCATCGCCGGGACGATGTCGGTGACGTCAATGGCGTCGACCGGAACCGGGTCCCAGACCCCGTGCGTACCCCGCTCATGATCGAGCACGTAGTGCCGGATCGACGACCGGACCGACTCCAGCGCCGTCTGCTCGGCCCGCAGTCGCGCCTCCTGCGACACGACCAGCCGGCCCAGCGCGAAGTCCGGCGCCTCGGCCTGCAACCGGTCACCGCTGCCCCGGACCAGGCGCAGCTGGCGCAGGTGCTCGACATAGCGCCGGACGCGGGCCGGCGCCAGCCCGCTGAGCCGGCTCAGGTCGTCGACCGTCTCGGCGTCGCCGCGCAGCACCAGCCGGTACACCTGCTCGCCCGGACCGTCGAGGCCGAGCACATGCAGCGGCGAGGCGTGCTCGACCGCGTCCGGATGGGGGAGTCGGCTGTCCGCTATCTGGCGATTCGACCCGGTGGGGCGAGGGTCCTCCGAAGGCATGGTTGGCAGGTTACGGCCAATGGCCTAATCAGGACGAGACCGTGTGGAAGAATCGGGGCAGAGCACCGCGGGTCCGGCGTCGGAGTCGAAGCAGGGGACGATTCCGGCTTCGGGCGCGCGGTGTTCTCGTGTCCCGGGACCCGCGAGCCGCCAAAACTTCCTGGTGAGCCGCCAAAACTTCCCCGCGAGCGGTC
>CAZNCE010000218.1:0-5197 GCA_964571285.1 uncultured Nocardioidaceae bacterium | reverse complement strand
AGGCGCAGGCCGAGGCGCGGATCCTGATGCTGTCCACCAACAACATCTTGAAGCCGTCCGACGGCCGGCCGGTCACGATGCCGACCCAGGACATGGTGATCGGGATCTACTTCCTGACCATGTCGCTGGAGGGCGGCCGCGGTGCCGGCCGCGCGTTCGGCTCGGTCGCCGAGGCGATCATGGCGTTCGACCGTGGCGAGCTGGAGCTGCAGTCGACCATCCGGCTGCGCCTCGACGGCATCGTCCCCGCCGCCGGAGCCGCGGTGCCGGAGGGCTGGCAGCCCGGTGAGCCGCTGTTGCTCGAGACCACCCTGGGCCGGGCACTGTTCAACGAGACGCTGCCCGCCGACTACCCGTTCGTCGACTACGAGGTGGGCAAGAAGCAGCTGGGTCAGATCGTCAACGACCTGGCCGAGCGCTACCCCAAGGTGGAGGTCGCGGCCGCGCTGGACGAGCTCAAGGACACCGGCTTCCGGTGGGCCACCCGCTCCGGCGTGACCATCTCGATGAGCGACGTCACCAGCCCGGCCGCCAAGGCCGGGATCCTGGAGCGGTACGAGGGCCAGGCCGCCAAGGTGCAGCAGCAGTTCGCCCGTGGCCTGATCACCGACGACGAGCGGCGCCAAGAGCTGATCGAGATCTGGACGCAGGCCTCGCACGAGGTGGCCAAGGAGATGGAGGGGTCGTTCGACAAGACCAACCCCATCTTCATGATGGTGCACTCCGGTGCCCGCGGGAACATGACGCAGGTCCGGCAGATCGCCGGCATGCGTGGGCTGGTGGCCAACCCGAAGGGCGACATCATCCCGCGGCCGATCAAGTCGAACTACCGCGAGGGTCTGTCGGTGGTGGAGTACTTCATCGCCACGCACGGTGCCCGCAAGGGCCTGGCCGACACCGCGCTGCGGACCGCCGACTCCGGCTACCTGACCCGGCGTCTGGTGGACGTGTCGCAGGACGTGATCATCCGGGAGAACGACTGCGGCACCGAGCGCGGGTTGGTCAAGCGGATCGGTGTGCGCGGTCCTGACGGCCCGCTGGTCAAGGCGGAGAACGTCGAGACCTCGGCGTACGCCCGCAACGCCGCGACCGACATCGTGCACCCGGAGTCGGGCGCGGTGCTGGTCTCCGCCGGCGACGACATCGGCGACATCAAGATCGACGAGCTGGTCGCCGCCGGGATCGAGCAGGTGCGGGTCCGCTCGGTGCTGACCTGCGAGTCCAAGACCGGGGCCTGCGCCAAGTGCTACGGCCGGTCGCTCGCCACCGGCAAGCTCGTGGACATCGGCGAGGCGGTGGGCATCATCGCGGCGCAGTCGATCGGCGAGCCGGGCACTCAGCTGACCATGCGGACCTTCCACACCGGTGGTGTGGCCTCGGCCGACGACATCACGCAGGGTCTGCCCCGCGTGGTCGAGCTGTTCGAGGCCCGGCAGCCCAAGGGCAAGGCGCCGATCTCGGAGTCGGCCGGACGGGTCCGCATCGAGGACACCGACAAGGCCCGCAAGATCGTGGTGGTGCCCGACGACGGCTCGGAGGAAGAGTCCTACCCGGTCTCCAAACGCTCCCGGCTGCTGGTCTCCGACGACGACCACGTGGACGTGGGCGAGCAGCTCACCGCCGGCACCCCCGACCCGCAGGACGTGCTTCGCGTGCTGGGGGTCCGGGCGGCGCAGGAGCACCTGGTGGACGAGGTGCAGGAGGTCTACCGGGTGCAGGGCGTGGCCATCCACGACAAGCACATCGAGATCATCATCCGGCAGATGCTTCGCCGGGTGACGATCATCGAGCAGGGTGACTCCGTGCTCATCCCCGGCGACCTCGCGGACCGCACCCGGTTCGAGGAGGAGAACCGGCGGGTGGTCACCGAGGGCGGCAGCCCCGCCTCCGGTCGCCCGGTGCTGATGGGCATCACGAAGGCGTCGCTGGCCACCGAGTCGTGGCTGTCGGCGGCGTCGTTCCAGGAGACCACGAGGGTGCTCACCGAGGCCGCGATCAACGGGCGCTCGGACTCGCTGATGGGTCTGAAGGAGAACGTGATCCTGGGCAAGCTGATTCCCGCGGGGACCGGCCTGGAGCGTTACCGCAACATCACGGTGGAGCCCACGGAGGAGGCCCGCGCGGCCGCCTACGCGGTGCAGGGGTACGAGTCGTACGACTACGACTTCGGCTCCGGCACGGGCGAGTCGGTGTCGCTGGACGACTTCGACTTCGGCTCCTACCAGAACTGACCGGTCCGGACAGCGGCCGCGCCATGCTCCCTCCCGAGCAGGTGCGGCCGCTGTCGCGTTCCGGTGCCGACCTCTACCTGCCGCCTGCCGGCGGTCCCGGCCGGGCCGATGCCGCCGCCCCGCTGGTCGTGCTGGTGCCGGACAGACGTTCCGCAGCGGCAGGGGCCCACGGCCCCGCGCCGGCGGACCGGGCCGCCCGGCTGACCCGGTGTGGGGTCGCCGTTGCCGTCGTCCGGCTCCCGGCCGGCCGGGTCGCGAGCGCGCCACGGGATGCGCTGGTGTGGTCGGCCGTGCACGGGTTGCGGCGCGAACCCGCCGTGGACGGCGACCGCGTGGCGCTGTGCCTCTTCGGCGACGGCGGACTGTTGCTCGGGCGGTGGCTGGACGACCGGCCCCGGTGGCTGCGCGCCGTGGCGCTGATCGACCCGCTGCTGCGGCCACCGGCCGGGGAGCCGGTCGCCGTTCCGGAACCAGCGGCCGCGGTGCGCCGCGCCGTCGGGCTGCCGATCCTGGTCGCGGTCAGCGACCGACAGCCCGGGGACACGGTGGCAAAGAAGACGGTGGCCGAGTTCCTCACCGAAGCACGAGCCTGCGGCGCACAACCGGAGGTGGTCGCTGACGGGTCGGTCCTGGACCGCGTGGCGCGGCAGGTCTGCGCCGAGCCTGCTGTCCCGTACCAGCGGCTGGCCGCCTACGCTCTGCTGCGGCGCGGCGCCGGCCCGGGTGAGGTGCTGCTCACCCGCATCTCGCCGCGCGGGTTCAACCCCGGCACCTGGACCCTGCCCGGCGGCGGGGTCGAGCACGGCGAGGACGTCCGGCACGGGCTGGCCCGCGAAGTGCGCGAGGAGACCGGCCTGTCGGTCCGGGTCGACGCGCTGCGCGATGTGCACAGCGTCCATTTCACCGGTCGCTCGCCCGCCACCGGCCGGCTCGAGGACTTCCACGGGGTCCACCTGATCTTCGACGTGACCCCGCTCCGGTCCGACCAGCGCCCCACCGTGGTGGAGGCCGACGGGACGACCGACGCCGTGGCCTGGGTGCGGGTCGAGCAGGTCCGCGCGGGCGCGTTGCCGGTGTTCGACGTGGTGCGGCATGCGCTGGGGCTGCCCACCGGCTGAGTGCCGGCAGCGGCTGCGGTTCCTGGTGACGGCCGGTCAGCGGATGATCATGCCCGGATGGCCGAGGGTGGTGCCGAGTCCCATCCGGGCGGTGGGGTCGAGATCGGCGACCTCCACCCGTCGCTCGTCCAGCTCGAACAGGTCGTCGAACTCGTCGCCGCGCAGCCGCGGCTCGCCATCCCACAGCCACCACAGCCGCGGTGCCACGAACGGCCTGGCCAACCGGCGTACCGGCTTCCACACCAGGAACAGGGTGAGCGCCAGGCCGAGCACCGCCATGGCCAGCGCGCCGGCCGTCGAGGCCAGCGCGGGCGCTGCCAGCACTCCGAAGTGCTGCAGAGTGAGCACCACCAGGCCGTGCAGCAGGTAGACGTACATCGTGCGAGCGCCCAGGTCGGTGAACCACAGCCGCCGGTCCGGGATCACCGCGAGGAAGGCGGCGCTCAGCAGCAGCGCGGCCAGCAGCGCCAGCGAGCGGTACAGCACGCCCTCGAGCGGGCCGACACCGAGGTCGTCGTACATCGGCCGCCAGTACAGCCAGTCGTGGTTGACCAGGGGCGCCAGCGCCCAGGCCACGACCGCGCCGACGGCTAGCAGGCCGACCGCCGCCCGACGCACCACGGGCGTGTGCAGTCGCCGCAGCTGGCTCGGGTCCAGGACTAGTCCGAGGACGAAGAACGGAAGCAGCCCGAACACCCGGGACAGCGCGAACAACTCGGCCTCCGGGACCGGGATCGCCCCCCACGCCAGCGACAGCGCAACGGCCAGCCCGATCGCCACCGAGCCGGGTAGCCGGGACACCAGCGGGGCGAGCAGCCGCCAGCAGAGCAGCGCCGCCAGGAACCACATCAGCCAGTTCGGGTCCAGGTAGCCGTAGGTGTAGGAGTCCGGCCGCCCGGACCAGGCCAGCATCGCCCCGTACACGGGCTGGAACACCAGGTAGGGGACCACGATCGCGGTGAGGATCCCGCGCAGCCGCGCCCCGGTCAGCCGCACCGGGGCGAGCATGCCGGCGACCAGCACGAAGACCGGCATGTGGAAGGTGTAGACGTACAAGTAGAGACCGTCGACCTGCCGGTTCGACGACAGCGCTCCCCACAGGTGCCCGATGACCACCAGAGCGATGGCACAGAACTTGATGTTGTCGAGGTACGGGTCGCGACCCCTGCTGCCGCCGGTGCGCCGAGCCGCGTCCCCGGATGGCCTCCCGGGGGCTTCGGCGCCCGTACGAGCGTCGAGGGAGGACACTGATGACATCGCCCGCCACTATGCCCGATTCGGTCGCAGGGCATGCATACGGCCCGAGTTTTGACCCTCGCCGGGCACTCCGGTAATCTGGCTCAGCGTGCCTGGCTCGTCCAGGTGCTCATGTGTGCACTGAGCAGGACGCCCGGGCAGGACGGACTGAGCACGGCGCTCCGAGCACGACGTCCCGAGCACAGCCACACGACCCGCCCACAACGCGACCCACCCCGGGTGGCGACCTGAGCGGGGACCGGGCGACACGCCCGACCGCGGGGGTCGCCCCGCACCACAAGCCATACCCGGACAGACCTGTCTCCAGAGAGGGAAACGACTCGGTGCCCACCATCCAGCAGTTGGTCCGTAAGGGCCGCAAGGACAAGGTGTCGAAGAACAAGACGCCCGCCCTGAAGGGTTCGCCCCAGCGGCGTGGCGTGTGCACCCGCGTCTACACGACGACCCCGAAGAAGCCGAACTCCGCGCTGCGCAAGGTCGCCCGGGTCCGCCTGACCAGCGGTATCGAGGTCACCGCCTACATCCCGGGCGTGGGGCACAACCTGCAGGAGCACTCGATCGTGCTCGTCCGCGGCGGCCGGGTGAAGGATC
>CAZNCE010000217.1:0-5215 GCA_964571285.1 uncultured Nocardioidaceae bacterium | reverse complement strand
TCCCGGGCACCCCGTACGGTGGCGGGCATGTTCTTGGAGAACCTCGTGTTCGACGCCGTCGAGCCACAGCGACTGGGCCGGTTCTGGGAGGCGGTGATCGACGGCGAGCGGCTGACCGACGAGCCCGACATCGTCGAGACCCGGCTGACCGTCGACGGTGGGCCGGTGCTCGACCTGTGCTTCCAACGGGTTCCCCAGTCGCCGTCGGTGCCAGCACGACTCCACGTCGACCTCGCCGGTGGTGCCCGGCAGGGCCAGGAGGTCGAGCGGCTCATCGACCTCGGAGCACGGCCGCTCGACATCGGCCAGGGTGACGTGCCGTGGGTGGTGCTCGCCGACCCGGAAGGCAATCCCTGCTGCGTGCTGGACGACCGGCCGGCGTACCGCGACACCGGCCCGATAGCCGCCCTGCCGCTCGAGTCCGCCGAGCCGGACCGCGACGCGGACTTCTGGTCCTGGCTGAGCGGCTGGACCGACGTACCCGGGGTCGCGCCGCGGTCTTTGCGCCACCCGTCACTCCGCGGTCCGCTGCTCGAACTGTGCCCCGAACGTGCACCCAAGGGCAGCACGAAGAACCGCCTCCACCTCGACATCCGGCTCGAGGCCGCCGATGATCCCGATGAGGTCGCGCGAGGAATCGCCGAGCGCGGTGGGCGCGAGCTGCATCCCGACTGGGGTGACCTGCCGTGGCGGGTCTGCACCGACCCGTCGGGCAACGAAGTGTGCCTGCTGCCGGCCCGGTGATGTTCCCACCCGAGCCACCGTGCGGCCCGCCGACGGATAACCGGCGGTAGGATCGCATCCCGGTGGCCCACCCGTGGGGACGCAGCAATGAGCGCCGCGCATCCGCGGCACCGTCCGGGCACTTCCCGCACCCGGAGCGCCGACGCTGGCGGCGACCGGTGGTCGAACTGGTCGGACTGGTCGCGGGAGTGGCGCTGTTCTCGTGGTTGCATGGCCTGGCCGGCTCCGACCTGGCCCTGGCCACCGCGAACGCACAGACCATGCAGTCGGTGGAGCGCGCCCTCGGCCTGGACGTCGAACTGGCCGCCAACCAGTGGCTAGCCGGGTCGCCGGCGGTGATGATCGCGGCGGTGTCGTTCTACCGCCTCTACTACCTGCCGCTGGCCGTCGTGCTGTTCTGGGTGCTGTTTCGTCACGCCGACGACTATCGGACCGTCCGCACCGTCCTGATTGTGATGGCCGCCCTTGCACTGCTGACCTTCTGGCTGCTGCCGATGTCCCCACCGCGGTTCGCGATGCCCGGCATCGTGGACGTCGTGGCCGAGCACGATCCCGTTTCCGGTTCAGCCTCACGCGACCTGTCCAACGGGCAGAACCACTTCTCGGCGTTCCCCAGCCTGCACGTCGGATGGTCGGCGGTCTGCGCGTATGCAGCATGGCTGGTCCTGCACCAGCGGCATCCCCGGCTGGCCCTGCTCCCCTGGCTGTTCCCCGCGGTGATGGTCGCCGTCGTGATCACCACTGGCAACCACTACGTCCTCGACGTGGTCGGCAGCGCCGCACTCCTGGCGATCGGGGTCGCAGCGGCGGCAGTGGTGCGCCGCCTGCGGAGAGCCCCAGCCGCTTGACGTCGGTCCCGGCGCAGCCCGGGGGCTGGGTGCCCCGTCGATGGGCCGCCGGCGTGGGGGTCAGCTCTCGAACACGAACCAGCACAGGTGGTTGCGCATCCGCTGGTCGTCGAGCACGAGGTCGCGAACCGGCTCGGGCAGCTGTTCGCGCTGCCACCGGCACTCCAGCCGACCTGCGGACTCTGCCTCGGCAGCTGGCGCGGCCGCACGGACGGCCTTGATCGCGTACGCGGCAGCGCCCAGGTCGTGGGCGGCGACGTGCGCCACCGCACCCGCCTGGCCCGCCGCGTACGCCGCGTGCCGCGCTGGTCCACGCAGGTCCCGAGCCGCCCCCATGGCGTGCCCACCGGCCGCACGGGACTCCATCATCGTGGTCTCGCCGCGTACCCAGGCCCGGATCTGGTCGATGGCCCGGCGTGGCCGTGGATCCTCGGGACGCGCGGTCTCGAACAGCGGCAGCACGTGCTCGGCGCAGGTCGCGGCCCACAGCGCGAGCAAGCGATGATCGTCGTCGGTCAAGGTGCCACCGCGGCGAATCGTCACCAGCCGTGGGTCACGCACCTTCGGGAGGATCATGGCGGGGTCTCCCCTCCGTCCGTGCACCCAGCCTGCCACGTCCCGGCACGGCCCGGCGCCCCCGTCTGCCCACCCCAAAGGCGGAGTCCGTACGTCTCGAACACGCCCCCTCCCAACGACGCGCCTCGCAGCGGCGCCACCTGCTCGACCTCAGCCCGGAGTGACCCGCGGTCGTCGGCGGCGAGCACAGCGAACGTGCTCACGGTGATGGTCAGTCTCCGGCCGCTCTGGCGGGGACGCCGCACCCCGATGATCCGGGGCCGGCACCGTCATGACGTCAGCACGACCAGCCGTTGGGTCGCCCGGGTCATCGCGACATAGCGGTCCACGGCTCCCTGCACCCCTCCCCCGAACCGGTGCGGGTCGACGAGGACGACCAGGTCGAACTCCAGTCCCTTGGCCAGTTCGGGCGTGGACCGGCGGATCCGCGGCGAGGCAGGCAGGGCGCCGTGCGCCTCGTCGACTGCGATCACGCAGGCGGTCCCGTCCGCCCGCTCGGCCAGCCAGGAGTCCAGCAGCGGGCCGAGTTCCGCCAGCCGACCGCGGTGCACGGGTACTCCCGTGGTGCGAACCGAGGTCGGGACGTTGGCATCGGGGAGGACGGCCCGGATCACCGGTTCCGCCTCGGCCATGACCTCCTCCGGCGTGCGGTAGTTGATGGTCAGCGTCGCCACCTCCGTTTCGTCGAGACCCACCCGCTTCAGGCGTTCCGGCCAGGTCTCGCCGAACCCGTGCCGGGCCTGGGCGCGGTCGCCGACGATAGTGAGGCTCCGCGACGGGCAGCGCAGCAGCAGCATCTGCCACTCCGCGTCGGTCAGCTCCTGGGCCTCGTCCACGACAACGTGCGCGAACGGGCCGGCGAGCCGGTCCGGGTCGGTGTCGGGCACCGCGGACTCGTCTTCCAGGGTGCGCTGCAGGTCCTCCCCGCGCAGCATCGACATCACCATCATCTCCGAGTCGTCGGCGGCGATCAGGTCGTCGACCACACGGTCCATCTCCCGCTTCTCGGCGGCGAGAGCGGCCTCGCGGCGCCGTCGCTGGCGGGACGCCTCGCGATCCCCGAGCCGGTGCCGGGCGGCGTCCAACAGCGGCAGGTCCGACACCGTCCAGGCGTACGGCTCCGCGCGCTGCAGACTGCGGACCTGCTCTGCGTCGAGCCACGGCGCGCATCTCTTCAGGTAGGCCGGCACCGACCAGAGGTCCGCCACGATGTCGGTGTAGTCCAGCAGCGGCCACGCCCTGGTGAAGGCGTCGACCAGGTCGGCGTTCTGTCGCAGCGACCGGCGCACGAGCTCCGGTGAAACGTCCTCGTCCTCGCCGTGCTTGTCCACCAGGATCGCGAGCAGTTCGTCCCAGACCTGGTCGCGGGCCTCGTTGTGCGGCGTCCCCGGGTCCGGTGACGCGAACGCCTCCGCCCAGTCGTCGGCGCCGAGCCAGACCTCGGACCAGTGCGTCTCCACCACCATCGCGTCCGTCGGCGGCTCCTCGTACAGCCGGACGGCCGGCTCGATCGCTCGTACCATGTCCGCGGTCGCCTTCAACCGGGCGACCTCCGGGTCGCGTTCCAGGATCGCGGTCGCGCCCTCGGGGACCAGGTCACGAAGGGTGCTGGTCTGCACACCCTCCTCCCCCAGGCTCGGCAGCACGTCGGAGATGTAGGCCAGGTACGGCTGGTGGGGGCCGACGAACAGCACGCCGCCCCGGTGGTGACCCAGGCGCGGGTCCGCATAGAGCAGGTACGCGGTGCGGTGCAGGGCGACCACGGTCTTGCCGGTGCCCGGTCCCCCGTCGACCACGAGCGCGCCGCGGGACCCCGCGCGGATGATCGCGTCCTGGTCGGCCTGGATGGTGCCGAGCACATCACGCATGCGGGCGGACCGGCTGCTGCCCAGGCTGGCGATGAACGCGGACTGCTCGTCGAGGGCGGCCGCATGCCCGCCGAACCCCTCCTCGGTGAACACCTCGTCCCAGTAGTCGCCGATCCGGCCGCGCGTCCACCGGTAGCGGCGGCGCGAGACCAGGCCCATCGGGTTGGCGTGGGTGGCACCGAAGAACGGCTCGGCGGCAGCCGAGCGCCAGTCCAGCAGCAGCCGTCGTCCGCTGCTGTCGGTCAGCCCGAGCCGTCCGATGTAGACGGGCTCGGGGTCGCCGGCGCGGACCATCTGACCGAGGCACAGGTCCAGGCCGAACCGCTGCAGGGTGCGCAGCCGCGCGGTCAGCCGGTGCACCTCCTGGTCCCGGTCCAACGCCTGCTGCCCGCTGCCGGCCGGTGCCCGGCGGGCAGCGTCGAGGCGGTCGGACAGGTCGGCGACCGACTGTTGGTGGCTGGTCGCGATCGCCGCCAGGTGTCGCTCGTCCTCGGCGATCAGCGCGGGGTCGGCCTTGGCCGCAAGGTGGGCGGGAAGGTCGAAGACTCCGGTGGTCACGGATGGCACGTCGTCAGCTCCGTTCGGACGGCAGCGCGACGCGGCTCGCCGGTGGCTGGGCACCGCTGCGGCGAGCGCGTCGAAGGCGGCCGTGGTGGTGAACTCCCCCGTGGATGTCGGGCTACGGGCGACGATTCTGCGCCCGCACCGGGGCCTTGCCGCAAGCCCCCGGGTGCGCTATATGTTGGAAATGGAAGGGCGTCGCGATGCCCTTCCATTTCTCTTGTCCGGCTGGCACGTCCTGCCGTGGAGCTCGGCCGCTGTTGGGCACCAGGTCAGTCGGCCACGTAGGCGGCGAGGTGCTCGCCGGTGAGGGTGCTGCCGCTCGCTACCAGGTCCGCCGGGGACCCCTCGAACACCACCCGGCCCCCGTCGTGACCGGCGCCCGGCCCGAGGTCGATGATCCAGTCCGCATGCGCCATCACCGCCTGGTGGTGCTCGATGACGATGACCGACTTGCCCGAGTCCACCAGCCGGTCGAGCAGCCCGAGCAGCTGTTCGACGTCGGCCAGGTGGAGACCCGTGGTGGGCTCGTCCAGGACGTAGACCCCGCCCTTCTCCCCCATGTGGGTGGCCAGCTTCAGCCGCTGCCGCTCACCGCCGGACAGGGTGGTGAGCGGC
>CAZNCE010000216.1:0-5230 GCA_964571285.1 uncultured Nocardioidaceae bacterium | reverse complement strand
AACCCGTGCTACCGCCTTGAAAGGGCGGCGTCCTAGGCCTCTAGACGATGAGGGCTTTGGCCGGTCGTCGCGGCTCTCGCCGTCGGGGACCGCCCAAGCATAGGCGGTCGGCACGCAAGTCTCCAAACCGCACTCCGGGCACGTCCTGACCACCGATCGGGGACACTGGATCGGTGATGGAGATGTCGCGTGAGCGCTTCGAGGAGTTGGTCGCCGACGCCCTCGACACGATCCCGCCAGAGCTGACCGCGCTGATGGACAACGTGGTCGTGTTGGTGGAGGACTTCGCGCCGCCCGAGGATCCCCGGTTGCTCGGGCTCTACGAGGGCGTGCCGCTGACCGAGCGGGACTCCTGGTACGGCGCCGGGACGCTGCCGGACCGCATCCTGATCTTCCGGTACCCCATCCTGAGCATCTGCGAGGCGGACGACGACGTCCTCGACGAGGTACACATCACGGTGGTGCACGAGATCGCCCATCACTTCGGGATCGATGACGACCGGCTGCAGGCCCTGGGCTACGCGTGAACCGGGGCAGCAACCGCACCTAGACATGCCGACGGGGCACTCGGACCCCCGTACCGAGTGCCCCGCCGGGTCTATTCCCCCGTGTCCCGGCCGCCGTTGGGCGGCCGGAATCACCCCCCTTGGTCGTCGGTCTTCCCCCGAGAGAGCAGGCCGACGTTCACCGGTTCGCCTGGACGACCACCCCGATTGCGTCCAGCCCCGCACCCCCGTTCGGAGCTGTCCCTACCGCGAGCACCGCCATGGCAGCGACGGTGGCAAGTCCGGCCAGCGCGGCGCCGAGTCGATCGGTCATGAGGTGCTCCCGGGGCGGTCGTGATGAGTACCGGTCGACACTAGGAGCAGGGACCGACAGGATTGATACGTGGACGGTCGAGAATTTTTCGACCAGATCCGGCACGGTGTATCTGAGGGGTGTCTCGACGCTCCTCATCACATGACGATCAGCGTGCTCCCTCGCTCGGCCCGCGAGGTGAGGCGTGCGGGAGGTGGCCAGGTGTCCGGCGTTCCCCGGCAGCCCGAGACGGCCAGCTCGGCCACCGACGCGTTGGCCGACCTGGCGGACATCGACGTGCCCGCCGCCAGCAAGCCGGCCGGCGAACCTGCCTGGGCACTGGCCGCCCGCTGTTTCGCCGGCTACCTGGACGGTGATCGCTCGGCGCTGGACGAGATGGTGCGGGCGCTGTCCCCCGCGCTGTGGCAGGTGGTCCGCTCGTACGGGTTGGACCGCAACACCGCCGAGGACGTCGTCCAGACCACCTGGCTCATCCTGCTGCGGTCCGCCGAGTCGGTGAAGGACGCCCAGGCGGTCTGGCGCTGGTTGACCACCACGGCGCGCCGAGAGGCTTGGCGGCTGGCGCGGCAGGGTGGCCGCACCCAGCCGACCGAGGACCTGGTGCTCGAGCGGGCGCTGCCGACGGCACGCAGCCCGGAGCTCACGGTCGTTGATGAGGACGGCGACGTCCGCCTGTGGCGGCACGTGTCGAAGCTCGACCAGCGGTGTCAGCGACTGCTGCGCGTGGTCGCCTTCGACGACCGTCCCGATTACGCAACCTTGTCGGTGCGCCTGGGCATGCCCGTGGGAAGCATCGGCCCGACCCGCAGCCGGTGCCTGGCCAAGCTGCGCACCCTGATGACTTCCGAGGAGGGGAGGCGGCCATGACACCGGACACGACACCGGACAGGACGCCGGAAAGCACACCGGAGCACGCACCGGAGCACGCCCCGGGCGACGCCCATGGACACGAGACCGAGGCAGCGACGGAGTCCGACTCAGTGCTGTTCGCCGAGCTGCGAGGGATGTGGGAGCGGCTGGACCCGATGCCCGACACCCTGCCGGACCAGGTGCTGTTCGCCCTCGACCTGGACCAGCTCGACCTCGACATGGAGCTGCTGCACATCGTCAGCGTGGCCGAGGACGACCCCGCGCTCGCAGTCCGCAGCGCCGATGAGATGGACACGATCACCTTCAGCGGCGGCGACATCACCGTGATGGTGCGCGTCAGCTCCGTACACGGCACCCGCCGCCGGCTGGACGGCTGGCTGGCCCCCACGGCCGACCTGCGGATCACCGTGCATCACAGCCGCGGCCGTTGCGAGGCCACGGTCGACGGGCGCGGCCGGTTCGTGGCCGAGGACATCCCCGCCGGCATGACCCGGCTGGTCCTCGAGGGCTCGGGGGCCGGCAAGTACGTCACACCGACCGTGACCCTCTGATCGCGGGCGCGACCGTCCGCAGCCGTCATCACGGCCCCGTGCTGGTGCGCTCGGGGCCGTGATGGCAGGCTGACACGATGGCCGACGACGTCCGCGCGCTGCTGCGCACCAAGCGGCAGGACCTGGAGACTCAACTGGCTGAGCTGAGCCGCCCCGTGGGGGAGCTCGGCGGAATCTCGTTCGGCAAGCGCGTCGGCGAGGGGACCAGCCAGGCAGTCGAGCGGCTGTCCGCCGTCTCCGCGCATGACCGGCTGCGTGCCACCCTCGACGAGGTGGTCCGGGCGGAGCAGAAACTGGACGACGGCACCTACGGTCGGTGTGACGTGTGCGGCAACCCGATCGGTGATGCCCGCCTGGAGGTACGGCCCTGGGCGACCCGCTGCGTGGCAGACGCCGAGCGGTGACCGGCCGTCGCCACGGCACGGGACCGGTCAGGCCTCGACCGAACGCGGTACGTCCACCCAGGCCCGGGGCGGCTTGCCGTCGAGCTGGCGTTGGGCCTCGCTGAACCACCAAACCCGCAGCGCGCGCGCCTCGTCGCTGGGTACGTAGAGCAGGTGGTCCACCGCCACCCGGTCGATCTCGTCGAAGAGCTCCTGGATGCGCACCACGGCCGGGCGCAGCCGCCGGGGTACCTCGAGCACCAGGGTCTGGTGCTGCCGTCCGTCGGCGATCGCGTCGACGTAATCCGCCAGCGACTCATCGGTCATCAGGTCGGCACTGCGCACCTGGCGGGCCACCTGGCACATCTCCGCGGCCAACCGCTGGATGGGCGACGCCTCGCCCAGGGCGATCAACTGCAGCTCACGGAGAAGCTCGATCCAGCGCTCCTGATACACCCGGGTGAGTGGCACCGGTGCATCGACCAGCCGTACCAGCACGCTCTCCTCGGCGCCGAACGTCACCGGCTCCACCAGCCCGGACAGATCGGGGATGAACTCAGGCACGGCCGTCTCGGCGGATCCCGTGCTGGGCACGAACCACAGGCTCTTGCCGCTGTCGGTTACCGAGATGCCCCACTCCGCCGCGTAGGCGCGGACCAGCGACAGACCCCGGCCGACCGTCGAGTCGCGCTCGTGCGCCAGGTGGCTGCTGAGCCGCAGCTGGGAGGACAGCGGGGTCCCGTCGGTGACGGACACAACCAGTCGGCCGTTCTCCGCACGGACACCGACGGTGATGTCCGTCTTCGCGTGCAAGATCACATTGGTCACGAGTTCAGAGGTTCCGGCGACCGCCGCCTCGGCGACATCATCCCGGCCGAGCTCGACGAGCACGTCTCTCACCCAGCGACGAGCGACCGACACCGACTCCGGGAGCGGTTCGAGGCGCAGTTGCCTGGTGCCCTGCTCCATCGAACCTCCTGGACCGAACAAGGAAGCACTCTAGCGTGCCGGTCGGACGGCGTGCTCGTTCTGTCGACACCACTCCGGTTCCCAAGAAGCGTGGGCCGTACCGTGTGTCCCGATGAGGCTTCCACCGGCTGTACGGCAGTTCGCGCAGCGTGGCGGGCACTGGCCGGACTGGGTCGACCAGTTGCCCGGGACTATCGACCGGCTGCTGGGCGAGTGGGAGCTGGCCAGGGACGGGGAACCGGTCAACGGTCACGCCTCCGTGGTGATCCCGGTCCGCGGCCGTGACGGCGCGGCGATGCTCAAGCTGGCGCACCCCGGGGAACGCGACTGCCGGCATGAGCACCTCGCCCTTCGCCGCTGGGACGGGGTCGGTGCCGTGCGGCTGCTGCGGGCCGATCCGCGGCGCGGCGCGTTACTGCTCGAACGGCTGTCCCGCGCCGACCTCACCAGCGTTCCCGTGGACACCGCCTGTGAGGTGGTGGTCGGTCTCTATCGGCAACTGCACCGCCCGGTGACGGCGCAGTTCGATCGGCTCTCCGAGTCGTCGACCCGGTGGGCGGCGGAGCTGTCCGCCCTGCCCAACGACGCACCGGTGCCGCGGCGGCTGGTGGAGCAGGCGGCGGCGACCGCCCGTTCCCTCGCGCAGGATCCTCACACCGACGGCATCCTCATCCACCGCGACCTGCACTACGAGAACGTGCTGGCCGGTGACCGGCAGCCTTGGCTGGCCATCGACCCGCAACCGCTGTCCGGGGACCCGCACTTCGAGCTCGACCCGATGCTCCGCAATCGCTGGGACGAGATCGCCGCGGCGTCCTCCCCACGGGACGCGATCCGGCATCGCCTGCACCTGCTGGTCGACCTGGCCGGCTTCGACGAGGGGCGCGCACGCGCCTGGGTGGTGGTACGCGAAGTGGTGAACGTGCTGTGGACACTGCAGGACCTGGACCGGGTCGGTCGTCCGTGGCGGGCCCTGGGACCGCGAGACGCGGCCTTCATCACGCGCTGTGTGACGGTCGCGAAGGCGGTCCAGGATTGACGCTGGACGGCCCTGTGGTCGGCGTCGACCAGGCCGTCATCCCTCCATCGGCGTAGCGGGGTCGACGATGCGTGACCGGTTGTCGAGCGGTTCTCGCAGCCGGGTGACCGATCGCAGGTGCTCACGTACTGTCTCGATGTGGTTACCCCCGAGACGGTTGGGCCGGAGCGACGCCGGGCGCGCCAAGTGGGCCACAGTCGTGAGGCCCGACGGCGGGCTGAACGGTGGGCCCCGTGGGACTCGAACCCACAACCCGCGGATTAAAAGTCCGCTGCTCTGCCAATTGAGCTAGAGGCCCGGGGATCAGGACGCCTTCTCGGGGGAACTCCGGTCGGCACCGGGGTGGTTCCCCCGGCCGCAGCCTGACCACCATGAGCAACTATTCCGCATCGGGCGATGCAGCGGTCCGGCGGTCGCCTGACGACCCGGCACGCGTGCCTGTTGGCGCGCGGGGCTCGCACACCGTGGCGCGTTCAGGCTGGGTTCCGGACCCCAGATCGCGCCGGAACGCGCCACGGTGGATCGGGCGGTCGCCGGAACGCGCCACGGTGGATCGGGCGGCCGGCCGAACACACCACGCACCGCCAGATGTACCTAGC
>CAZNCE010000215.1:0-5233 GCA_964571285.1 uncultured Nocardioidaceae bacterium | reverse complement strand
AGTGGGTACCGATCGCAGCCCGAACCCCATTCTCATTCAACCCGGGGTTGGCCTCAGCTTCTCACGCCTACTCACTTCGCTCCAGTCACTCTCATTCCATCGCTCGGCGGAAAAGCCAGATGTCGAGATGCAGCGAAGATTGACGAGCTTCCCGCGGGGAACTTTGACGAAGCCGACCCGATCTGCTGACGTCGTCAAACTTCGTGATTGGTTACCGAAGGTCGTTGAACACTGCTCGCAAGCGCCTGCTGAGCTCACCCCGAGTGCTCAGGAAGCAGTGTTTGCGGACCCGATTCTGGGAGATCGCATGTCGCGTTTCCACTTCAACTCGGCGCCCGGCTCCGTCACCGACCACGCACACCACGAGGGCTCCGCCGCCACCCTCAACGTGCCAGCAGCGCTCGTGCGACGGGTGAGGAGGCTGTGGAGCGAAGGTGCGCGTCGCTTGCGTCAGCGCCAGAGCACTGTCGAACGAGGCGGCGCTCGCAAACCGCGCCGCTGGATCGATCTTCATCCCAGTCCGGACCTTGTCGGATAGGGCCTGGCTGACATGGGGAGCGATGTCACGAAGCGCTGGATACCTACTGCCGACTATTGCGGTCTCAAGGTCAGGCATCGTCGTGATGCCAGCAAATGGGGACCGGCCAGCAAGGAGGGAGTAGAGCGTGCAGGCTGCCGAGTACACGTCGGAAGCCACGCTCGCTCGACCGCCAGTGAACAGCTCGGGGGCTCTGATGAAGGGGTCGCCATGGGGGTCCGCTGTGCCGGCGGGATCCATCAGTGCCGCGACGCCGAAGTCCCCAAGCCGGGCATCTCCCTGAGCCGTCAAGAACACGTTTTCCGGTTTGACGTCGCGATGGATCAGCCCGCGCTTGTGACAGAGGTCGAGGCCGCGAAGGGCCCGGCGCATCCAGTCAATCGCAACGCCAGGCTCTACACCGTGTGGGTAGGCGCGATCGTCGAGAGAGCAGTCGGCCAGCGCGGTGTCGAGATAGGGCACGTCAACGAAAACATCAGCGTTGTGCACTTCGAGGATGTGCTCACTGCGCAGTGCCGTGAGGATCGTCGCCTCTCGCCAAGTCGCTCCGCGGTCTCGGGTCTTCATGAGTTTGAGAGCGACGTCGAGGTTGCGATGGGTGTCGAGGGCCTTCCAGACCTCCCCGAATCCGCCCTGGCCAAGGCTCTTCTCCAGGCGATAACGGTTGGCGATCAATTCGCCGAAGGCACCCATCGTCACGATCCACGAGTGTAGGTTCGGCGGCGTGCTTGTACTGGGTTTGAACGTGGGAACTCGTAACAACAAGCGCGCGGTACGGACCGTCATCCTGGACACGTCGAACGACTCGGTGGTCGCTACGATCGAGCACATCGCTGATGCGCGCCACGATGAGGCGATGCAGGCACGTGAGGCCCGGGATGCATTGCTCAGCGCTCTCCGAGCGCGCGATGTCGAAGCCGCCGTGCTGCTGGAGGCGGACTACAACCCGAGGAGCCGGGTCACAGCTGGGACGAAGGCGCGCCTTCGCCTCGAGGGCGCCTGTCTGAGTGCCTGCAGGGAGGTAGTGTCATCGGTCGTTGTGATGAACGGTCCAGCGCTCGGCCGGGCATGCGGATCCAACAAGGACACCGCGATCACAGTCGGCAAGACCCTCGTCACGGAAGCTGTCTACGGCGACGCAGCCGCCGCTGCCCTTGCAGCCAAGGCCGTTGCGGTTCAGCCCAGTGCTGGCTCGTAGACCGGGGCAATCATGTCGACGAGTGGGTCGTCATCGAGTTCATCGAGATCGGGCCTAATGCGGTCGTAGATGGCGGCAGCCACCCAGGTCGCCCCCCGCGCTCGGACTTGACGGGCGCAAGAACGAGTGCTGCCACCCGTGACGCTCGCAGCATCAACCAGCAGTACGCGGTCGGTTGAGATGTTGTCAGCGTCGCTGAACGACAACCCGCCGCCGCTGAGGAGAACTGCTGCAGTGGCCAACGGCTCTGCGGCAGCGTTCACGGGCACCAACTGACCGCATCCAGCGGCCTCGGCCGCGGCGATGATGGCTCTTGCCGCCTCTTGCAGCACGTCCAGCCGACGGACCGCCTGGACTGTGTGGGACGCCTTGATCGCTGCCGCCGCAATGCTCTCGGCCGGCATCGGCAGGGAGCTCCTACCTTGACCGGCGATCTGGACGCTCATCGCTCCACACTCCCACCACGGTCTTGATTTCTGGAATCATGCAACAAGAAACAAGTTACTAGTCACCGGGACCGACGAGATGGACCTCGAGCGTGTCAGAGACCGTCTGTTCGGCAGGTCATGCCGGCTGCCGCTAATGCTCTGGATCCTCAATCACCCCAAGGACCGCATCTACCAGTCTGAACCGCCTGAGACGATCGCCGGTCGAACCGCACTGCGCCAGGAGCTCGTGAGGCTCACCGAAGTAGGCCTCCTCGATGAGGAGAGGCCCGATGGCGACGCCCGGGTTTACTACGTCCGAACCGCCAGCCCCCTCTGGGAGATTGTGCGCGTGGCCGCGGTCGCCATGGAAAGCCTCTGATCCCCGGCCGGTAGACACGCGTCGCCGCGTGGGTCGCCGGAAACACCCATTTGCGAAAGATTCGTAAGGATTTACGCTTCCTTCCTGCCGGATCGCAACGAGAGCACCACGAAGAGTCTTGAGCAGTGCACCTACCTGCCCGATCAGGAGGCCGCTGCCCAGGTCGTCCGGTTCCTCGAGGCCCACGAGGACGCGTCCGGGAGAGGCTCCACTTCCCGTTACAGGCTCATCGGAGTCGGGGATCTCGACAGCGTCGAGATCCCTCAGAGCGTCCAGACGGTCCTGCGCCATGTCGTCACCGCTATGCAGGCGGGCAAGGCCGTCACCGTCACCCCACAGAGCCAGACCTTGACCACCCAGCAGGCAGCCGACCTCCTCGGAGTCAGCCGACCCACCGTGGTCAAGCTGATCAACGACGGGAAGCTCCAGGCCGAGACCCCTGGCACCCGGCGCCGACTGGTCAAGCTCGATGACGTCCTCAAGCTCCGCGACCAACGCCGACGAGAGCAGTACCGCGCGCTTCTGGCCACCTCCCCTGACTACGACCTCGACGACCCCGGCACCATCGCCGAGGACCTCCGCCGCGTCCGGGCTGAGATCGCTGCCGAATGTCCGCGTACTACCTCATGTGTCGCTCCGCGTACGACCTGACGTGTAGGTCGGTCTCGGCGAGTTGAGTCCCTCCTCGCCCTGAGCTGGGTCACCCTTCGGTTCGTCCACCGCCAAGTAGACGAGCCCGAAGGGTGACCTGCTCATGATCCTTGATTCGGAGTCCTGGATGAACATCCGTCGTTTCCGCGCCCTGCATGCCGCAGGCGCTACCTATGCCGAGATCGCCCGCGAATGCGGGGTCGATTGGCGCACCGTGAAGAAGTATTTGGCCGAGGACGTCCCCTCGACCCCACCTGCTGCACCGGCCCGCGCAGGCACCCAGCCGAAGGTGATCACGCCGTTCATACCCGTGATCGAGGCCTGGCTGCGTGCCGACGTCACGTTGAAGGGCAGCGTGATCCATGAACGGCTGGTCGCCGAGCACGGCTTCACCGGCCACTACCAGCGGGTCAAGATGTTCCTGGCCGACGCGCGGCCCCGGATCGCGGCCGAGCTCACCGCTGAGGACGAGAATCCGATGACCGGGCTGCACCGGCGCTTCGAGGTCGTTCCCGGCGCCCAGGCCCAGGTCGACTGGGGTGAGGAGGGTGACCTACTCGGCCACGTGGGCATAGGCAACGTCTACTCGTTCCACATGACGCTGAGCTACTCGCGCGACCCGTTCACTTGCTTCACCACGTCCATGGACCTGGCCACGTTCTGGGACTGCCACCGTCGGGCGTTCGCGCACTTCGGTGGTGTCCCGGGCAGCATCGTCTATGACCGCACCAAGACCGTGATCAAGCGGCATGTCGCGCCGGGGATCGCGGTCCCGCTGCATCCAGAGGCGGCCGCGTTCGCCGAGCACTACGGGTTCAGCATCGATGTGCTGGCCGCCTACCGGCCCACCGGCAAGGGACGCGTGGAGCGGCAGGTGATCATCGTGCGCGACCACGTGATCGCCGGCAGGTCGTTCGACTCCATCGCCGAGCTCGACGGCGCGTTCGAGGGCTGGCTGCCGATCCGTCGCGGCCAGACCCATCGCACCCACGGGCAGGTGATCGCGGTCCGTGCCGAGCCCGACCGAGCCGCCCTGTTGCCGTTGCCTTCGCTGCCGTATCTGGTCACCGACAAGCACCTGCGCCGGGTCGGCAAGGACTGCCTGGTCTCCTTCGAGGCCAGCTTCTACTCCGTCCCAGCCCACGCCATCCGGGCCGGACAGCGGGTCCAGCTGCAGGTCGACGGCGAGGTTGTCACCATCCGTGCCCTCGGCACCGAGGGTGGCGGCTGGCTGGCCACCCATCCACGGGCCCGAGAACGAGGATCCTGGGTGGTCGATCCGGCGCACTGGGACGGGCTGCCCGACGGACACACCCGAGCAGTCGTCGTCGAATCGACCGCCCCGCCACTGCCGCCCGCGCCAAGGACCGGCATCGAACTCGAGCCCCTGTCCTCGCTGCTGGCCCGCCGCCACGCCGACATCGAAGTGGCCGCCCGCCCCCTGACCGACTACGACACCGCAGCCGGCAGCACCGGCGCCCCCACCGGAGGAAACCGATGAGCAGCCTGACCACCGACCGGATCCGCGACCACGCCACCCGCCTCGGCCTGACCCACCTCACCGAGGTCGTCACCCAACTGGTCGAACGTGCAGAGAACGCGCAGATGGGCTACCTCGACTTCGTCGACCTGCTGCTCGAAGAAGAACTCGGCCTGCGCGAGGGCCGCCGGTTCCGCAACGCCCTGAAGCTCTCCGGCCTGCCCCACCACAAGACCCTCGAGGAGTTCGACTTCGCCTTCCAACCCGACCTCGACGCCCGCAAGGTCCGCGACCTGGCCACCTTGGAGTTCGTCCGCACCAAGTCCAACGTCGCCCTGCTCGGCCCGCCCGGCGTCGGCAAGACCATGATCGCCGTCGCGCTCGCGGTCGCGGCCTGCCAGGCAGGGTTCTCCATCTACTTCACCAGCCTCGATGACCTGGTCCGAAAACTCCGCACCGCCGAGGCCACCGGCAGGTTCAACCGACAGCTCGCCGCGTTCCTGCGCCCCGCCGTCCTCGTCGTCGACGAAGTGGGCTACCTGCCGCTGGATCGGGCCGA
>CAZNCE010000214.1:2204-5246 GCA_964571285.1 uncultured Nocardioidaceae bacterium | reverse complement strand
CCAGCTGGGCAGGCGCTACGCCGAGGCGCTCGGGCTGCAGGTGCTGGACGAGAACGGCAAGCTGGTCACGGTGACCATGGGCTCGTACGGCATCGGCGTGTCGCGGGCGGTCGCGGCCATCGCGGAGAACACCCACGACGAGCTCGGGCTGGTCTGGCCGCGGGAGGTGGCCCCGGCGGACGTGCACCTGGTGGCCACCGGCAAGGACCAGGCGGTGTTCGACGCCGCCGAGAGCCTGGTCGCCGAACTGTCCGCGCGCGGCGTCGAGGTGCTGTTCGACGACCGCCGCAAGACCTCGCCCGGGGTGAAGTTCGCCGACGCGGAGCTGGTCGGCGTACCCACGATCGTGGTCGTCGGCAAGGGACTTGCCGATGGAGAGATCGAGGTGCGCGACCGGGCGAGCGGCGAGCGGGAGAGTATTCCGGTCGCCGACGCCGTGGACCATCTGGTACGCGTGGTCCGTGGCGATTGAGGCGGTCATCTTCGACTGGGGCGGCACGCTGACCCCGTGGCGCACCATCGACCTCCGGGCGGAGGCGGCGGCGCTGGCAGCGGCCGCAGTCGAGGACGACCCCGACCGCGCCGAGCGGCTGCTCGCAGCCGGTGACGCGGTGTGGCAGCGCTCCCGCGACGAGCAGCGCAGCGCCACCCTGGCGGAGATCTTCGCCCTGGCCGGCCTGACCCTGGACGAGCAGCGGCTGCGGGCCTACCGCGACTTCTGGGAGCCGCACACGCTCACCGACCCCGACGTGGTGCCGATGTTCGAGGCGCTGCGCGCGGAGGGGATGCGCATCGGCGTGCTCTCGAACACGATCTGGCCGCGCCAATGGCACGAGGGGTTCTTCAGCCGTGACGGCGTCGCGCACCTGATCGACGGCGCCGTCTACTCCAGCGAGATCGACTGGACCAAGCCGCATCCGCAGGCGTTCCGCGCGGCGGCGCTGGCCGCCGGGGTGGAGGATCCCGCCCGCTGCGTGTTCGTGGGCGACCGGCTGTTCGACGACATCCACGGCGCGCAGAGCGCCGGCATGCGGGCCGTGCACGTGCCGCACTCCCGTATCCCGCCGGCGCAGGTCGGACACGTCCAGGGGCGGCCGGACGCGGTGATCCAGCGGCTGTCGGAGCTGCCCGAGGTCGTGGCCCGCTGGCGCTGATCACCTGTTGCAGCGGTGCGGTGGTGGCTCAGCCGTCCGATCGACGTGCCTCGACGTCACCCATCCCGGGGAACGGCTCCGGATCGGCACCCCAGGACAGGGCGCGCACCGCGCAGTCGGTGAGCAGTTGGGCGGCCTGCACCCGCAGCCGGCCGGTGGCCTGCTCGACGAGATAGCCGTAGGTGTCGGCGCAGCGGTTCTCGACCAACCGCGCGAGGCGCCGCGCCCCGGAACGGCCGTCCACCGGGAACGGCAACGCGTACCCGGCCTCGGCGGCGACCGCGTCGGGACCGAGCCGGGCTTCCCACATGTCCCGCAGGCCACGATGGGTCCGGTACGCGGCGGCCGCCTGCTCGTCACCTGCGTCCAACACGCCACCGATCACCCCGAACGCGTACACCGCCGCATGCTCGGCGGCCAGAGCGTCCTGGGCGGCCGCCAGCGCGGCAGGGGTGAGCTGGTCAGCCATCGGCCGTCTCCCGGAGCACCACCACATGCTGGGCCTCCGCCGCCGCGATGGACGCCGCCAGCCGGGCGAACGCGCCCGACAGCGCCTCCCGGCTGACCAGCCGGTGCTGCACCGCCGCGTGCTGTTCGGCGTCGGCCAGCCGCCGCAGCAGCGCGTCGGTGTCCCGGGGCAGCCGCCGCGCCGACGGAGTGGGGGAGGGCGACAGGGAACTGCCGGTGACCGACTCGCCGAGCACCCGGGCATGCTGCTGGTGGGCCGCCAGCAACGGTCGCAGCCGCCGCCGCAGCGCCGGCTGCCGGCGCATGGCCGAGCGGTACAGCGCCTCGAGGCCCGCGACCGTGGCCCTGGCTCGAGTCAACAGCACCACGTCTGGGTCGGCCGGCCCCTCGGTCTGACCGACCGCGGCGGACCCGATCCTGTCCGCGGCCGCGTGGTCCGTCGCGACGAGCCGAGTGCAGGCGCCGGCCACCCCCACGACTGGCACCGTCACCCCGAGGCCCAGCCCCGCACGCAGCCCGACGCGCAGCACCGCGCGCCGGGTCGGCGGGGCACCCGGTTCGTCGGAGTCGGCGGGGGTCGGCATGGGCACGAAACTACAGCCTCCACGCACCGGAATAATGCACCGCTAGGGTGGTCGCAGGACCGTGGACAGGACCAGGACGCCGGCCGACCATGCAGATCGAGCCGGCGTTCGACAACAGCACACGAGGAGGTCGCCCATGAGCATGCAGGCGCAGCGGGAGCGGCTCGTCGCGGCGCTCGGCCCCGTCCTCGAGTCGGCCCAGCTCGATCTGGAGGATCTCGAGGTCTCCACCGCCGGCCGGCGCCGGTTGGTGCGGGTCGTGGTGGACAAGGACAACGGCGTGTCGCTGGACGAGATCGCCGACGCGACCCGGCTGGTTTCGCGTGTCCTCGACGACGAGGACCTGATGGACGAGCACGCCTACACCCTCGAGGTGACGTCACCGGGCACCGACCGCCCGCTGACCCTGCCCCGGCACTGGCGCCGGAGCCGCTCCCGGCTGGTCAAGGTGCGCCTCGACAACGGCAGCGAGCCGATCGTCGGACGGATCCTGGACTCCGACGACGAGCGTGTCCGGCTGGACGTCGACGGCTCGCCCCGCGAGATCGCCTTCGGCCAGGTGGCCCGGGCCGTCGTGCAAGTCGAGTTCAACCGCAGGGAGAGCTAGCGATGGACATCGACATGAGCGCGCTGCGTGCGCTGGAGCGGGAGAAGGACATCTCGCTGGACGTCGTCGTGGAGGCCATCGAGCAGGCGCTGCTGGTTGCCTACCAGCGGACGCCGGGCGCCAGCCGGCACGCCCGGGTGGTGCTCGACCGCAAGAACGGCCACGTCACCGTGTTCGCCCGCGAGCCGATCCGGCCCGCGGACGGCGACGACGGGGACACCAGCGAGGA
>CAZNCE010000214.1:0-2104 GCA_964571285.1 uncultured Nocardioidaceae bacterium | reverse complement strand
GCGAGGCCGAGTTGAGCCAGGAGTACGACGACACGCCCGCCGGGTTCGGCCGGATCGCTGCCACCACTGCCCGGCAGGTGATCCTGCAACGGCTGCGCGACGCCGAGGACGAGGCGACCTTCGGCGAGTTCTCCGGGCGGGAGAACGACATCGTCTCCGGCGTGGTCCAGCAGGGCAGCAACCCCGACGACGTGCTGGTCAACCTGGGCCGGCTGGAGGCGCTGCTGCCCCGGGCCGAGCGCTCCCCGGGCGAGCGCTACGAGCACGGCTCGCGGATCAAGTGCCTGGTGGTCAGCGTCCGCCGGGGGCTGCGCGGGCCGCAGGTGATGCTGTCGCGGTCGCACCCGAACCTGGTGAAGAAGCTGTTCGAGCTCGAGGTGCCCGAGATCGCCGACGGCACGGTGCAGATCACCGCGATCGCCCGCGAGGCCGGGCACCGCACGAAGATCGCGGTGCGTTCCAACGCGCCGGGTGTCAACGCCAAGGGGGCCTGCATCGGCCCGATGGGGCAGCGGGTCCGCAACGTGATGAACGAGTTGCACGGGGAGAAGATCGACATCATCGACCACGCCGACGACCCCGCGCGGATGGTCGCCAACGCGCTGTCCCCGGCCCGGGTCAGCTCGGTGCACATCGTGGACCTGGCCAACCGCTCCGCCCGGGTGATCGTCCCGGACTTCCAGCTGTCGCTGGCCATCGGCAAGGAGGGGCAGAACGCGCGGCTGGCCGCGCGCCTGACCGGCTGGCGGATCGACATCCAGCCCGACACCCCGCCGGACCGGCCCGGAGCGGCGGCCGCGACCGGAGAACCCGACGACACGCCGGTGGGCGGCGGTTGACCAAGGGCGGTAGACTGGCCCCCGGCCGATCGACCTGTCGCGATTCAGCACGATCCATTGGTGTGGCGCTGTGACCCCTGTGCGTACCTGCATCGGGTGTCGCACGCGTGCCGAGGCGTCGGAGCTGGTGCGTCTGGTGGCCGTCCGCGAGGGCTCGGGATGGGCCGTCGCGGTCGACCTGGCAGGCGGCGCGGCGGGCCGCGGGGCGCACCTGCACCCCACGGCCGGGTGTCTCGACCTGGCACACCGCCGGAAGGCGTTCGCTCGGGCGCTGCGGATCGACGCGGCGCCCGACACGGCCGCCGTCCGGTCCCTGGTCGGGCATCGAGAGAGCAGCACCGTAAGCAGCACCAAGAAGCAGCACCGCACAGCAGTAGTCAGTAGTACCGAAGAGGTCGCGCACCCCGCGCGGCCCGGAGACAGGAAGCGGAGCAGTCGCTCATGAACCTTCGATGAGTTCTTCGCGATGAGCACGTCCGTCAACTAGCGGTCCCTGCCACCAGGCTCGGACCGAGAGGGAGAGCAGTGGCAAAGGTCCGAGTCCACGAACTCGCCAAGGAGTTCGGAGTACCGAGCAAGATCGTCCTGACGACGCTCAACGAGATGGGCGAGTTCGTCAAGAGCGCCTCCTCGACCGTGGAGGCTCCCGTTGTCCGCCGACTGAACGAGCAGTACGGCGACAAGTTGCGCGCCGCGGGTGAGAGCAGCGCCAAGAAGCGGGCCGGGAAGAAGGCGGCCGCCAAGAAGACCGCTGAGCCGGCCGCCGCCGATGGTGCGGCGACGCAGACCGCACCCGCGCAGGGTGCCCCGACCCAGGGGCCCGCGGAGACCGAGCAGAAGCCGGCCCCGGCGGAGTCGCCGGCCCCGGCGGCACCCTCCGAGCCGGCCCAGCCGGCCGCGGAAGCCACCGCGCCCGCGCCGGTCGAAGAGGCGCCGGCCGACACCCGTCCCGCCGAGCCCCAGGTCGGTGGCGAGCAGGTCGAGGGTGGCTCCGAGCAGGGTCCAGCCGGTGGCGCCCCGGTGCCCGGACCGCAGCCGCCGCGCGGCGACGTACCGCGTCCCGGCCCGCGGCCGGCCCCACGGTCCCCGGCCGCGCGTTCGCCCCGCCCCGGCGAGGAGCGGCCGGCGGCGCCACGCCCGGCGCCGCGCCCGGGAGCAGGGCGCTCCGGCGGCTCGCGCCAGGGCGCCCCACGCCCCGGCAACAACCCGTTCTCGTCCACCCAGGGCATGCAGCGCCGACCGAGTCCCGGCCAGATGCCACCGCG
>CAZNCE010000213.1:0-5295 GCA_964571285.1 uncultured Nocardioidaceae bacterium | reverse complement strand
CGGGGAAGTTTTGGCTGCTCACGGACTCGGGGCGGGTCAGCGGGGGCGGGCGGCCCAGTCGCGGAGCCGGTCGATCCGCTGCTGCAGCTGTTCCGCGCTGGCCTGCGCGGTCGGCGGGCCGCCGCAGTCGCGGCGCAGCGCCGCGTGGGTGGCGCCGTGCGGCTGGCCGGTCCGGCGGTACCAGGCGCCGACCAGCCCGTTCAGCTCGCGTCGCAGCGCGGCCAGCCGTTGGTGGGCCGGCGCAGCCGAACCCGACTCCCCGGGCCCATGCTCGGTCGACCCGTGTTCGGAGGGCCCACCCGGTGCCGCACCGGAGCCGCGGCCGCGGCGGCGCTGCTCGGCCGTCCGCTGGGCCCGGCGCTGGGCCTGCCGGTGCCGCAGCAGCTCGCGCACCTGGTCCGGCTCCAGCAGTCCCGGGATACCGAGGAAGTCCATCTCCTCGTCGCTGCCGACCACCGCGCCGCCCTCGACCCCGTAGTCGCCACCGTCGTAGACCACCCGGTCGAACGTGGCCGCGCTGTCCAGTGCCGCGAACGACTCCTCGTCGGCCGCGTCCGCGGTGTCCTGCTCGGCCGCCGCCTGGGCCAGCAGGTCGTCCTCGGCGGCGAAGATGTCGTCCTCGTCGCGCACCGGCCGGCCCAGCACGTGGTCGCGCTCGGCCTCCAGTTCCGCGGCCAGCGCCAGCAGCGGGGTGACGCTGGGCAGGAACAGCGACGCCGTCTCCCCGCGCCGCCGGGCTCGCACGAACCGCCCCACCGCCTGCGCGAAGAACAGCGGCGTGGAGGCCGTGGTCGCGTAGACGCCGACCGCCAGCCGGGGCACGTCCACGCCCTCGCTGACCATCCGCACCGCGACGAGCCAGCGGCTGTCCGACTCCGCGAACGACGCGATCCGGCGGCTGGCACCCTTCTCGTCGGACAGCACCACGGTCGGGCGTTCCCCGCTGATCTGCTTGAGCAGCTTCGCGTATGCACGCGCCGACTCCTGGTCGGTGGCGATCACCATCGCCCCGGCGTCGGGCACGTGCCGCCGCACCTCGGTGAGCCGCCGGTCCGCGGCCTCCAGCACCGCCGGGATCCAGGCGCCCTGCGGGTCCAAGGCGGTGCGCAGCGCCTGCCCGGTCAGCTCCCGGGTCAGCGGCTCCCCCAGCCGGGCGGCGACCTCGTCGCCGGCGCGGGTACGCCAGCGCAGATCGCCGGAATAGGCCATGAACAGCACCGGCCGTACGACCGAGTCGGCGAGCGCGTGCGCGTACCCGTAGGTGAAATCCGCCGCGCTGCGCGGCAGCCCCTGGTCGTCCGGGGCGTAGGTGACGAACGGGATCGGGTTGGCGTCGGACCGGAACGGCGTGCCGGTCAGCGCGAGCCGCCTGGTCGCCGGCTCGAACGCCTCCTGCACCGACTCGCCCCACGACAACGCATCGCCGGCGTGGTGGATCTCGGCCAGGAGCACCAGGGTGCGGAACTGCTCCGTGCGCACCCGGTACGCCAGCGGATTGGCCGCCACCCCGGCGTAGGTCAGCGCGAAGCCCACGAAGTCGGTGCTGGTCCGCCCGCGTCTGCCGGTGTACGACGGATCGATCGGCAGGCCGGCCCGGGCGGCCGCCTCCGCCCACTGCACCTTCAGGTGCTCCGTCGGCGTGACCACCACCACCCGCTCCACCCGCCGGCGCTGCAGCAGCTCCGCCGCCACCCGCAGCGCGAACGTGGTCTTGCCGGCGCCCGGCGTCGCCACCGCCAGGTAGTCCCGCGGCGACCGCGCCAGGTAGTCGTCCAGGGCCTGCTGCTGCCAGGCGCGCAACTTGGTCGCCGTGCCCCACGCGGCGCGCTCCGGGTACGCCGGCGGGAGCTGCTGGGCCGCAGCGGCGGGGTGGGACGGGCCAGACGGCGGCACAGCTGCGGGCACGGCGGGTGTCACAAGGCCTTTCGGGTCGGGGGTTCGCCACTGGTGGGGCCGGGGGCGTCGGTCCGCCCGGGCCACCACCACGCAGCCGAGTCAGCCTAACAACCGGCACCGGCCGTGGACCGCAGGACTCAGGGGCGTGCCGCGCCGCCGCCGAGCCGGACCCGGGTGGCGACCAGGATGGCGAACAGCCCGCCGGCCACCATCACCGCGAAGATGGTCAGGAACACGGTGGTGCCGGCATGGGCGCCGTGCAGCAGCGCGAACAGCACCCCGCCGGCGCCGATCATCACCACGCTGCCCAACGCGTCGGCGATCTGCAGCGCCGCCGAGTTCGCCCCTTGGTCGGCCAGCGGGGACATCTCGAACAACAGCACCGACAGGCAGGCGATCGTGGTCCCCATCCCGCTGCCGGCCACCAGCCAGCCGACCGCGGCCAGCCACGGCGGGACCGGGGTGGCGGCCAGCGCGGCGATGCCGATGCCGACGGTGGCCAGCGACGCGCCGATCACCACCAGCCGGCTGCGCGGGGTGCGGAGCCTCGGCCGGCCCTGGAACCAGGAGCCGGCGGCCCAGCCGAGCGCACCGCCGGTCAGCGACAGCCCGGCCATCGACGCGCTCAGCCCGCGGTGCTCGTACAGCATCAGTGGGATGTAGGTCTCGGTGCCGAAGAACGCCCCGGCCATCGCTCCGCGCAGCGCCACCACCGACGGCAGCCCGCGGCGCAGCCGGACGGTGCCGGGCGGCAGCAGCGGCGGCAGGCTGAGCGCCAGCAGCACCAGCCCGGCCAGGCCCAGCGGCACCACCCAGAGCCAGTCGGCGCGCTCGGCGCGCTGTCCGGCGTACTGCAAGAACCCGGCACCGACCGCGACCATCAGCGCCAGCCAGCCGCGTCCGATGCGGCGCACCCACCCCCGGAGCCCCGGCACCGAGCGGCTGGGCCCGGGGCCGCTGATCCCGGGGCCGCTGATCCCGGAGCCACTCGGCCCCGATTCGGCGCCCACCCCCGCCGCGACGCCGTCCGGCGACCGGGTCAGCGGGCGCACGGTCGGCAGCGTGAGCAGCAGCGGGATCACCACGAACGGCGCCAGTCCGTAGAAGATCAGCCGCCACGACCAGTGCTCGGCGACCAGGCCGGCCACCAGCGGGCCGACGATCGACGGCACCACCCACGCCGCGGCCATGAACGAGAAGATCCGCGGCCGCACCGACTCGTCGTACACCCGGGCGACCACCACGTAGAGCGCCACGATCACCGCTCCCCCACCGAGGCCCTGGATCATCCGCCCGCCGACGAACATCCACATGCTGGTCGCCGACCCGGCCACCAGCATGCCGACGACGAACACCAGCACCCCGGTGAGGAACGGCGCGTACGGTCCTACCCGGTCGGTGATCGGGCCGGTGATCGCGGTGGCGTAGAGGCTGGCGATCAGGAACCCGGTGAACGCCCAGGCGTACAGGCTCAGCCCGTGCAGGTCCCGGGCCGCGATCGGCATCGCGGTCGCCACCGCCATCGCCTCGAAGGCGACCAGCAGGATCAGCGAGACGATGCCGAGGGTGACCCGGCGGGTGGGGTGCGCGGAGCCGGTGGACGGGCCGGGGTCGCGGGGCGGAGGGTCGGCTGGGTCGGTGGCGGGTTCGGTCTCCGATCCGGCGGCGGGGTCTGCCGGGGAGGGGCGCCCGGCCGGCTCACTCGTCGGAATCGTCGCCCTTCCGCAACGACTCCCACACTTCCTTGCACTCGGGACAGACCGGGTACTTCTGCGGGTCGCGGCTGGGGACCCAGATCTTGCCGCACAGCGCGCGCAGCGGGGTACCCTCGACCATCGCCGCGGTCAGCTTCTTCTTGTCCACATAGTGCGCGAAGCGTTCGTGGTCGCCGTCGTCCAGGGTCGGTCGGGTGCGGACGTCCTCGACGGTCTGGGCGCCGGGGCTCAGCTGGGTGCTCACCTGGTCGAGTCTACGAGACCGATTCGTCTGCGATCGCCCGCCGCGACACGCCCGCGTTACCGCAGACGAATCGGGTCAGTTCTGGGTGGGGTCCTCGGGGAACGTGGCGACGAACGCCAGCTCCCCGGGCTGGCGGCGCAGCACCTGCTGCCACAGTCCCTCGGCGTGTACGGCCATCAGGTCGCCGACCTCGGCCGGCACCACGTACCACGAGCCCTCGGCGACCTCGGCCTCCAGCTGGTCCGGCGACCAGCCGGCGTACCCCGCGAACACCCGCATCCCGGACAGCGCTCCCCGGATCAGCTCCGGCGGCGTGTCCAGGTCGACCAGCGCGGTGCCCGGGTACAGCGGCCGCCAGCCCACCGGGGTCACGTCCTCCTCGGCCAGGATGCCGACCGCGATGGCCGAGTCCGGGGCCACCGGCCCGCCGACGAACAGCACGTCCGGGGTGCTCAGCAACTCGTTCCAGCCCGGCAGCACCTCGGAGACGGGTACGGGGGTCGGGCGGCTGAGCACCACCCCCAGCGCGCCGTCGCCGTCGTGATCGAGGATCAGCACCACGCTGCGGGCGAAGTTCGGGTCGGCAAGCTTGGGGGTCGCCACCAGCAGCTGGCCGGTGAGGTAGTCGGTGGTCATGTCGAGTCCGCGGACGATGCTGCGGCGTCGCCGCTCGCCCCGGCGGCCGCCTCGCGCACTGCGGTGGCCACCGCCTGGTGCACGTCGGCGTGGAACACGCTCGGCATGATGTAGTTCGGGTTCAGCTCCTGCTCGGTCACCACGCCGGCCAGGGCGTGCGCGGCGGCCAGCAGCAGGTCTTCGTTGATCTCCCGGCTGCGGGCGTCCAGCAGCCCGCGGAAGACGCCGGGGAACGCCAGCACGTTGTTGATCTGGTTCGGGTAGTCCGACCGGCCGGTCGCCACCACCGCGGCGTGCTCGCGGGCGAGCGCCGGGTCCACCTCGGGCTCGGGGTTGGCCAGCGCGAACACGATGGCGTCGTCGGCCATCGTGCGCAGTTCCTGCTCGCCGAACAGGTTCGGGGCGGACACGCCGATGAACACGTCGGCACCCTGCAGCGCCTCGGCCAGGTCGCCGGTCAGCTCGGCCTTGTTGGTGGCCTCGGCGATCCAGCGCAGGGAGTCGTCCAGCCCGGGCCGGTCGGAGTGGATCACCCCGGCGACGTCCACGACCACGACATCCTTGACCCCGGCCTTCAGCAGCAACCGCAGGATCGCGGTGCCGGCCGCCCCGGCTCCGGACATCACCACGTGCACCTGCGACAGGTCCTTGCCGGTCACCCGCAGCGCGTTGGTCAGCGCAGCCAGCACCACGATCGCGGTGCCGTGCTGATCGTCGTGGAAGACCGGGATGTCCAGCCGCTCACGCAACCGCGCCTCGATCTCGAAGCAGCGCGGCGCGGAGATGTCCTCCAGGTTGATGCCG
>CAZNCE010000212.1:0-5412 GCA_964571285.1 uncultured Nocardioidaceae bacterium | reverse complement strand
CGTGGTGGCCCTTCCTAGGCTGGGGGAGTGGGCGGCCCGCCACGGTCCCCGGACTCTTCGAGGATCGCTCGAGCCAACGTGACACCGTGCCACTCATCAGGAGTCACGACAATGGCCAATCGGCTCGCCAGCGCGACCAGCCCTAGCTCCAACAACATGCAGGTAATCCGGTGGATTGGTGGGAGTGGTCGGACAAGGCGTTCGCTGAAGCCAAGAAGCGCGACGTGCCGGTGTTGCTGTCCATGGGCTACGCCGCCTGCCACTGGTGCCACGAGCTGAACCGATCGACGGCTGTTGGCGAGATTTGATGAAACCGCAGGTCAGCACGGGTATGTCGGTCACGATGGACCGGCTTGTATCGTCCTCGGACACCGATTCCGGGGCTTCGTGCATCACTCTCGTGCATCACTTCGACCCCATCACTGGTCCAGCAGTGGCAGCCCGATCTCCGACGTCAGTTCAGCCGCCTTCGGAGATCAGCGGCAGGAGTTGGGCTCTTGTCGGGCGGGTCCCATCGAGAAGACGGCGTGGCCGTCGTTCGCGATGGTGCGTTCGATGGCGTCGATACCGTCGAGCGGGTCCGTCTCCAGGCGGGTGATGTCGAGCAGGTAGTCGCGGAAGACCACGACCGACGGAGCGACGGCATGTTGGGAGGCGAGGTACTTTGTGAGCCTCTTGTCCGCGGTGAGGAGCACCGCGTCGTTCTGGCGACACCGGGCGAAGAGGTCCTCGTCGAGGCTGCGTTCCATGCCCAGATCGCTGGTGTGCTGCGCGTCGTGCCCTTCGGCTTCGAGCCGATCGGCCAGTGTCGACGGGAGATTCTGATCGACGAGGAACTTCACGCGGGCTGAGCGGTCGGGAGGTAGAAGTCGCGATCCGCCAGTGCCGCCGCGTAGCCGAGAACCTGGTGCATGTCCTCGATCTCAAGGAAGTCGAAGCTCTCGCGGATCTCGTCGAACGTCTTGCCAGCGGCCAGGAGTTCCAGCAACTGCTGTGCGCTGAACCTGTAGCCGCGGATGCACGGCTGCCCGCCGAGCTTGCCGGGCTCCACGGTTAGCCGGTCGAAGCCGGGCACGGTGCTGGTCATGGCAGGACTCTACGCGGGATCTTCCGGCCAAGGCGTTCGGAGCAGGTCGGCGAGCAGGTTCGCGCCGGGTAGCAGCGAGCGAGCCGATGGTCCCGGGGACCATTCTGATCGGCTGCGGGTGATGAGGTCCAGGGCCTGAAGCTGGTGCGCTAGGTTGCGGAGCTCGTCCTCCACGTCGCGGGTGGTGATGGGCTTGCCGCCCCTGCTCCAGCCGTGGCCGAGCAGAAGGTGTACCTCGGCGGCGATCTCGGTGATCTGGAGGGCGCCGCGAGCCGCGACCAGCGCGACGGCGCGTTCCGCAGCCATGGTGTGGAACGCGCCTTCGTCGAACCAGGATCGGAGTCGCCGTACGGTCTCGAGTTCGTCGACCGCCGCCTTGGTCGGGCGCAGCACGCCGTTGGCGAGGCGCACCAGCCGGACGTGCCGCAGCAGGTCGTGCAGGAGGGCCAGCGGGAGCAGGTCCTCCTCGATCGAGGCGGGTCGTCCCATCGGATTCCAGCCGGGGCGCTGCGCCTGCACGGCCCGGACCACGGCGCGCGGGAGTCGACCGCCGGGGGTGAGCTTGACCCCGTCGGTGAGCAAGTCCAGCAGGAGGCTCACGCTGCCGGGGACTGCACCGACCGCGTCGCGGACCCTTTGAGCGGTGGCCTCCTGATCGAACGGTCGCAGACGGTCTCCGACCCAGGTGCGCATCGTCTCGTGCTCTCTGTTGCGTGGGTCGGCGAGCGCATCCAGGAGCTCGGCGTAGCCACCCGGCCCGCCGCAATCCTCGGGTGGACAGGCTCCGTGGCCGTCGACGCAGCCCGGCTGGTCGTCGCCTCGGCCCAGAACCTCGACATCGTGCAGCCAGCCGTCGCCGAGGTCGTAGGCGTAGACGAAGGGGGTCGGCAGCGTGGACAGGCGTACGCCGCGCTCGTCGACTTCCCGGTCCTCGGCCCAGTCCTCGAAGGGCACCGTGTAGACGGCGTCCTCGGTGCGGAACTGGTGGAGGTGGGAGTCGGTCCAGCCGATGGCGGCCTGCAGCACCTCGTGGAGCTCGTCGAGGGTGATCGCGGCCGGCACGTCGATGACCCGCTCGACCGGCGGCTCGACCTCGTGCATGGTGACCCGCAGCCTGAGCGTCTTCACAGCGACTCTCCGGGCGCCCCGCAGCACTTCTTGTACTTGCGACCCGACCCGCACCAACACGGGTCGTTGCGTCCCGGGGGCCAGGTGACCGTCCGCGACGTGTCTCGCGCCACGTCGGCCGCGTACTGCGCCCGCAGCTGCGAGGGGTCCCGTTCGTCCGGGGCATTCTCGGCCACCCAGGGCCTGAACTCGTCGGCTCTTACGGGCACGACCGACAGTCGCGCCACGCCGGCCTCGGAGTGGGCCCGCAGCCGGCCCTCCATGCGCCGGCAATACACGATGTGACTCACGGGTTCGCCCTCCTCGTCGTGCAGGAGCGGGCTGTCGGCGAGGTCCGGCCAGTGCTGGGGCCACTCGGCGTACTCGTCGGCGGGCAGCCAGGCCAGCGCCACCGGTTTCAGTGGCTCACGTGCGGTGTTGACCTCGCGGGCGCTCCACAGGGTGGTCGGCGAGTCCCAGCGGGCTGGTAGTTCCTGTGTAGGAGTCGCATTCTGAAGCTCATCCGGCTCGAGTCCGAGATTGGCGAGCGATGCGGCGCGCAGGTCACGGAGCTGTCCCAGGAGCCGCTCCGGGTCACCGGTGCGGACGGCGAGTTCGAGTGCTCGCGTCAACCAGTCCAACGCCAGTTCGTGCTCCCCGATCGCGCCGTACTCCAGTCCAGCGTTGTTGTATACCCACACGTCGTCGGGGGTGTCCGCGGCGACTGCATCCCAGATCGCGGCGGCCTCCGACAGTCGGCCGTGGCGCGTCAGGATCTCGGCCCGCCGGCAGCGAGGGTCCGGCTGACTCCGGTACCCCAGCTCGACGAGCACGTCTGCCTGATGCAGTGCGTCCTCCACCCGGCCAAGCTGGTCGTAGGCCTCAACCAACTCGCTGTGCAGCTCGACTACGTCGAGGTACTCGCCTGCCGCCGCATCGCCCTCGCAGGTGGCGATGGCACGCTCCAGGGCTTCGGCGTACTCCTCTGCAGGGCCACGACTCGCCCGGCGAATCTCTGCGTGGAGTCGATCCAGGTCCTCGGTTCGCACCGCGTCATCATGTCGCAGCCGGAGCGCCGCCACGGTCCCAGGGGACTGCGGGGTGCCGTCTGGTGTCGGCCCGCGCGCCTACACACATTCGTATGACCGCGAAGCGCGACGAGCTGATCCACCTAATCGAGGCGCTGCCCGACGATCAGGTCGAGGTCGTGCTCGCAGACGTGCGTCGGTTGACCACCAAGCATCCTGCGGCGGAGTGGCCCCCAGATTCTTTGGCATCGGCGAGTCGAAGGAGGGTCGCACCGACAACTCGCGTCGTGTCGACGAGATCCTGGCTGAGGGATTCGGTGCCCGTCGGTCGTGATCAGCTGCGACACCGGCCCGATCTTCGCCGCGGCCGACCACAAGGACGCGGACCATCATGCCTGCGTCGAGTTGTTCACCGGTCTCCGGCTTGCGGGGCGGGCCTGCTGCTGCCCCAGATTGTCCTGGCCGAGGTCGGCTACATGCTCGAGGCCAAGGCGGGAACCTTCGCCGAGGTCGCGTTCCTCGAGTCGGTCGCCAACGGCAGCTTCGAGTTGGTTGCTCTCACCCAATCTGACGCCGCCCGAATCGCCGAGCTGGTCGCTCGGTACGACGACCTTCCGCTCGACGATCGGGTCCGGAAGCGTCTGCCGCACGGCACCCAGGCTGTGGCGATTGCGGAGGAGACCGTGCGAGGCGTCGAAGCCGTCATCGTCTTCAGATCAGTTGCTCGCGGCGATGCCCACGAAGGCAGCGATGTGCACCTCGTCGTGATCGCGGCCGCGACGTGGGGCGGTCAGGCGGAACTGCAGCAGCAGGTCCGTGAGCGCCTCGGAAACGACTGCGACGTCCTGCACCTGACCAGCGACCACTTCAAGCTCGCTCCAGAGGACCGTGAGCCCGTCGCGTCCGAGATCCTCCGCGACGGGATCACCCTTGTCGGCACGATGCCGCGCCCGAGTCGGGTGGCGTCATGACGAACACGGAGAGCAGGAACCACTGAGATCACCTCTCATGCTCGGGCGACGAGGCTCGAGCTGGGAGGCAGCGACTATTGCGTTTGCTTCGAATATTGCGAATAATGGTTGACTCAGGAGAGGAGACACCATGACCGCTTTGGCACTCACGCCCGTACAGCCTGACGAGTCCGACATCAACACCGCTGTCGAGGCGCTGCCTCACGTCAAGAGCTACCTGGCCGAGCACGCCGACAGCATTATCCGGTTCGTGGTCGCCGACGACCCGGAGGAGACCCTCGTTGTTCCGCGCGGCGCCGTGGAGCTCCTCGCCCAGGTGCTAGCGCACATGGCTGCGGGGCAGGGGGTGTCGGTGGTGCCTGCTCACGCCGAGCTGACCACCCAGCAGGCGGCGGACCTGCTCAACGTCAGCCGGCCGTTCCTCATCGGCCTGCTCGATGCTGGCGAGATCGACTACCGGAAGGTGGGCAAGCACCGGCGGATCAAGGCGCAGTCGTTGATGGCCTACATGGCACGCGACGACCAGGAGCGCCGTCGGGCCGCAGATGAGCTGACCCGGCTCAACCAAGAGATGGGCCTTCTCTGAGGTGTCGCTCGTCGTTCTCTACGACGCCAACGTGCTCTACCCGAGCACGCTCCGAGACCTGCTGGTCCGCGTCGCTCAAGCCGCTCGATGCTGTCCTTGAGGTACTCCTCGCCGAGGATCCGGATGGTCCGCGTCGCGCGCACGTCAGCGCCGACGGGCGTCGCCTGCTCGGAGTCGAGTGCGGCCTCGGCCTGGGCGAAGATCTTGCGCGCTTCGTCCTCGGACGCCGCCCGCCTCAGCACCCGCTTCCACGGCTCGCCCTCGCCAGCGGGCGCGCGGACGTAGACCTGGTACTTGTTACTGCCCGGCCCTGGCGCGTGGAGCCGGACCCGCCAAGCACGCCTGCTGCCACCGAGCATGCGCGGCTTGCCTTGGGCGAGCAACTTCGGCTTGGGGCGTGAGGCCACGAGAGACGCGGCTCCTAGGCTGGTGCCACTGGGTCGCAAAGACCCGCTGCAGGTCCATCGTGCATCACCTTCGTGCATCACTCAGCAGAATCTGATGCACGTGCCGCTCGTCAGGAGTCACAGGAATGGCCAACCGGCTCGCCAATGCGACCAGCCCCTATCTCCAACAACATGCAGGTAATCCCGTGGATTGGTGGGAGTGGGGACCCGAAGCGTTCGAGGAAGC
>CAZNCE010000211.1:0-5482 GCA_964571285.1 uncultured Nocardioidaceae bacterium | reverse complement strand
GTGTTGCGGATGTCCTCGGGCAGGTCTTCCCAGCTGGCTGCCTGCTTCTCCGTGGACCGCACGAAGTACTTGATGTTGTCGAAGTCGATGTCACCGAGGTTGGCGCCCCATGCCGGCAACGGCTTCTTGCCGAACAGCTTGAGCCCCTTGAGCCGGCGGTTGAGCATCCACTCGGGCTCGTCCTTGCGCCTGGAGATGTCGCGGACGACCTCCTCACTCAGGCCGCGCCGCGCGCTCGCCCCCGCGAGGTCCGAGTCGGCCCAGCCGTACTCGTACCGTCCCAGGCCCTGGAGCTCGGGGTTCCGCTCTTCGATGGTGGTCATGTAGACAACCTCTCCGTTGCTGGTTTCTGCAGGTCGGGAATGTGGGTGGTGCAGACGCCGTCGCCATGGGCAATGGTGGCAAGGCGCTGGACGTGCCGGCCGAGCAGGTGGGAGAACGCCTCGGTCTCCGCCTCGCACAGTTGGGGAAACTCGGCCGCGACGTGCGCGATCGGGCAGTGGTGCTGGCAGAGCTGGTGCCCGGCCTGCGCCGAGCGCACCGACGCGGCGTAGCCGTCCTCGGTCAGCGCCTCGGCCAGCGCCTCGACTCGCCGCTCGGGGTCTGGTTCGTCCAGGATCTCGGCGTGCCGGTCGGCCAGCGCCGTGCCCTTGCGCCGGGCGAACTCCTCGACGGCGGCGTGGCCGGCCTTCTCGGCCAGGAACCGCAGCGCGCTCACCGCGAGCTCGTCGTAGGCGTGCACGAACTCGTCGCGCCCGGCCGTGGTCAGCGCGAACACCTTCGCCGGCCGGCCGCGGCCCCGGCGGCCGTACACCCGCTGCTCACGGGCCTCGAGCAACCCGTCGTCGACGAGGTGGTCGAGGTGGCGGCGCACCGCCGCGGTGGTGAGGTCGAGACGCTCGGCCAGTTCGGCCGCGGTGGAGGGACCACTGTCCAGGATCGACTGCGCCACGCGCTGACGCGTGGGCAGCTCCTCGACCGCAGGCATACCGATACCCGCTCCCTCCGTTTTCACAACACCTATGTTTCCTTATTGAGCGCGGCCGTTCAACGAAGGTTCCCCTAACCTCGTCGCCGCCTCCGCCGGGGTCGGCGCCGGATACGCTCCGAGGCGGGTACGGAACCAGGGGAGGCAGGATGAATCACGGGTGGTTCGTGCACGCCGATGCCCATCCGGCGCCCCCGGAGGACAGCGACCGGCCACCCGAACTGGCGGACGTGCGGCGGCTGGCCCAGCGGGCGGTCCGGGCAGTGGTCCGGACGGCGCGGGCCGACGAGCGCCCGAGGCTGGGCACGATCCTCAGCGAGCACCTGGCCACCGACCCGGCCTCCCTGGAGGTGGTCGAGGAGTCCTGGCCGCCGTACGAGCACGTGAACGTCCAGGCGGGTCTGGACGCCTGGCTGACACAGCCCGGCCGGAGCCACCGCCTGGTCGGCCTGGTCAATTTCCGGCACCACGAGTTCGGGCTCGCCGACCTGCTGCGCCCGGACGGCGACGGGTACCGGCACGGACCGCAGCCGGGGAACGTCGCACGGGTCAACCTGCCGAGCGGCCCCGGCGGACAGGTGCGCGAGTGTGTCGAATGCGGGATCTACCTGGTCGACGACGGTGGGACCAGGCTCTGCCTGCTGCTGCGCGGCGCCGAGCCGCACAGCGATCATGTTCGTGTCTCGGTGCAGATCGTGGCCGACCGGCCGGTGGTGGCCGGCCCGGTCGCGGCGGAGATTCGCGAACTGGCCGTGCGGCACAACGTCTTCCGCGGCCAGGTGCTGTCCTTCGGCGGAGACATGTTCGGCGACCGCGACACGGTGCTGCAGTTCCACGAACGGCCGTCGATGAGCGGGGATCAGCTGATCCTGCCGGCTGAGACGCTGGCGGCGGTGAGCCGCCAGGTGGTCGGGGTGGCCGAGCACCGGCAACGGCTGCTGGCCGCTCGGCAGCACCTCAAGCGGGGCCTGCTCCTGCACGGGCCGCCGGGCGTCGGCAAGACGCATACCGTCCGCTACCTCACCAGCAGGCTGGTCGACACCACGATCGTGGAGCTCTCCGGCGACGCCCTGCGGCTGATCGCTGAGGCCTGCTCCGTCGCCCGCACCCTGCAGCCGTCGATGATCGTCGTCGAGGACGTCGACCTGATCGCCGAGGACCGGGACAGGTATCACGGCCAGACCCCGCTGCTGTTCCAGCTGCTCAACGAGATGGACGGGCTCGCGGAGGACGCGGACGTGGTGTTCCTGCTCACCACCAACCGGGCCGACCTGCTCGAGCCCGCCCTCGCGGCCCGGCCCGGGCGGGTCGACCAGGCGGTCGAGCTGGGGCTCCCGGACCTCGAGGCCAGGCGCCGGCTGTTCGAGCTGTACCGCGGCGATCTCGACGTGGACATGAGCCGGCTCGACGGGGTGCTGGCCCGCACCGACGGTGTGACGGCGTCGTTCCTCAAGGAGCTGCTGCGCCGCGCCGCCGTACTCGCCGCCGAAGCGACTCCTGGGACGGATTCGATCCGGGTCAGCGCCGACCAGCTCGACGCCGCCCTGGACGAGCTGCTGGACACTCGCAACGCGATGACCCGGGTGCTGCTCGGTGCCGGCCGGGGGCAGCCGGATCCGGCCGCGGCCGCGCCGGGAGTGGCTCCTTAGACTCGTGGTCGTGCCGAGCCGCTCCCCCGCGCTGGAGATCAGCGATCTGGTGATGCAGTACGGCGATCTCGTCGCCGTCGACCGGCTCTCGCTGCGCCTGGAGACGGGCACGGTGGGCGCCGTCCTCGGGCCGAACGGAGCCGGCAAGACCACCACCCTGGAGACCTGCGAGGGCTATCGGCGCCCGCACCACGGCACGGTACGGGTGCTCGGCCTCGACCCGTGGGCCGACCGCCGTCGGCTGCTGCCCCGGATCGGCGTGATGCTGCAGAGGGGCGGCGCGTGGTCGGGGGTGCGGGCCCTGGAGATGCTCCGACACGCCGCCCGGCTGCACCGCGACCCGGCGCCCCTGGAGCCGCTGGTCGAACGGCTGGGATTGACCGACCTCGGCCGTACCCCCTATCGGCGGCTGTCCGGCGGTCAGCAGCAGCGGCTGGGCCTGGCCGTGGCCCTGGTCGGCCGGCCGGAGGTGCTGTTCGTGGACGAGCCGACCGCCGGGCTGGACCCGCAGGGACGGCACGTGGTGTGGGGGCTGTTGCGCGAGCAGCGCGACGCCGGCGTGACCGTGGTGTTGACCACGCACCTGATCGAGGAGGCGGAGCAGCTGGCCGACCAGGTGTTCGTCGTGGACCACGGCCGGCTGGTGGCGTCCGGCACCCCGGCGGAGCTGACCGGCGCGCACGCCCACGGGGAGCTGGTGTTCGACGCCAAGCCGGGGCTGGACCTGACCCCGCTCCGGGCCGCGCTGCCGGGCGGTTTCGAGGTGGTCGAGCCGACCCCGGGCCACTATGCGGTGCGTGGGACGCTGACCCCCGACGTGCTGGCCCGGGTGATGACCTGGTGCGCGGACATCGGGCTGCTGCCGGACCGGCTCACCCTCGGCCGCCGCACCCTGGAGGACGTGTTCCTCGAGCTGACCGGACGGGAGCTGCGCCCATGAGCAGCATGGTCTCGGGGCCACCGAACGCGCCCGCTCGTACCCCGCCGCTGGGGCGGATGGTGCTGGCCCAGGTGTCGATGGAGACCAGGCTGCTGCTGCGCAACGGGGAACAACTACTGCTGGCGCTGGTGATCCCGCTGCTGGTGCTGGTCGCCGGTTCGGTGGCTGCCCGGCACCTCGGGATGTCCGGCGAGGACCCGGTAGGCCGGCTCACGCCGGGGGTGATGGCGCTGGCCGTGCTGTCGACCTCGTTCACGTCGCTGGCGATCAGCACCGGGTTCGAGCGGCGGTACGGCGTGCTGAAGTGGCTCGGATCGACGCCGCTCCCCCGGTCCGGGCTACTGCTGGGCAAAGTGGGCTCGCTGCTGCTGGTCGAGCTGGGGCAGCTGCTGGTGGTGGCGTTGGTGGCCCGGTTGCTCGGCTGGTCCCCGCAGGTGGGTCCGGGCACGTTCGGCGGCATGGTCCTCGGGGTCGTCCTCGGGACGGCCGCGTTCGCGTCGCTGGCGCTGCTGATGGCGGGCACGCTGCGCGCGGAGGCGACGCTGGCATCGGCCAACCTGGTGTTCGTGCTGCTCGCGGTCGGGGGCGGCGTGGTGATCGCTCCGGCGGAGTACGGGTCGTTCGCGCCCGTGGTGCAACTGCTGCCGTCGGGTGCGCTGCACGACCTGTTCGCGCAGGCGCTACAGCATGCGAGCGTGGACTGGTCGGCGGCCTTGGTGCTGGCCGTCTGGACGGCGGTGGGTACCGTGCTAACTGCCCGTACCTTCACCTGGGAGTAGAGCGCCCGATGGCGGCAGACACCACGCGACCCGTGCCCGCTGAGCAACCGGCGTCGGGTGGGGCCGGGCAGGCGCTGGGCGACCAGTTGGGTCGGAGCGTCGCCGGGACCGCACCGGGTGCCGACGGTGACGCCCGCCTGAGCGTGGGCCGGTCGGCTCGGTGGTCTCGGCTGGGCCGCGCGCTTCGCACCCCACGACAGCCTGCCGGATGGGCGCGCCGCTGGCTCGTGCCGCTGTCGGTGGGCACCCTGGTGGCCAACATCGCGATCGTGCTGACCGGTGGCGCGGTGCGGCTGACCGACTCCGGGCTGGGCTGCTCGACCTGGCCGCGCTGCACCGACCAGTCGTTCACGCCGCACGGGGCGCTGACCTTCCATGCGGCCGTCGAGTTCGGCAACCGGATGATGTCGTTCGTGGTGGCCGTGGTCACCATCGCGGCCATCTGGGCCGCGCTGCGCGCCCGGCCGGCCGACCGACGGGTGCTCCGGCTGGCGGTGACGGTGCTGCTCGGCGTGATCGTGCAGGCGGTGGTCGGCGGGATCACCGTACTCACCGGGCTGAACTCATGGGTGGTCGGCTTCCACATGCTGGTGTCCATGTGGCTGGTCAGCGTGTCCACTGTGCTGGTGTGGCGCGCCGGCCGGGCGGCCCGTCCGTGGGCCCCCGAGCTCGACCGGCGTACCCCGGAGGAGCGCGGCTCGGTGGTCCTGCCGGTGCCGGAGATCCGGGTGCTGACGCCGGTGCTGGTGCTGGCGGGGATCACCGTGCTGGTGCTCGGCACGATCCTGACCGGCGCGGGCCCGCATGCCGGGGACGCCGCCACCCCGCGCAACGGGCTGGACGCGTACTGGCTCAGTCATTTCCACGCCTGGGCGGTCTATGTGACCGTGGGCGTGACTGCGGTGCTGGGGTTCGTGCTGTGGCGGGAGGCTCGCGGTTCGATGGCGCTGCGGGTGGTCGGCGTGCTGCTGCTGGTCCAGTTGGCGCAGGGCGCGGTGGGGTTCTACCAGTACTTCAACGGGCTGCCGGAGTTGGTCGTTGGGCTACACCTGCTCGGCGCCTCGCTGTTCACCCTCGCCCTCACGTGGACCGTGCTGTGCGTCCGGGTCCGACCCCACGATCCGAC
>CAZNCE010000210.1:0-5485 GCA_964571285.1 uncultured Nocardioidaceae bacterium | reverse complement strand
CCGGGCGGCGGCATAACCGACCACCCGGACGGGGAAACGTCTGGATATATGGAGCTCAGGCAGGCAGACCCGGCGGACGAACACCCCCGCCGCTGGCAACGGCTCACCCGGCACGTGATCGCCTGCCTGCTCGGCGGCTTCCTGGTCGCCCTCCCGGCCGCCACGGTCCACGCGCTGACCGCCACCAGGATCCACGACGACGTGGGCATCGTGCCGGCCACGCTCAGCCTGGCACCGGGGCATTCGACCCTGGAGACCGGCCTGCTCGGTGGGAGCATCTACGACACCGACTTCACCCGGTACGGCCTGGGGGCGAAGGTCACCCTGGACGGGCCGCCGGGCAACCTCGCCCAGATCCACAGTCTGGCGTCGCCGGAACTGAAGAAGGCGGCCAAGGTCTACACCAGCATGTTCAACCACCCGGACAGCATCCGGGCCGGCTACAGCCACGCGCTGCGCGAGGCGCTGACCTCGAACCTGATCCGGATGGAGATCGCCGTCGGCCTGGCCCTGGCGGCGGCGGTCTTCGTCATCTCCGTCCTGGGCAACGTCCGGTCCCGCCGGCGCACGACCACGGTGGCGCTCGCCGTCCTCCTGGTGCTGTCGGTCGGCCACTCGGTGCATCGTTTCGTCGACTGGCAGCAGGCGAACGCCATCCCCACGCCCACGTACCCGATCACCATGCTCGACGACACCGCACTGGCCAACGCGCGGGTCGACAACCGCACCACCGCTGCCCTGATCGACAACGTCATCCCGCTCGCCCAGCGCGAGATCCGCCGCGAGCGGGAGGCGAACCGCGAGTTCGTGAGCACGGCGTACGACTCGATCGGCGACCTGCTGGACACCGGCGCGATCGCGGTCCCCACCACCGGCCAGACCGCCTGCCTGCTGCTGTCCGACCTGCACGCCAACGGCGACATGATCGCGGTCTACCGACGCCTGGTGTGGGCGGTCAACGAGACCTACGGACCCGGCACGCTCGCGGTGACCTACTTCGACGGCGACCAGACGTACGGCAGCGCCGCCGCGAAGACCGCGGTCGACCAGATGGGCAAGATCAGCCGGCAGGAGTACGCGGTGGTGGGCAACCATGACAGCACACAGACGATCGAGCAGCTGGACGAGGCCGGCATCCACATCCTCGACGGCTCCGCCCAGGAGACCGACAACGGCCTCACGGCGGTGGGCGTGACCGACCCGCAGCTGACCAAGCAGGGGCCACTGTTCGCCGCCGACACGATCAGCCGGCCCGGCTACGAGGGCGTCAGCGAGGGCGACGCCGGCCGCACGCTGCTCGCGGCCATGCGCGACTCGCATCCGACCCTCGGGCTCAGCCACGAGGCGTACGCCTTCGCGCCGATCCTGGGGATCGACGACATGTCCCGGGACACGATGACCACCTGGTTCGAGGCAGGCAGCCACGGCACCGCGTCGGACAGCGGCGCGGTCGCCGACGACGGCGTGCCCGACATCCCGGCCGCCGCGGTCGCGTACGGGCACTGGCACCGTGGCTTCCACTATCGGGTGGCCGGCAACAGCGACGGCACGTGGACGGTGGTGATGGAGCTGGGCACGGCCGGCGGCGCCAGCACCAAGCTGTCCCTCAGCCACTTCTCCACACCGCAGACGATCCCCGGCAAGCAGGCATCCGCGGCGATCATGATCGTCGACGACGACAGCGGGCTGGTGACCGCGGTGCAGGAGCTGACCACCGCCCGCGACGGCACGGTCAGCGCGGGGCCGGTGCACCCCGTCGGCTCACCGGACGGGCAGCCGTATCCCACCGGCCCGGTCAACCCGTAGCCGCTCAGTGGGACTTGGCGATCGGCTTGGGCACCCGCAGGCCCGCCTCGCGCAGGATCCGCACCAGCTCCCGGCTGGACACGGGTACGGCCCCCGCGGCGACCGCGTCGTCGTACAGCCGAGCGGGGATGTCGTAGTGGTCGCGGTCGAACCCGCGCCCCGGCACGCCGAGCAGGCGAGCGAACCGGTGCACTTCGTCGTAGGAGGTGTCGCTGGCCACATGCGACCAGGTGGTGCCGTGCCGGGGCACCAGCGGCGGGTCCACGTAGATCGTCATGCGGAGGTGATCCGGGCCAGGTGGTCGTCGAGCAGCGTGCGCCACGACCGCACGTAGTCGGCGTCGGCGTACGCGCGCTCCCAGGATCCGCCGGGCCGCACCGCCGACCCGAGATGGAACTTGTGGATCCCCGCCCGCAGCAGCCACGGAACCTGCTCTGCGAGCAGCCCGCCGCCCGCCATCACCAGCGCGGACACCCGCGGGTCGGCGGCGGCCCGGCGACACAGCTCGTCCTGCCCGTGCGCCACGTCGAGGGACGACCCGGCGGTCAGCACGGTATCGAGGCCGGGCAGTTGCAGCAGCGTCCGCCAGGCGCCGTCCACATCGAGGACCCGGTCGACCGTGCGGTGGAAGGTCCACGGCACCCCGGCCAGGGCGTCGGCCAGTGCGGTGCAGACCTGGACGTCGATGTCGAGGTCGGCGTCGAGGAAGCCGAACGCCACTCCCTCGGCGCCCGCGGCCAGGAAGTCCGAGCCGAGTCCGACCAGCCGGCTGAGCTCGCCCCCGGTGGTGCTGTCACCGTCGTTGAGCCGCAGCAGCACCCGCACCGGCAGGTCGCACGAGCGCACCAGCTCCCGCACGTCGGACGGCGCGGGCGAGGTGCCACCGCCGGGCAGCCCGGCGGCGAAGTAGATCCGGTCGGCGCCGCCGGCCTGTGCTGCCTCGGCGTCGGCCGGGTGCAGCGCCACCACCTCGAGCATCGCTTCCATCAGTTCACCAGCGTGCCAGCATGGAGGGCATGACCGCGAACGACCCGCTGATGACGGCCCGCTCTCTGGTCCTGCACGACCTGCAGGTCCGTCGCTCGGCAGACGCCCGCACCGTGTCGGCGCTGGAGGAGGCGGTCTCGCACCGGACCTGGTGGCTGTCGCAGTGGCCGGACGGGCACGGCCTGGTGGCCGGGCTGGTCGCGCAGGACGTGCAGGACGCGCTGTTCGACGCGGGTGGGCGCTGGCCGCTGTGCACCGCCTGCGACAACACGCATCAGCACACCCTGGACATCCAGCCCGAACTCGGCCCGGACCCGCACTGGGTCTGCCCCGAGTCGGGCATCGTGGTCGGCCCGCTCGGCACGCTCACCTGAGCCGCGACGGCCGCGCGTGGACGGCTTCAGCGACGGCGCCGCCCGCCCAGCACCCAGGCCACGACCACCAGAGCCACCACGCCGAGGACGTACGGCGCGTAGCGCTTGACCAGCACCGGCGCCACGGTGCGGACCAGGTCCAGTTCCACCTCGGGCTCCGGCGCCGGCGATGTCGAGGAGCGCGGCGGCGCGGAGGTCCGCGGCGGCACCGACGGACCCGGTGCCGACGGACCCGGTGCCGAGGGACTCGCAGCCGCTGGACCCGGTGCCGCCGAGGGCGTCGGCGCGGGTGAACCGTCCGCCCCCGGGCCCGGCGCCCCGGTCGCCGCCTCCGCCGACGGCGCGCGGTCGGACGACGCAGCGTCCGTCGGTGCGGTGCCGGTCGCCGCCGGGTCAGCGGACGCAGGCCCGGTCGTGTCGGCCTCCGGCTCCCCAAGCTTGGTCTGCAGGCACTCGACGAACTGCGCCAGCATCTTGTCCGACACGTCCTGCATCACGCCGCGGCCGAACTGCGCCGGCTTGCCGGTGATGTTCAGGTCCGTGACCACGTTGACCAAGGTGCCGTCCGAGCCCTCGCTGAGGGCGGCGGACACCTTCGCCGACGCCGTGCCGTTGCCCCGCCGGTCTTTGCCCTTGGCCTCCAGCACGGCGGTACGGGCGGACTCGTCCCGCTCGAGGAACTTCCCGCTGCCGTTGTACTGCAGGGAGATCGGCCCGAGCTTCACCTTGCACGAACCGGTGAACTCGTCGCCCTCGGTCGAGTCGAGCTTGGCTCCCGGAAAGCAGGGCACCACGCGCTCGAGGTCGTTGAAGGCGACCCAGGTGTCCTCCACCGAGGCGGGGACGGTGAACTGGTGCTCGAGCTTCATCAGCCACCCGCCGCAGCGAGGACGGCCCGCCCGGTGAGCACCGTGGCCAGGTGCTGCCGGTATGCGGCGTCGCCGCTGGAGTCGGTCGGCGGTGAGGTGCCCTCGGCCGCCTGGGCCGCGGCGGCGCGGACGGCGTCCGCGGTGGCGGCGCCGCCCACCAGCGCCCGTTCGACGGCGGTGGCGCGCACCGGGGTGGATCCCATGTTGGTCAAGGCCACCCTGGCCTCGCTGATCGTGTCGCCGTCCAGCCGCAGGGTCGCGGCCACGCCGACGATCGACCATTGCTGGGCGACCCGGGTGAACTTCTCGTAGTGGGCCTTCCAGCCGGTGTGCTTGGGCACCCGCACCTCGACCAACAACTCGTCCTCGCCCACCGCGGTCGTGAACAGGTCGGAGAAGAACTCCTCGGCCGGGACCGACCGCCGGCTGCCGTCCTGGCCGACGATCACGAACTCCGCGCCGAGGGCCACCGTGGGCGCCGGCAGGTCGCCGGCCGGATCGGCATGGGCGCAGGCCCCGCCGAACGTTCCGCGGTGCCGCACCTGCGGGTCGCCGATGGTCTCGGTGGCCAGCGCGAGCAGGGCGGCGTGCTCACGGATCAACGGATCCCGCTCAATGTCGCAGTGCCGGGTCATCGCGCCGATCACCAGCGCGTCGCCGTCCTCGCGTACGCCGGACAGGCCCTCGACCCGGCCGATGTCGATCACGACCTCCGGTGCGGCCAGCCGCAGCCGCAGCACCGGCAGCAGGCTCTGCCCGCCGGCCAGCACCTTGGCGTCGTCGTGCGCGGCAAGCAGGCTGAGCGCCTCCTCGACCGTGGTCGGGGCGTAGTAGTCGAACGCTGCGGGGATCATGCCTGCCCCTCCTGGGTCATCGCGGTGGACTGCTCGCTCATCGGTTCGGCTGGGGTACCGGCCGACCGTCCCTGCAACACCGACCAGACGCGATGCGGGGTGCACGGCATCTGCACGTCGTCCACGCCCCACGGGCGCAGCGCATCCACGATCGCGTTCACCACCGCGGGTGTGCTGGCGATGGTGCCGGCCTCGCCGACGCCCTTGACCCCGAGGTCGTTGGTGGTGGACGGCGTCTCGGTCCGGTCGGTGACGAACGAGGGCACGTCGGCCGCCGACGGCACCAGGTAGTCGACCAGCGAACCGGTGACCAACGTGCCGGACTCGTCGTAGATGGCCTCCTCGAACAGCGCCTGGGCGATGCCCTGCACCAGCCCACCGTGCACCTGGCCGTCCACGATCAGCGGGTTGACCACCACGCCGACGTCGTCCACGCAGACGTACGAGCGGATCCGCGAAGCACCGGTCTCGGTGTCCACCTCGGTCGCGCACAGGTGGGTGCCGTGCGGGAAGGAGAAGTTCACCGGGTCGTAGGTGGCCTCCGAGTTCAGGCCGGGCTCGGTGCCGTCCGGCAGGTTGTGCGCGGCGAACACGG
>CAZNCE010000209.1:0-5556 GCA_964571285.1 uncultured Nocardioidaceae bacterium | reverse complement strand
TGATGCCCATCCCCTTGTGGTCATAGCCCACGGAGCCGCCCGAGGCGAACGCGTCACCCAGCCAGAAGCCGTAGTCCTTGGCGACCCCGTTGGCGATGTCGGAGAAGCTCGCGGTGCCCTTGTCCGCCGCCACCACCAGGTACGAGTCGTCGCCGTCATGACGGACCACCCGGCTGGGTGGGACGGTCTGGCCGTCCACGAGGTTGTCGGAGATGTCGAGCAGCCCGCAGATGAACGTCTTGTAGCAGGCGATGCCCTCGGCCAACCACGCCTCGCGATCCGTCGCGGGCGGCAGCTGCTTGCAGAAGAAGCCGCCCTTGGCCCCGGACGGCACGATCACGGTGTTCTTCACCATCTGTGCCTTCACCAGACCGAGCACCTCGGTGCGGAAGTCCTCCCGACGATCCGACCACCGCAGTCCGCCGCGGGCCACCGCGCCGAACCGCAGGTGCACGCCCTCCACCCGCGGCGAGTAGACGAAGATCTCGTATGCCGGGCGCGGCTCGGGCAGATCGGGGATGGCCTTCGGCTCGACCTTGAACGACAGGTACGACTTGGGGTTGCCGGCGTCGTCGAGCTGGAAGTAGTTCGTCCGCAGCGTGGCCTCGATCAGCGTGAGGTAGGACCGCAGGATCCGGTCCTGGTCCAGGCTGGCGACGTCCTCCAGCGCCTGCTGGATGCGTGACTCCAGCTCCTCCACCTTCGCCACGCGGGCTTCCGAGTCGCCCGCGAGGGCGCCGTCACGGCCGGGATCGAACCGCGCCTCGAACAGCTGCACCAACAGCTTGGTGATGGACACGTTGGCGACCAACGCGTCCTCGATGTACTGCTGGCTGAACGGGGTGCCGCCCTGCCGCAGGTACTTCTGGTAGGCCCGGAGCATCGAGACCTGACGCCAGTGGAAGCCACCGGCCAGCACCAGCCGGTTGAACCCGTCCGACTCCGCGACGCCCCGCCACGCGGCCAGGAACTCGTCTTGGAACAGGTCACGGGCGGTCTCCGGGAACGGCTGGCCGTAGCGCAGCCCGAAGTCGTAGATGTAGGCCCGCTTCCCGTCCGGGTGCAGCAGTTCGTACGGCCGCTCGTCGACCACCTCGACGCCCATCTGGGTCAGCAGCGGCAGCATCTGCGACAGCGACAGCGGCTCGTCCTTGCAGAACACCTTGAACCGGCGCTCGTCGGCCTCGGCATGCACCGGCTCGTACAGCGACAGGGCGATCCCGACGTCTTCGGGGATCTGCTCCAGGCGACGCAGGTCGCCGGCGGCGGTACGGGCCGGGAAGTCCTCCTTGTACGCCTCGGGGAACGCATCGGCGTACCGGCGCAGCGCCGCGGCGGCGGCCTCCTCCCCCAGCAGGTCGGTGACCGCACGAGTGAAGTCGTCGGCCCAGGAGCGGGTCGCCTCCGCCAGCCGGTGCTCGAGCTCGGTGACGTCCACGGCGGGCGGCTCCTGGCCGGGCTGGAGCCGGACCACGAAGTGCAGCCGGGCCAGCACCGACTCACTCACCCGCACCGTGTAGTCGATGCTCTGGCCGCCCAGGGTCCGCAGCAGCAGTTCCTGGATGCGTTCCCGGACCTTGGTGTTGTAGCGGTCCCGGGGCAGGTAGACCAGGCAGGACAGGTAGCGGCCGTAGATGTCTTGGCGCAAGAACAGCCGTAGCGCCCGACGCTCGTGCAGGTGGAGTACGGCGTCGGCGATCGGCACCAACTCGTCGACTGGTGTCTGGAACAGCTCGTCGCGCGGGTAGGTCTCCAGGATGTCCATCAGCGCCTTGCCGCTGTGGCTGTTGGGGTCGAACCCCAACCGGTCGATCACCTGGGCGGCCTTGCGCCGCAGCAGCGGGATCCGGGTCAGGCTCTCGGTGTAGGCGCCGGAGCTGAACAGGCCGAGGAACCGGCGCTCGCCGACCACGTCACCGTGCTCGTCGAACGTCTTCACCCCGACGTAGTCCAGGTACGCCGAGCGGTGCACGGTGGCCCGCGAGTTGGCCTTGGTGATGATCAGCAGCTTCTTCTCCCGGGCGCGGGCCTGCACCTGCGGGGGCAGCTTGGCGAAGGACGGCGAGAGCATCTGGTCGCCGCGCAGGATGCCCAGGCCCGACCCCTGCACGGTGCGCAACAGGTCTTCGCCGTCCTCGGTCTCCAAGACGTACTCGCGGTAACCCAGGAAGGTGAAGTGGTCGTCGGCCAACCACTCCAAGAGCTCGGCGGCGTCGGACACCTCCTCCGCCTCGATCCCGGCCGGCGGGTCGGCGCGCAGGCTCTTGACGATCTCCTCCGCCTGGTCCTGCATCTTCCGCCAGTCCTCGACCGCCTCGCGGACGTCACGCAACACGGTGGTGACGTTGTGCTGGATCTCCGCGAGCTCGTTGACGTCGCTCTCGCGGTCGATCTCCACGTGCATCCAGGACTCGCGGACCACGTCATGCTCGTCGTCCGCACCCTGCAGGTCGGCCTCCGCGTCCACCAGCTCCAGCAGTGTGCCGGTCACGTCGCGCCGGACCAGGAACTGCGGGTGGGCGAGGAAGTGGATGTCGCGGCCGTGCCGGGCCAGCTCCATGGTCACCGAGTCGACCAGGAAGGGCATGTCGTCGGTGATGATCTCCACCACCGTGTGCCCCTCGGCGGACCAGCCGTGCTCGTCCACGGTCGGCGTGAACACGTGCACGGTGGCCGTACCCTGCGGGCGCTCCATCGCGGTGCGCCGCTGGCTCAACGCGGCGCCGGAGATGTCGGCCGCAGACCGTTCGGCCAGGTCTTCTACGGTGACGTGCCGATAGAACCGCTGGAGCAGCGCCTCGAGGTCGGGCACCGCCCCACCCCGCCTGCTCGCAACCTCGCGCACAACCTCGTCGAGAAGGTCCTGCTTGGCGTCCGCGCTACTGCTCTGCATGGTGCAACAACCCCGGTTCGATCGGCTCGGGCACGCCCTTGTGCCGCGAGCTGGCACCCGCTCGGTGCCACACGACGACCCTAGCCCGATGAGGGCCACCTGTCCCTCTCCGTACGGCATTATGCGGCCATGAGCCTTCGACATGAGTTGACCTACGAGGCCGGGGTCGCCGAGGTGTTCGCCATGCTGTGCGACACCGGCTTCCGAGAGCAGGTCTCCACCGCGATCGGCGCGACCGAGCAGGAGGCGACGATCAGCGGCTCGGACACCGAGGCCGACCCGGTCGTGATCGCCCTGCGCCGACGCATCCCGACGCCAGAGCTGGCCCGCAAGTTCGTCGGCGACACCCTCGAGATGGTGCAGAACGAGACGTGGGGCCAACCGGCCGCCGACGGCAGCCGCACCGCCGAGCTGGCGATCGACATCCCCGGAAAGCCGGGATCGTTGCGCGGTCACGTCGACCTGCGGCCGACCGGCAGCGGCACCTCCGAGGTGGTCGCCGGCGAGGTGAGAGTGAAGCTGCCGCTGGTCGGCGCGATGCTGGAGAAGGAGATCACCAAGGGGCTGGTCGCCGCGATCGAGGCCGAGGGCCGGGTCGGCCGGCGCTGGCTCGCGCAGAGCTGAACCCGGGCGGCGCCCCGGCGACGCTCGGTCGGGTCAGCCGATCCGCTCGGCCAGCGAGACCACGATCCCTTCGGGGCCGCGGACATAGGCCATTCGCCAGATGTTCTCGTACGTGCCGATGCCGCCCACGAGCGAATAGCCGTCCGCGGCCAACCGGTCGACCGCCGCGGGCAGGTCGACGACCTGGAAGCAGACGTTGCGCAGGCCCAACTCGTTCGCCATTGCGGTTGGTGATCCGGGGCGGTGCCGAGGGCGGACGAAGCGCGAGAGCTCGACCGCGGTACCTCCGCCCGGTGGTCGCAGCATCACGTTCTCCGCCCGCGAGTCCGGGAGGCCGATGACGGTGTCCAGGAACTCGCCTTCCAGGTACATGCGGCTCTCCACCTCCAGACCCAGTCCGACGAAGAACGTCGTCGCCGAGTCCAGATCCTCGACCGTGATCCCCACATGGTCGAACGCCCTGATGCCTGTCATAGCTGCCGTCCTCCGACTCCGGTCGTGCTGCCTCTGGGACGGAGCCGGCGCGGCGTTCTCGACATGATGGCCCCGGCACCCGGTGGGCTGCCCGGACGCCGCGTCGGCGTGTCGGTCGGAGACTGTCGGTGGCCTCTGCGACGGTGGTGGAGTAGTCGGAAGTCGTGACGCCGACCCTGCGAACGGAGGTCACCGGGCCATGGACCAGCAGCACACCGAGACCGCGGACAACCTGATGCGCAGCGGCGTGATGGGCCACTGCCCCGACTGCGACGGCGACCGGCTGCTGGTGAACCCCGAGTGCGAGGACGCGGCCCCTGGCGAGCTGGCCTGCACCGACTGCGGCGCCGCGATCTACTGGGCGCCGGTGGAGCTGCCGCTCGGGTGGTCCGCCGCGGCCTGAGCGTCCCGCTGCTCGCTCCGCGGCGGAGCCGTCGCATTTCGGGCCGGTCGGATCAGGCCTGCTCGCGTCAGGCCTGCTCGCGTCGGCGGGTGTCGGGGTCAGCCGCGGGTGCCCGCCCGTCGGCCGCCGCCCGTTCCGCCTGACGGCGTTCGGCCTTCCGCTGCTCAGCTCGGCGGTCGCGCCGGGTGACCACGACGATGATGATGGCGAGCAGCAGGAACGGCAGCAGGGTCAGCGCAAGCGTGGTGTAGGCCTCGACCGCGTGGAACGGGCCGAGGTGCTCGACCACCATGGCGGGGGCGGCCAGCGGCATATCCCCCGTCAGCGAAAAGCTCACCGGTTCATCACCATGTCACCACGAGGCTCAACGTTCGGGGCAGCCCTACGGGGCTGTCGTGTCCAGCCTGCCACGTCAGGCTGGTCAGGCCCGGGGCCGGGCTCCCGCGGAGTCCGGCCCGCAACCGCTCAGGACATGTGCGGGTAGCGGTAGTCCTTCGGCGGCACGAACGTCTCCTTGATCGCTCGCGTCGAGGTCCACCGCTGCAGGTTCTGCGCAGCGCCCGCCTTGTCGTTGGTGCCCGAGGCGCGCGCGCCGCCGAACGGCTGCTGGCCCACGACCGCGCCGGTCGGCTTGTCGTTGATGTAGAAGTTGCCCGCGGCGAACCGCAGTTCGTTCTGCGTCCAGGCGATCGCCTTCCGGTCCCGCGCGATCACCGCACCGGTGAGCCCCTGCGGAGCGTTGGACTCCATCTGCTTGACCGCGCGCTCGTAGTCGCGGTCCTCGAACACGTGCACGGCCAGGATCGGACCGAAGTACTCCGTGGAGAACATCTGGTCCGTCGGGTCGCCGCCTTCCACGATCGTCGGCCGCACGAAGTAGCCCACCGAGTCGTCCACCTTGCCGCCGGCGATCACGTCCAGGGTCTTGCTGCGCTTCGCCCGGGTGATGGCCTTCTTGTGCTTGGCGAACGCCCGGTCGTCGATCACCGCGCCCATGAAGTTGGACAAGTCGGTGACGTCGCCCATCGGGATCGCCTCGGTCTCGGCGACCAGGTCGTCGCGCAGCTTCTTCCACACGCTGCGCGCGACGTAGGCCCGCGAGGCGGCCGAGCACTTCTGCCCCTGGTACTCGAAGGCGCCGCGGATCAGCGCCACCCTGCTG
>CAZNCE010000208.1:0-5621 GCA_964571285.1 uncultured Nocardioidaceae bacterium | reverse complement strand
CTTAGGGCACGGCAGAGACGCCCACGGAGGGCCGGATTGTGGCCGAACTCGGCCGGACACGTGACCGGCGTGGTCGGGAGCAGGCGCGCCGCTGCGGCACATCGCGAGCAAACCGGTGCAAGGAGGATATTGCAGGCCGAACCGTACGTCGGGCTGGCGCGGCAGGTGCTCGCCACCACGCGTCCGTCGTAGTGACTGCGTCCACGCCAGCGGGACGAGGCAGGCGGCCACGGTGGCGGACCGGCGCGTCGCGACCGCCGCGATGGCGGGTCAGCGCGCCGACGACGGCGCCACCGAGCGGGAGCCGCCGCTCCACCGGTGCCGGACAGGCTCAGGTTCCTCCGTGCGCTGGTAGGGGATGGCGGGCTGCCGGCAGGCCAGTTCCGCGATCATGCGCGGCGTCACCCGGCAGCAGCCGCCCACCAGCCGGGCACCGTCGGCCACCCAACCGGGCACCAGCGCGAGGTCGAAGCCCGGTGCGCCCCGCCAGGACCGTGACGCGGCGTCCCAGGTCTCGCCGCTGTTCGGATAGGCCACGACCGGTCGCGCGCTGACCTGCCGCGCCAGCCGGACGGCATCGGCGACCTCGGCGGGTTGACAGCAGTTGACGCCGACCGCGATCACGCTGTCGACGGCAGCCGCGACGGCGAAGGCCTCCTCCAGCGGCTGACCGGCACGTGTCTGCGAATCCGAGGCGGAGTAGGAGAACCACGCCGGCAGGTGCAGGTCCTGCAGGAGTTCGGCCAGCACCTCCGCCTCGGCCACGTCCGGGATCGTCTCCACCGCGATCAGGTCTGGCTCGGCCTGCGCCAGCACGTCCAGCCGGGCCGCGTGGAAATCCCGCAGCGCGGTGCGCGAGATGTCGTAGCGCCCGCGGTACTCCGAGCCGTCCGCGCGGGTCGCTCCATAGGGCCCGACCGAAGCCGCGACCCAGCGGCGAACCCCGTCCTGGGCCAGGCTGTCGCGCACCGCCCGGGCGATAGCGATGCTGCTGCGCAGCAACCGCTCGGCGGTGGCTTTGTCCAGCCCGGCCGCGACGAAGCCGGGCACGCTGGCCTGATAGCTCGCGGTGGTGGCCACCTGAGCGCCGGCGCGGAAGTACTGCTCGTGCACGGCCGCGATCTCGCCGGGTGCGTCGTGCAGCAGCCGCGCGGTCCAGAGCCGGTCGGTGAGTCGGTGACCGCGTGCCTCGAGCGCGTTCGACAGGCCGCCGTCGAGGAGCACGAGCCCCTCGCCGTCACCCGGTTCCGCCGGCCGCCCCACGGCAACCGCCCCCGGGTCGGGCTCCCCCTGGACGTCCACCCGACCATTCTGACCGCACCGGGCCGGTTGCGCACGCTCCACGATCCCGCGCAGCGGACGACCTGGTCTCGCCCAGCAGCACCCGGATAGCGTGCGCAGGATGAGCCCCACATTCACGTTGAACGACGGCGCCGCACTGCCCGCGATCGGTCTGGGCACGGTCTCCATGTCCGGCCCGGACGGGGTCGCGGCGATGCGCGAGGCCATCCGCATCGGCTACCGGTTGCTGGACACCGCGGTCAACTACGGCAACGAGCAGGAGGTCGGGGAGGCGGTTCGCACCTGCGGGGTTCCCCGCGACGAGATCGCCGTGACCAGCAAGATCCCCGGGCGCCACCACGGGTACGACGACGCGATCCGCTCCACCCACGAGTCGCTGGAGCGGCTTGGGCTGGACTACCTGGACCTGCACCTCATCCACTGGCCGAACCCGAGCCAGGACCGGTACCCGGAGACCTGGCGCGCGCTGGTGGACCTGCGAGAGCAGGGCCTGGTGCGCAGCATCGGTGTCTCCAACTTCACCGAGGCGTTCCTGGACCGGATCATCGAGGACACCGGCGTCACGCCGGCGGTGAACCAGATCGAGCTGCACCCGTACTTCCCGCAGCCGCAGATGCGCGCGGTCAACGCCGAGCGCGGCATCGTCACCGAGTCGTGGAGTCCGCTGGGCAAACGCCAGGCACCGTTCGGTGAACCGCCGATCGCGGCCGCGGCCGAGGCCCACGGCGTCACGCCCGCACAGGTGATCCTGCGCTGGCACCACCAGCTCGGGGCGCTGCCGATCCCCAAGTCCGCCACCCAGGAGCGACAGCAGTCCAACTTCGACATCTTCGGCTTCGAGTTGACCGAGGCGGAGATGGACGCGATCACCGGGCTCGGCCGGGACGACGGGCGGCTGTTCGGCGGGGACCCGGAGACGCACGAGGAGATGTAAGGTCCCGCGCTGCGCGGTTGTGCGTACGGTGCCGTGCGGGGGCGTGCGGCTACGACCGGATCGCGGCGGCGAACCGGCGGGCCAGACCCTCGACCTCGGCCTTCAGCTCAGGCGGGTCCAGCACGGTGAAGTCCACGCCCAGCCGGCCCAGCGCCAGCGCGATACCGCGCAGCGTCTGGCCGCCGATCCGCAGCATGCACTCGTGCTCGTCGACCGGTTCGACCTGCCCCTCCGCACCGGCCAGCAGCGGCTCGACCTCGGCTGCGGGCACGTGCAGGCGGACCGTGGCGCGGTGTCGCCACACGTTGCTCGGCGCCTGCGCGAAGACGTACGCGGCGACATCCTCCGCCGGTAGCTCACGGGACGCGAACCGCCGCCCGGGCGGGGTCCGGGGGCGGATCCGGTCCACCTCCCACACCGCCCAGTCGCCGGCCCCGGTGTCGAACCCGAGCAGGTACCAGCGGTGGCGCTGGTTGACCAGCCGGTAGGGCTCCACCTCGTACGCCACCCGACCCGGCGCGGCCGCCCGGTCCCCGTTGCCGTTGGTCGCGTCCCGGTACCAGAACCGCAGCCGATGCCTGGAGTGGCACAGCTCGACCAGCGCGGTGAGCACGGCGGGGTCGACGATCGGCATCGGGTGGTTGCTGGGCAGCGGCACCGTGTAGCGGTTCAGGTTGCGCACCCGCGACCGAAGCTGGGTCGGCAGCGTCTGCTCGAGCTTGCCCAGGGCACGGACGGAGGTCTCCTCCATGCCGCCGATGATGCAGTTCACGCCGGTGCGCAGCCCGACGGCGACCGCCACCGCCTCCTCCGCGTCGAGCAGCAACGGCGGCAGCGCGGAGCCGCCCGATCCCAGCCGGTACCCACCCTCACCACCACGGGTTCCCTCCACGGCGTAGCCGAGTTCGCGCAGCCGGTCGATGTCGTTCCGCACCGTCCGGGGGCTGACCTGCAGCCGCTCGGCCAGTTCGCCGCCGTTCCACGTTCGCTGCGACTGCAGCAGCGACAACAGCGACAGCAGGCGGACCTCCGAGTGCGACATGCCCTCTATTGTTGCCGCCTTTAGGAAAGCGGGTGACCTAAAGGGTCCCTAGCGTGGGGGTACGTCGCGACGCCGGGTTGCGGCATCAGGGGGAGAGGACATGTCTGTACTGCTGATCTCCGAGGGTTCCTGGTCGCCTGCCGGCCTGCCGGAGCCCGGGGCAGCGCCGAGCACCGCAGACGAATTGCTGCCATGCCACCGCGTGGACCCGGACCTGTTCTTCGCCGAGCGGCCCGCGGACGTGGAGCGGGCGAAGGCGGTATGTGCGGGATGCCCGGTCCGTACCCAATGCCTGGCAGGAGCGCTGAGCCGCGGTGAGCCCTGGGGAGTCTGGGGCGGGCAGCTGTTCCAGGACGGTGCCGTGATCCGGTTCAAGCGCGGTCGTGGTCGCCCGCCCAAGAACGCCCCGCAGCCGTACGTCGCCTGAGGGGCCGGGCACGACCTCACCGTGCCTCGCTGACCGGGCCGGACGATGGGGTAGGAAGGAAGCATGAGTGGTCCCGTCGTCGCCCCTGGAACGGTCACGATCTTCACCGACGTCATGTGCGCCTGGTCGACGCTGGCGCTGCACCGCTTCTACCGTGCCCGCTCGGCCGCCGGGCTCGACGATCGCCTGCGGGTCAACCACGAGCTGTTCCTGCTCGAGGACGTGAACGAGGAGCCGCACAACAGCGTCTTCGTCGAGGGCGAGCGGCCGGTCATCGCGGCCCTGGACGAGAGCCTGGGCATCAAGCCATGGCGGCGGCATCCGTCGGACTACCCGGTGACCAGCCTGCTCGCCAACGAGGCCGTGCACGCGGCCAAGGAGCAGTCGGCCGTCGCCGCGGAGCAGCTGGACTTCGCGCTGCGGATGGCGTTCTGGCGCGACACGCGCTGCATCAGCCTGCTGCATGTGGTGCTGGATGTCGCCAAGAGCTGTGACGACGTGGATGTCGATCGGCTGGGCGACGCCCTGGACACCGGACGGGCGCGTGGGCAGATGATGCGGACCTACCGCGACTCCCGCGAGTTCGTGCGGGGCATCCCGCAGTTCTTCCTCACCGACGGCAGCACGGTGCTGAACCCGGGGGTGCAGCTGCACGGTGTGCGGGAGCCGTCCGAGGGGTTCCTGGTGGTGGATTCCGACGACCCGTCGGCGTACGACGACCTGGTGCGACGCGCAGCCGGGTAGGCACCCCGCCTCAACGCCCGCCCACGGTGCGCAGCAGCGCCCGCAGCAGGCCCGTCGTGTGCGGCTCGTCCAGCACCTCGCCGATCCAGGCGGCCGCGTCAGCGCGCTCGGGTGACCGGTCGTTCGGCCGCAGCCAGTCCCGACCGGCGATCTCGGTGATGTGGCCGAGGGACGCGATCAGCATGGAGAAGTCGCCCGGTTGTTCCACCACGCCGGACCCGCCGGCCCGGCGGTAGGCATCGACCAGCGCGCGTGCCCGGCCGGGGTCGGTGCGTCCGAACTCGAACAGCACATAGCCGAGCTCCTGGCTGGGGTCGGCCGGTCCGGTCTCCTCGAAATCGAGGACGCAGACGTCGCCCGCGGACGGCAGCACGTTGTCCGCCCAGAGATCGCGGTGGCAGGTCCGCACCGAACGCGGCGGCTCCAGCCATTCCTCCAGCGCCACCAACTCGTCCCGCAGGCCCGCGAGTCGGTCCGCGAACGGCGCGCCGGCCCGCCGCAGGTCGGCGATCAGCCGGTCCCAGCGGTCGGCGCCGACCGGGTCCTGGTGCCAGGGGGACGGCTGCCCGGCACCGTCGGAGGGCAACTGGTGTAGCGCCGCGAGGACCTCTCCGACCCGCTCCGGGTCCAGCAACGGGTCCGGTGTGCCGACCTCGACCCACTCGAACACCCGTACGCGCTGCTCGCCGAGGTCGGCGAACACGTGCCCGTCGGTGGTCCGCATCACCTGCGGAGTAGGCACCCCGGCGGCCCGGGCAGCATCCTGGAAGTCGGTCGCGGGTCGGGTGGCCTCCTCCGCGACATGGTCGAAGGTGGACTTGACCGCCCACCGTCCGGCGGTCGTCTCCAGCCGCCATACCTGCCCCTGCTTGCCGCGCGCGACCGGGCCGTCGGAGAGCCGGGGCGAACCGCCGAGCTCGAAGTGCTCGGCGATCCGGCCGGCCTCCAGCCGGTCGTCCCTCCGGGCGGCTTGCATCCGGTCATCACAGCACAGCCGGAGCCGGACCGGGTGGCTTTCGAAATCGAAGGTGCGAGCGGATGTGACGCCGGCCCATCCAGCGTGGCGCGTTCGCGCCGGGTATCGGGGTCCGAAGTGGGCCGGAACGCGCCACGCTGGGCCGGGCGGGTGCGTGAAGAGTTCGATGAGTGTCCGAGGGGGGACTTGAACCCCC
>CAZNCE010000207.1:0-5628 GCA_964571285.1 uncultured Nocardioidaceae bacterium | reverse complement strand
CACGCCGGAATGCTGCCGAAATATCGGCGGCTCGTCGAGCAACTGGCCCAGACCGGGCTGTTGAAGGTGATCTGCGGCACCGACACCCTCGGCGTCGGGATCAACGTGCCGATCCGGACCGTCGTGATCACCGCGCTCACCAAGTACGACGGCCGGCGGGTGCGGCACCTGCGGGCCCGCGAGTTCCACCAGATCGCCGGCCGGGCGGGCCGCCCCGGCTACGACACCGTCGGCTCGGTGGTGGTGCAGGCACCCGAGCACGAGGTGGAGAACGCGCGGCTGGTCCGCAAGGCCGGCGACGACCCGAAGAAGCTGCGCCGGATCCAGCGCAAGAAGCCGCCCGAGGGGATGCTGACCTGGAGCGAGCGGACCTTCGAGAAGCTGGTGGCCGCAGAGCCGGAGCCACTTCGGTCCAGCTTCGCGGTCACGCACTCGATGCTGCTGAACGTGATCGCCCGGCCGGGAGACCCGTTCGCCCACCTGCGCTACCTGCTCACCGACAACCACGAGCCGCGCGCGACCAACCTGCGCCACATCCGCCGGGCGATCGCCATCACCCGGGCGCTGCTGGCCGGCGGGGTCGTGGAGCGCGTCTCCCCGCCGGAGCCCGACGGCCGCGGCCTGCGGCTGACCGTCGACCTGCAGGAGAACTTCGCTCTGGACCAGCCGCTGGCTCCACTGGCGGTGGCCGCGCTGGACCTGCTGGACCGGGACGATCCCGCCTACCACCTGGATGTCGTGTCGGTGGTGGAGGCGATCGTCGAGGACCCTCGGCAGGTCGTCGCGGCCCAACTCAACCAGGCCCGGGCCGAGGCGGTGGCGGCGATGAAGGCCGAGGGCATCGAGTACGAGGAGCGGATGGAGCTGCTCGAGGACGTCACCGCACCGCGACCGCTGGCCGACCTGCTCGAGGTGGCCTACGAGTCGTACCGCAAGGGCCACCCGTGGGTAGCCGACCACGAGCTGCGGCCGAAGTCGGTGGTGCGGGACATGTACGAACGGGCGATGACCTTCACCGAGTACGTGTCGTCATACCGGCTGGCGCGCTCGGAGGGACTGCTGCTGCGCTACTTGACCGACGTTTACCGCACGCTGCGCCGCACCGTGCCGACCGCCGCTCACACCGACGAGCTGGAGGACCTGATCAGTTGGCTCGGCGAGCTGGTCCGACAGGTCGACTCGTCACTGCTGGAGGAGTGGGAGGAGCTCGCCTCGGGCTCCGACGTCCCGGCGCCCGGCGGAGCGGTCCGGCCGCCGGCCCTGGACGCCGCGGCCCCGAAGGTCACCGCCAACCCGCGCGCCTTCCAGGTGCTGGTGCGCAACGCGATGTTCCGCCGCGTGGAGCTGGCCGCCCGGCGGGACTGGGAGGCGCTCGGCGCGCTGGACGGCGCGGCCGGTTGGGACGCCGACCGGTGGCGGAACGCGATGGAGCCGTACTGGGCGGAGTACGCCAGCCTGCTGACCGACGCCGACGCCCGTGGGCCCAGGCTGCTGATCGTCGAACCCGGTCCCGCCGGGTCGCGGACCTGGGAGGTCACACAGCTGCTGCACGACCCGGACGGCGACCACGACTGGCGGCTCACCGCTCACGTGGACCTAGACGCCTCCGACGAGGCCGGCGAGGCCGCGGTCGAACTCCGCACCGTCGCCCCGCTCTAACCCCCCGATTCGTCTGCGGTCGCCCTCCGCGACACGCCCGCGTTACCGCAGACGAATCGGGGGGTCAGGCCATGATGCGGGGCCACTCGATGGCCGGGCAGGTGTCCATCACCATGGGCACGCCCGCGGCACTGGCCCGGGCGAAGGCGGCCTCGTCGCGCACACCGAGTTGCAGCCAGATGCCACGGGCCCCGATCTCGATCGCCTCGTCGACGAACTGCCCGGCCGCCTCCGACCGGCGGAACACATCGACGACGTCGATCGGAAACGGCACGTCGGCCAGCGTCGGGTAGCCCCGCTCCCCGTGTACGGTTTCGCCCTTGGGGTGGATAGGCACGATCCGCTTCCCCCGCTGCTGCAGGAACCGGGCCACCCCGTAGGCCGGACGCCCGGGGTTGTCGGCCAGCCCGACGACCGCCCAGGTCTCGCACTCGCCGAGCAGGAACCGGATCGTCTCAGGGTCGTGCCAGGCGGGTACGACAGCCGATTCGCTCACACCACAAGCCTATCCAGCGATCAATAGACCCCGGTCATCCGTCGTGGCCCGTACTCCGCAAGGGGGATCCCCCTCAGGGAAGTCCCCTACTTTGGTAGGTGCGGATTTCCGTCCAAAACCCGATAGTGCCGGCCGGCGGCTCCCCTCAGACTGAAGTCATGATCACAGTTGACCGCCTGTCCAAGGCATACGGGGGATATCTCGCCGTCGACGACGTCTCGTTCGAGTGCCAGCCCGGTTCGGTTACCGGGTTCCTCGGGCCGAACGGTGCGGGCAAGACCACGACGCTGCGCGTCATCGCCGGCCTCACACCGCCCACCCATGGCACCGCCACGGTCGGCGGGCAGAACTACCGCGACATTCCCAACCCTGGAACCCAGGTGGGGGTGCTGCTCGACGCATCAGCGCAGCACGCCGGCCGGACCGGTCGGGAGGTGCTGATGCTGGGTGCCATCGCCATGGGGCTGAACAAGTCCCGAGTGGACGAGATGCTGGAGCTGGTCAGCCTGACGCCAGACGAGTCTCGGCGACGGATCCGCAACTATTCGTTGGGAATGCGGCAGCGGCTGGGTATCGCCCACGCGCTGCTTGGTGACCCGCGGATCCTGATCCTGGACGAGCCGGCCAACGGTCTCGACCCGGCGGGCATCCACTGGATGCGCGGCCTGCTCAGGGACTACGCCCGGCGCGGCGGGACCGTGCTGCTGTCCTCTCACCTGCTGCACGAGATCGAGGTCATCGCCGACGACCTACTGGTGATCGGCAGGGGCAAGATCGTGGCTCGCGGCACCAAGGAGGAACTGCTGCAGACGGCGGGCACGTTCGTTCGCGGCCTGGACATGCTGGCGCTGGAGAGCGCGCTGGTCCAGGCCGGGATCGAGGTGGTCCCGGCCGACGGCGGGGGAATGCGCACCGAAGCGACCGCGGAGCAGGTCGGCCGGGCCGCCGCCGCTGCCGGCGCCGTGCTCACCGAGTTGCGACCCGCCGACGGGGCCGGGCTGGAGGAGATGTTCCTGCAGCTGACCGCGGAGAGCCAGCGCGACGAGCAGGCCGGCGCCGAGGATCAGGCCGCTGAGCGGAACATGGAAGGAGCGGTGGCATGACCACGGTGACGACGACCGCCGTGCCCGAGGCGGCCACCATTGACATCCAGCGCGAGGGCGTGCCGCTGAGTCGGCTGGTGCTGCTGGAGACCCGCAAGATGGTCGACACCCGGGCCGGTTTCTGGCTGGTGCTGGGCATGGTCATCGTGTCAGCGCTGATCACCGGCGCGATGCTGGTGTGGGGCAACGCCGACGACCTGACCTTCGGCAACCTGTTCGGGCTGATGAACATCCCGACCGCCATCCTGCTGCCGGTGCTGGCGATCTTGCTGGTCACCAGCGAATGGAGTCAGCGCAGCGCCCTGGTGACGTTCACCCTGGAGCCGCGACGCTCCCGCGTGGTGCTGGCGAAGCTGCTGACCAGCCTGATCTACGCGGTCGGCGCGGTCGCAGTGGCGCTGGCGTTCGGAGCCGTCGGGAACCTGCTGGCAGGCGCGCTGCGCGACGGTGCCGGCGCCTGGGACATGACCTGGATCGGGATCGGCAACAGCGCACTGATCCAGTTCATCGCGCTGCTGCAGGGCTTTGCCTTCGGCATGCTGCTCATGAACTCGGCAGCCGCGATCGTGCTGTTCTTCGGGTTGCCGACCGCATGGGGCATCGTCTCCTCGATCGTGCCGTGGCTGCGGGACAACGTGATGCAGTGGCTGGAGATGCAGACGGTCCAGCAGCCGTTCCAGAGCGGGGAGGCGGCCAGCGCCAGCGAATGGGCGCACCTGGGCGTGGCGATGTCGGTCTGGGTCCTGCTGCCGCTGGTGATCGGGGTGTGGCGGCTGCTGCGCTCCGAGGTGAAGTAGCGGGGCGCGCGGGCGTTCCACAGCGCGCCCGCGCGACCGGGCCGGCGATTCGGCCCATCGGGGGAACTGAGGCCCGGACCGATTCGGGGGACGGTCCGGGCTTCAGCCTGTTCGGTCCTGCTCAGCCTCGCCCGCTGGCCCGGATCCCGCGGATCACCTCGGCCGCGTCCAGCTCATAGGTCTCGCGCCACTCAGCCAACCGCTGCAGATCCCGCCGCAAGGCCTTCTTCCCGCTGCCCCGCCGCTGGTGATGCCACACCAGGGCATCGCCCGCATAGTCCACGAAGGCGATCGGCCGCGCCGTGCGGATCGCCGTGATCGCCTCCATCGGCTCCCAGCCGAGCCCCAGCAGCACCGCGTACCCCAGCGAGGGCCCTCGGTTGATACCCATGTGGCAGTGCACCAGCACCGTCGTACCCGGGGCGGTGAGGGCATCCAGCACGTACGAGACCCCGACCTCGAACCATTCGGACGGGATCCGCTGGCCGGCGTCGTCCACCCCGTGGTGCAGGTAGTGGACCTGCGGCGCGGCATCCGCGAACAGTTCTTCGTCGCTCCACTCCTGCCGTACGTCGACGACATGGGTGAGCCCGACCGAGACCAGCTCGTCCAGCTGCTTGGCGGCCAGGTCGGTGTCGAAGTAATCCAGATCGCCCCCGACCAGCAAGGACGGTGTCACGTAGTCGGCATTGGCGTAGGTGAGCGCCGGCAGGCCGGGATCGGGTGCCATCATCCACCGCCTTCCCCGCCGGGTCCGGAACGAGCGCTCGGTCAACCGCTAGTACGCCTGACGGCGCTGCAGGGTTGTCCAGCGTAGTACGGGCGCCGAGCCGCTACGCCGCGCCGCCGCGGCGGTTGGGCCGCGGTGGTGGCACCGGGTGGCTGCCGCCGCGGCGACACGGGACGGCGGCACGGGCGTCGTGCGGCGCCGGATCAGATGCGGAGCATCACGGGCGGGCCGGGATCTCCTGGACGGCCCAGCGATGGCCGTCGGGGTCGCTGAAATACACGAACCGCCCCCAGGCTTGGTCGTCCACCGGGCTCACGTCGACCCCACCCGCGGCGAGCGCGGCCCGCGCCTGCTCGACGTCGTCCACCACGACCTGCAGGTTGACCGTGGCACTGGGCGGCAGGTCCGTCAGACCGCGGCCGAAGGCGATCGAGCAGGCCGAACCGGGCGGCGTGACCTGCACGAACCGGATCTCGTCGCTGACCGTCTGGTCGTGGTCGACGGTGAAGCCGGCCTGCTCCTCGTAGAACTTCCTGGTCCGGTCGATATCGGACACCGGCAGGATGATGAGCTGAAGCTCGAAGTTGGTCATGGGCCCTCCTTGAGGCGGTTTGTCGCCAGGCGACGGTCGCAGGCTGCGGCCGGCTGGTGCGGTGTGTGCGGTCCCGTTCTTGCGCTGGCGCGTGCTGCCTGGTGTCCCTGGTCAGCCGGTGTCGAACGGGTTTGTCAGCTATGACGCTAGGCAGCAATGCGGTCAGGTTCTTGCCTGATGGCGGTCTTTCGGGCGGGCAAATCATCACCGCGGCGCGTTGGGGACCGCCCGAACTCCAGCGTGGCGCGTTG
>CAZNCE010000206.1:0-5654 GCA_964571285.1 uncultured Nocardioidaceae bacterium | reverse complement strand
CGGAGCACCCACACGTGCGCCCAACCCAGGTTGACAGCCCCTACCGCCAGCTAGTTCAGGCCCTTGTCGGCCAGCCAGGCGCCAGCGACGTCGTCGGGGTTCTTCTTGTCGATGTCGACCTGCTTGACCAGTTCGGTGAGCTGCTGGGTGTCGAGTGCCGCGGACACGTCGTTCAGCACCTGCGTGACCTCGTCGGTCGCCTTCTCCGTCCGGATCAACGGCACCACGTTCTGGGCGATGATCAGGTGCTTGGGGTCCTCCAGCACCACCCAGTTCTCCTGCAGGATCAGCGGGTTGGTGCTGAACAGGTCGGTGACGTCGACGTCGCCGTCCTTCAGTGCCGAGGAGGACAGCGGGCCACCGGAGTCCAGCGTCTTGAAGTCGCCGAACTCGACGCCGTACACCTCCTTGAGCCCGGGCAGGCCGTAGGCGCGGGTCTTGAACTCCGCGGAGGCGCCCATGGTCAGCTCGCCGGCGACCGGAGCGAGGTCCGCGATGGTCGTGAGCGAGTGCTTCTCCGCAGTCTCCTGGGTGACGACCAGCGAGTCCTTGTCCTCCGCGGCGGACGGGTTCAAGATCTCCAGCCCGTCGGGCAGCTGCTCGATGAGCGCGCTCTCGACCTCCTCGGGCGCGGCGGCGGTGGCGTCCTTGTCGAAGTACAGCAGCAGGTTGCCGGTGTACTCGGGGATCAGGTCGACCTCGCCGTTCTGCATGGCGGGGATGTAGGTCTCACGGGAGCCGATGTTGAACTGCTTCTTGGTGTTGATCCCGGCGGCATTCAGCGCCTGCGCATAGATCTCGCCGAGGATGACGTTCTCACTGAAGTTTGCCGAGCCGACCACGACCGTGTCGGCGGGCGCCTCCGACGCCGAGTCGTTGTCGAGCGGGTCTCCGCTGGAGCAGGCGCTCAGCGTCAGCAGCGCGAGCGCGGCGGCTGCGAGCCGGGCCAGGTTTCGGGTCGACATGGGTGCTCCTCCGGTCGTTGCCTCAGATCGTCTGCGTGCTGGGGTCGGTGGTGGGTGCCCCGCCCGAGCCATCTCCACGTGTGCCCGGTCCGGTACGCGGCTCGCCACCCATCTCGGCATTGCTCGCACGCGTACCCCGTTTCGAGGGGCGCGCCCCGCCGAGACGGCCGCTGACGCCGGGTGACACCGACCAGCGCGCCGCCAGCACCCACAACACATCCAACACGATCGCCAGCACTGCCACCAACAGCGCGCCACCGGCCATCATGCCGTACTCGTCCTGGCGCAAGCCGTCAATGACGTACCGGCCCAGGCCGCCGAGCGCGACGTAGGCGGCGATGGTGGCGGTGGACACGACCTGCAGCGTGGCGCTGCGCAGGCCGTCGATGATCGTGGGCAGCGCGATCGGCAGCTCCACCCGCAACAGCGTCTCGCTCTCGGTCATCCCCATGCCGCGAGCCGCGTTGACGGTCGAGCGATCCACGCCCTGCACCCCCGCATAGGTGGCCGTGAGGATCGGTGGGATGCCCAGGATCACCAACGCCACCAGTACGGGCAGAAAGCCGATACCGGCCAACAGCACCGCGAGGATCAGCACACCGAAGGTCGGCAGGGCGCGGGCGGCGTTGCCCATGTTGATGGCGAGGAACGCGAGCCGGCCGGTGTGCCCGATCAGCAGGCCGATCGGGATCGCGATGGCCGCGGCCAGCCCGACCGCCGCAGCGGTGTAGAGCAGGTGTTCCCACATCCTGGTGGGGATGCCGGAGGAGCCGGACCAGCTCATCGGGTCGGTGAAGAAGTCGACCAGTGCCTGCCACAGGGTCATGGTTGCCGAGCCACCCTCATCCACGGGGTCATCCAGCGCTGCAGCAGCACCAGCAGACCGTCGGCTAGCAGCGCGAGCGCGACGGACAGGACCAGGCCGACCAACAGCGGCGTGTAGTAGCCCTGCCCGTTGCGCTGGTCGGTGAACAGCTCACCGAGGCCGCCGATGCCGATCAGCGCGCCGACGCTCACCATCGAGATGTTGGCGACCGTGGCGACCCGCAGCCCGGCGAAGATCAGTGGCAGCGCGATCGGCAGCTCCACCTCGACCAACTGCCGCCCCCGCGTGTAGCCCATCGACAGCGCGGACTGGCGCACTTCCGGGGAGGCGGCTCGTAGCCCGTCCACGACGTTGCGGACCAGCAACGCGATCGAATAGAGCGTCAGCGCGATGATGATGTTCAGCGCGCTCAGGATCTTGATCCCGACCAGCCCGGGAATGATCACGAACAGGGCGATCGAGGGGATCGTGTAGAGACTGCTGCTGAGGGCGGCGATCACGGGGTACGTCTTCGGGAACCGGACCGCGAACAGCCCGATCACCAGCGAGAACGCCAGGCCGAGCACGATCGGCACCACGGCGAGCAGCACGTGCTCGGCCAGCAGGTCCCCGATGTGGTCCAGGTTGCTGCTGATGAACCCGAAGTCGATGATCGTCACGAGGTGACCGTCGGGTCGGCGTGGGGGGTGCCGTCGTGCCGGTCGGCGCCAGGTGGCTCCTCCTCCGGCCCCGGTCCGTGCGGTCCACCGGTGTGGTGGGACTCACCGGCCTGCGCACGTCGCTCGGCGCTCAGGTGACCGGCGATCTCGGCATGGCTGATCACCCCCACCAGTTCCCCCTGCTCGTCGACGCAGACCGCCTCGTCGGTGGGGGACACCAGCGCACCGTCCAGCGCGGAGCGCAGCGACTGCGTGGGGGTGAAGGTACTACCGATGTCCAGCAGGCGGTCCGGGTCGAGGTCGGCCCGGCCGTTCACCGGCAGCCAGCCCACCGGCCGGCGCCGATCGTCCAGCACCAGCACGTATCCCGCTCCGCCGGGCAGCGCCGCCGACACCCGGCGTACCTCCTCCTCGGAGCTGTCCAGCGTCACCGACGGATACTCGTGCACCGGCAGATCGGAGGCGGAGACGAACGACAGGCCGCGATAGCCGCGGTCCCGGCCGACGAAGTTCGCCACGAAGTCGTCCGCCGGCTCGGCCAGCAGCTCGGCGGGAGGCGCGAACTGCGCCAGCCGGCCGCCTTCGCGCATCACCGCCACCTGGTCGCCCAGCTTGATCGCCTCGTCGATGTCGTGGGTGACGAACAGGATGGTCTTGCCCAGCTCCCGCTGCAGCCGCAGGAACTCGTCCTGCAGGCTCTCGCGGACGACCGGGTCGACCGCGCTGAACGGCTCGTCCATCAGCATCACCGGCGGGTCCGCGGCCAGGGCGCGGGCGACACCGACCCGCTGCTGCTGCCCGCCGGAAAGCTGCGCGGGATAGCGGTCCGCGAGCTCGGGGGACAGCCCGACCCGCTCGAGCAGCTCCATGCCCTGCGCCCGCCGTTTGGACCTGCTCCAGCCCAGCAGGTGCGGCACGGTCCCGATGTTGTCGATCACCGTGCGGTGTGGGAACAACCCGCCGGCCTGGATGACGTACCCGATGCCGCGGCGCAGCTTCACCGGGTTGAGCGCCGAGATGTCCTTGCCATCCAGGCGGATGCTCCCCGAGGTGACCGCGATCGTGCGGTTCACCATCCGCAGGGAGGTGGTCTTTCCGCACCCGGACGGGCCGACCAGCACCGTGATCTGCCCGCTGGGCGCGGTCAGCGTCAGGTGGTCCACGGCCGTGGTGCCATCTGGATAGTGCTTACTGACGTCGTCGAACTCGATCACGCCGGACCCCCGGTCCTGTGGTCAGTGCCGCCGTTCAGCCTAGTCAACCGCGGTAGCGAGTTTCCGCAACCGAGCCAGGCCCTCGTCAATGAGGTCATCTTGCTTGCAGAAGGCCCACCGGACCAGGGGCCGGCCGACTTCGACGTGGTCGTAGAACGCCACGTGCGGCACACCGACCACGCCGCACGAGTACGGCAGTTCGCGGCAGAACTCCATGCCGTCCGCGAACCCGAGCGGGCGTACGTCCGTGGTGACGAAGTAGGTGCCTTGGGGCACGAACACGTCGAAGCCGATATCGCGCAGCCCCGCGCACAGCCGGTCCCGCTTCGCCTGCAGGCCGTCACGCAGCCCGCGGTAGTAGTCGTCGCCGAGCCGCAGCGCCGCCGCGGCGGCGTGCTGGAAGGGGGTGCCGCCGGCGAAGGTCATGAACTGCTTCGCGCCGAGCACCGCGTCCACCAGGTCGGGCGCGCCGCAGACCCAGCCGATCTTCCACCCGGTGGCGGAGAAGGTCTTGCCCATGGACGACACCGACACCGTGCGGTCGCGCATCTCGGGGAACGTGGCCAGCGGCAGGTGTTCGGAGCCGGCGTAGACCAGGTGCTCGTAGACCTCGTCGGTGACCGCGATCAGGTCGTGCTCGACCACGGTCTCGGCGATCGCGGCCAGTTCGTCGCGGGTGAGGACGGTGCCGGTCGGGTTGTGCGGTGAGTTGATCAGCACGAGCTTGGTCCGCGGCGTGATCGCGGCGCGGAACTCGTCCACGTCCAGCCGGAAGTCCGGGGCTCGCAGGGTGACCGGAACCCGCTGCCCGCCGGCCATCTGGATCGCGGCCGTGTAGGAGTCGTAGTAGGGCTCCAGCGCCACCACTTCGTCGCCCGGGTCGAGCAGGGCGAGCATCGCGGCAGTGATGGCCTCGGTGGCGCCCATGGTCACCACCACCTCGGTGTCCACGTCGTAGCGCAGCCCGTAGTAGCGCTGCTGATGCTCCGCGACGGCCTCCCGCAGCGGGGCGATCCCGCGGCCGGGCGGGTACTGGTTACGCCCGGCCCGGATGGCCTCGACGGCCGCGTCGAGCATCTGCGCCGGGCCGTCGGTGTCGGGGAACCCCTGGCCCAGGTTGATGGACTGCGTGGCCACGGCGAGTGCCGACATCTCGGCGAAGATCGTGGTGCCGGTGCCGACCAGCCGTTGTGCCAGGACATCGCGTCGCATGCGTTGACGCTAACAGCAGCCGACGGCGGTCGGCCCGGCCCGGCGCGTCGGTGGACACACCGGGCCGGGCTTGGGCCGCTCGGGCCCGGGTGCTCGGGATCAGCCCTCGCGCATGGGGACCCGCACGCCGTCCCGTTCGGCGACCTCGACCGCCTCGTCGTAGCCGGCGTCCACGTGCCGAATCACGCCCATGCCCGGGTCGTTGGTCAGCACCCGTTCGATCTTGGCCGCGGCCAGCTCGGTGCCGTCGGCCACGGTCACCTGGCCGGCGTGGATGGATCGGCCCATGCCCACGCCGCCGCCGTGGTGGATGGACACCCACGAGGCGCCGCTCGCGGTGTTCACCATCGCGTTCAACAGCGGCCAGTCGGCGATCGCGTCGGAGCCGTCGAGCATGCCCTCGGTCTCGCGGTACGGCGAGGCCACCGAGCCGCAGTCGAGGTGGTCGCGCCCGATCACGATCGGCGCCTCGATCTCGCCGGAGGCGACCAGCTGGTTGAACGCCAGCCCGGCCCTGTCCCGCTCGCCGTATCCCAGCCAGCAGATCCGAGCCGGCAGACCCTGGTAGTGCACCCGCTCACCGGCCATCGTGATCCACTTGCGCAGCCGCTCGTTCTCCGGGAACAGCTCCAGGATGGCCCGGTCGGTGCGGGCGATGTCGGCCGGGTTGCCGGACAGCGCCGCCCAGCGGAAGGGGCCCTTGCCTTCGCAGAACAGCGGCCGGATGTAGGCGGGCACGAAGCCGGGGAAGTCGAAGGCGCGGGCGTAGCCGGCCAGC
>CAZNCE010000205.1:0-5664 GCA_964571285.1 uncultured Nocardioidaceae bacterium | reverse complement strand
GGTGAGCATCATGCGCGTATTCGTGGCGGGCGGGGCCGGCGTCCTGGGGCGGCGGCTGGTGCCGCAGCTGGTGGCGCGAGGCCACCAGGTGACGGCGACCACGACCAGCCGTCCCAAGCTGGGGCTGTTGGGGCAACTCGGGGCCGAGGGTGTGGTCATGGACGGGCTGGACGCCGCGTCGGTCGCCTCGGCGGTGGCCGCGGCCAGACCGGACGCGATCGTGCACCAGATGACCGCGATCTCACCGGCTCACTCGGGCAAGCCGGACCTCAAGCACATCGACCGCTGGTTCGCCCGGACCATCCGGCTGCGCACCGAGGGGACCGACCACCTGCTGGCCGCCGCCGAGGCGACCGGCGTACCCCACGTGGTCGCGCAGAGCTATGCCAGCTGGAACGGCATCCGGCAGGGCGGCTGGGTCAAGACCGAGGAGGACCCGCTCGACCCGGAGGAGGGTACGCCCGCGCACGCCGGGGCGGAGGCGATCCGCCACCTCGAGGAGGCGGTAGTCCAGGCCGGCGGCGCGGCGCTGCGCTACGGCGGCTTCTACGGACCGGGGGCCACCGACGACCAGGTCGAACTGGTCCTCAAGCGTCGCTACCCGCTGGTCGGGAGCGGGGCCGGGTACACCTCCTGGGTGCATCTCGATGACGCGGCCGGCGCCACCGTGCTGGCCGTGGAGCAGCGGGCCAGGGGAGTGTTCAACATCGTCGACGACGAGCCGGCACCCGCCGCGGAATGGCTGCCCTATCTGGCCGCGTGCGCCGGGGCGAAGCCGCCGATGCGGGTCCCGGTGTGGCTGGCTCGGCTGGTGGCGGGGGACGTCGCGGTGACGATCATGACCGAGGGTCGCGGGTTCTCCAACGCCAAGGCCAAGCGGGTGCTCGGCTGGACCCTGCGCTACCCGTCGTGGCGGCAGGGGTTCGCCGCCGAGCTGTCGGAGCCGAGGGCCGCGTGAACAAGGCCGAGGAGTTCCAGGAGCTGCGGCCGCTGCTGTTCTCCATCGCCTACCGGATCCTGGGCAGTGTGGCGGAGGCCGAGGACGCGGTCCAGGACGCCTGGCTGCGCTACCAGGCCACGCCGACCCGGCCGACTTCGGCCCGAGCCTTCCTGTCCGCGGTGGTCACGCGGTTGTCGGTCGACCAGCTGCGCTCGGCGCGGACCCGGCGGGAGGAGTACGTCGGGGAGTGGTTTCCCGAGCCGCTGCTGGCCGACCCGTACCAGGACCCGGAGCGCTCGGCCGAGCTGGCCGACTCGGTGTCGATGGCGGCACTGCTGTTGTTGGAGCGGCTGAGCCCGCTGGAGCGGGCGGTGTTCGTGCTGCGGGACGTGTTCGGGTTCGGGTACGACGAGATCGGGGCCGCGGTCGGCCGGTCGGAGGCGGCCTGCCGGCAGCTGGTCGTGCGGGCGCGCCGCCACATGCAGGCCGGGCGGCCGCGGTTCGAGGCGGACCGCCGGGCCCGGGAGGAGCTGTCGGCGCGGTTCTTCGACGCGGTGCTCGAGGGTGACGTGGACGGGCTGCGGGAGCTACTGGCCGCTGACGTGCAGCTGGTCGGCGACAGCGGCGGCAAGGCCCCGCAGTGGGGCACCGGCGTCTACGGCGTGGACAAGGTGTCCAGGCTGCTCGCGTCGACCATGCCCTGGTTCGCCGCGATCGGTGGCCAGCTGGAGCAGGTGGAGCTGAACGGTCAGCCGGGGGCCGTGTTCCGCGACCGGGACGGCATGGTGGTCAACACCTTGACCCTCGACGTGCTGGACGGCCGCGTCCAGTCGATCCGGGCCGTGCTCAACCCCGAGAAGCTCGCCCACCTGGGCATGGTGGCGGACGCCTGGGCGGTGCTGCGCGAGGCCTACGACGCTCGCCGCTCCGAAGGCTGAGCCAGACCGGGCGCGGGTGGCCGTGGTCCGAGGCAGTGCCGGCCATGGCGCTACGGCGATGGGCGAGCACGTTCGCGTCGGCGTCCGTCACACGATCTGCTGGGTCAAGCCCGAGTAGCGACCCCGGTGGCCTCCACTAGTCGTCGGCGGGTGGTCGACGGCCGGTGCTTTCCCGCCACTCCGCCACCGCCCGCTCGACGTTCACGGTGCGGACCCAGACCGGTGAGTCCCCCGGCCGCAGCCGGGCCTTGACGATCCGCTGGTTGAGGTCGGTGATCAGCTCGCGCACGTTCTGCTCGCTGCGCTCCTCGGCCAGCCGCTGCGGCAGCGTCTCGACCTCCTTGCGCAGCGCCAGAGCAGGCGGCAGCGCCGCCGTCATGTCGAGCTGCTCACGCTCGATCAGGCCCTTGACCCACCAGTCCGGGTCGTCGGTGTTGCGCAGGTTGAGGGGCTTGCCCGCCCCCGGCAGGTTGTCGAACTCGCCGCGCTCGGTGGCCTCGCGAATCTGCCGGTCGATCCAGTTCTCCTGCCGATCCTGCATTCGTTCCCCCGGCTGCCCGTTCGACTGCGGTCGCGGACCCATCCTACGGGCGGCCGCGCCGCGCCGTGGGCCTGCGGCAGCGCCCGGATAGGGTGGCGACAGTTCCAGGGACAGACAGTCCGTTTCGATATTCGGAAAGGGTGGAACGGAATGAGCCAGGTGGCACTGGGCGGGTCGGCGGAGTTGGCGGCCGCGGCGGCTCGGCTCACGCCGGGCGGCGTGCACTCCAACGTACGGCTGACCAGCCCGCAGGTGCACTTCGACCGCGGTGAGGGTGCGTGGCTGTTCGACGTCGATGGCAACGACTACGTCGACTACCTGCTGGGCCAGGGTCCGGCCTTCCTGGGGCACGCGCCGGCCGAGGTGGTCCGGGCGGTGGCCGACGCCGCCGGTCGCGGCACCGTGTTCGGCGCGCAGAACGCGCTGGAGGGCCAGGCCGCGGAGCTGATGCTGGACAGCCTCGGCTGGGCCGAGCAGGTGCGCTTCGGCCTGACCGGGACCGAGGCCGACCAGGCCGCGCTGCGCGTGGCCCGAGCGGCCACGGGCCGTACCCGGTTCCTGCGCTTCGAGGGGCACTACCACGGCTGGCTGGACAACGTGCTCGCCCGCACCGAGCAAGGCCGGTCGGTCCCGGCCAGCAAGGGTCAGCTGCCGACCGGCCTGGCCGAGTCCGTCGTCGTGCCGTTCAACGACGCGGCGGCCGTCGGAGCGGCGGTCCGCGAGCACGGTGACGATCTGGCCGCGATCATCCTCGAGCCGGTGATGTGCAACAACGGCGTCATCGCCCCCGAGCCGGGCTTCTTGGCTGAGGTGCGCCGCCTCGCCACCGAGCACGGCATCGTGCTGATCTTCGACGAGGTGATCACCGGCTTCCGGCTCGGCCTCAGCGGGGCGGTGGGCAGCTTCGGCGTGCAACCCGACCTGGCCACCTATGGCAAGGCACTGGCCGGCGGCTGGCCGGTGTCCGCGCTGGCCGGCCGGGCAGACCTGATGGGGTTGATCGGCGCCGGCGGGGTCAACCACTCGGGCACGTTCAACGCCTACCTGCCAGGGGTCGCTGCGGTGGTCGCCGCGCTCACCGTGCTGCGCGACACCGACCCCTACCAACGGGTGGCCGAGCACGGCAGCGAGCTCCAGCGCGGGTTGCGCGAGATCGCCGCCGAGCTGGACGTGCCGCTCACCGTGCAGGGGCTGCCGATGGCGTTCCATGTCTCGTTCGGGCGGCAGTCGCAGCTTCGCTCGTACGCCGACCTGGCGGCGCTGGACCTCGACGGGTACGCGAAGTTCACCCACGTACTCGCCCGACGCGGGGTGTGGGCGGCCTCTCGCGGGGTGATGTACGTGTCGGCGGCGCACGGCGAGCGGGAGCTGCAGACCACGCTGGACCGGTATCGCGCGGCGCTGCGGGCGTGGACGTCGGGTCAGCGGGCCGAGTGACCGCCCGGCCGGGTCAGCTCGCCGCCGCGGAGCGCACCACCGAGCGGATCTCGTCCGCCCGGCGCACCAGCTCCGCGAGCGGCGTGCGATAGGCCAGCGCGCTGACACTCACCGCGCCGGTGGGCTCGGTGGTGGGGGAGGCCAACCAGACCGGCACCGCGACGCAGTTGACCCCGTGGTCGCTCTCCTGGTCGTCCACCGCGAAGCCCTGGGCGCGAACGCGGCGCAGCTCGGCGACCAGGGCACGCTGCGTGGTGAGGGTTCGGTCGGTGCGCCGTTCCAGGGGACCGCGCCGTACCCAGTCGCGCACCGCGTCGTCGTCGGGCAGTCGGTAGGCGAGCAGCAGCTTGCCGACCCCGGTGCAGTGCGCCGGGTTGCGCCCGCCGACGGTGGAGCTGAGCCGGATGGCGCCCTGCGGCGGATCCACCTTGGCCCGGTAGACGATGTCCCGGCCGTCCAGCACCGCGTAGTGGCTGGTCTCGCCGAACCGCCTGGTCAGCTCCTCCAGCACCGGCTGGATGCGCGCATGGTCGGGGCGGTTCGCGTGGTGGGTGAACGCCAGCCGCAAGAAGTCGTCGCCGAGGATGTAGTGGCCGCGGCCGTCCTGGGCGGCGAACCCGGCCCGGCGCAGCGAGGCCAGCGCCCGGTGCACGCTCGGCTTGGGGCTGCGCACGGCCTGCGCCAGCGCGTCCAGGCCGATACCCTCACCGTGTGCCGCGAGCTCGCGGAGCACGGCCAGCACGCGGTCGGCCCCTACGAGCCGCTCGTCGCCGGGGGCCTCGTCGATCACCGTCGCCGGTCCGCTATCGTGTGCCACGTTTCATAGGCTAGATCAACATTCCAATATCTGAAAGAAAGTGGCGCACCTGATGAGTACCATCCGCGGGTTGCTCCCGGTCCTGCAGACCCCGTTCGCCGACGACGGGACGATCGATGCCGCCGTACTCCGCGACGAGATCGCCTGGGTGGTGGACAACGGCGCGGACGGCCTCGTGATGGGCATGGTGTCCGAGGTGCTGCGGCTGTCCAGCGAGGAGCGCGACCAACTGGCCCGCTGGATCTGCGCCGCAGCAGCTGAGCACGATCGTCCGGCCGTGGTCAGTGTGGGCGCGGAGAGCGTGCACACCGCGCTCCGGCACGCGCGAGTCGCCGAGGATGCCGGCGCGTCGGCCATGATGGCGATCCCGCCGACCACCACGGTGCTGTCGGAGCAGGCGACCCTCGGCTACTTCGACCAGCTGCTGGCCGCAACGTCACTGCCGCTGGTGGTGCAGGACGCGAGTGGCTACGTGGGCCGGCCGATGAGCGTGCACAGTCAGGCCCGCATGCGCAACGAGTTCGGCGACCGGGTGCTCTTCAAGCCAGAGGCCGAGCCGATCGGCCCGAGCATCTCCGCGCTGCGCGACGCCACGGCGGGCAAGGCCGCGGTGTTCGAGGGCTCCGGAGGCCTCAACCTGGTGGACAACTTCCGCCGTGGGATCGCGGGCAGCATGCCCGGTGCGGACCTCAGCTGGGCCACCGCGCGGTTGTGGCGGGCACTGAGCGACGGGGACTACCCCGCGGCGTACCGCGTGCACCACGCGCTGGTGCCGCTGATCACCATGCAGACCAGCCTGGACTCCTTCATCGCGGTGGAGAAGTATCTGCTCAAGCGGCAGGGCATCTTCCCCAACAGGCTGTCCCGCGGCCCGGTGTCCTTCGAGGTGGACCCGGAGACCGCTGCCGAGATCGATCGGCTGCTGGAGATGCTGCGCGAAGCGACCGGAAAGGACTGAGATGACCACACGGCGGGCCATGCTGCTGCCCCG
>CAZNCE010000204.1:0-5666 GCA_964571285.1 uncultured Nocardioidaceae bacterium | reverse complement strand
TCGTGTTTCACCGGTTCGTGAAAGACGCGCGGGACGGCGCGCCGCGGCTCGCGCGGTCAGTCGGTCGTGAAGACGCCGCGTTCGGCCGCCGAGCGCTCGAACTCCTCCAGCCGCTCCTGAGCCGAGGCACCCTGCACGTCGCACATCTGCTGCAGCAGCACCATGGCCAGCAGCATCGGCGCCGCCTGCGAGTCGAAGACCAGCCGCGAGCCCACGCTGGCCGGCAGCAGCAGGTCCGCCACTGCGGCCGCGGGCGACAGCTCGTTGTCGGTGATCACGACGACCTCGATACCGAGGCGCTGGGCGCGCTGCAGCGCCTCGATGGTCTCCCTCGGATAGCGGGGCAGCACGAACGCCAGCAGCGCCGTGGCGCCCGCGACGGCGGCCTGCTCCAACCGGTCGAGGAGCCGACTCCCGCCGGCGCTGAGCAGCCGGACGTCGGGATGCACCTTGGCACCGAAGAACGCGAAATAGTGCGCCAGCCCGCTCGACGCCCGCAGTCCCAGCACCGGCAGCGGTGAGGACTCGGCCAGCAGGCGACCGGCTCGCTGGATCGGCTCGGGATCCCCCAGCAGCGTGTCCAGGCGGGCGATGTTGGCCAGTTCTTCGGCCACCGCCGACTGCAGCTCGTTGCGGCGCACGTCTTCGGCCGACTCGGCGGACGACGCCCGGGTGAGCTGACGCATCTCGCGTCGCAGCGCCGGGTAGCCGGCGAAGCCCAGGGCGACCGCGAACCGGGTGACCGACGGCTGGCTCACCGCGGCCTGCGTAGCCACCTCGCCGGTGGACAGGTACGAGGCCTCGGCCGGGTGCTCGACCAGGAACTGGGCGATGCGGCGCTGCACGGGAGTGAGCCGGGACCGCCCGAACAGCCGCAGCAGTTCGGCCGAGTCGGTAGCCGGGGCAGTCGCCCCGGATGCTCTTCGCGCCGCCATCTCCCTCACCGCGAGAAAGGGGTCTTTCACTTTTGCTTCGTGAATGAAAGTATGCATACGGATCAGGTCGAAAGGAAGGCATCGACATGCGCGCACCCCGGTTCTCCGGACCCGGCCGTCGTCGGTTCGTCGGCGCGGCCGTCGCCGCGACCGCGGCACTTCTGCTGGCTTCCTGCGGCGGCGGATCGGGCGGGTCCGGCGCGGATGAGGTCAAGATCGGGTTCTTCGCCCCGGAGTCCGGTTTCGCCGCCGCCGACGGGCAGAGTGCGTACGACGCGGCGAAGCTTGCCGTCAAGCACATCAACGCAGACAAGACCGCGGGGGACGTGACCCTCAAGCTGGTCAACTACGACGACGCCAGCGACCCGAAGCAGGCGGTCAGCATCGCCACCAAGCTGATCCAGCAGGATCAGGTCACCGCGGTGGTGAGCGGCTCGTACAGCGACCAGACCCTGGCCGCCGCGCCGATCTTCCAGCGCAGCAAGGTGCCGATGATCGCCGCCTACGCGGTGAACCCGGGCATCCCGGCCACCGGGGACTACATCTTCCAGCAGGACTTCACCGGGACCGTCCAGGGTCGCGCCGGTGCCGTCGTGCTGGACGGCGAGGGCGTCAAGAAGGTGGCGATCGTCGCGGTGAAGAACGACTTCGGCGAGGCCATCGTGGACGGCTTCACCGAGCAGGCCGAGAAGCTGGGCATGGACATCGTCGCCACCGACTTCAACCAGTTCGGCGAGAAGGATTTCAGCCCGATCCTCAAGCGCGACCTGGCCAAGGGCGCGGACGGCTTCTACATGGTGGAGTACGCCGCGGAGGGTCAGCAGTTCATCCGCGCCTGGAACCAGCTGCAGATCGACAAGCCGCTGCTGGGGACCGAGGGGATCGACACCACCACGCAGTTCATCCAGCCGGTGGGCAAGGAAGCCGACGGGATGCTGTTCACCACCTCGCTCAACCGGGACAGCGAGAACGAGCAGACTCAGAAGTTCATCAAGGACTTCACCGATGAGTACGGGCATGCGCCGGACATGGTGGCCGCGACCACCTACGACTCGTTCTTCGTGATGGCTAACGCGATCAAGAACGAGGGCACCAGCTCCGACGACATCAAGAGCGGAATCGCGGGCACCAAGGACTTCCAGGCCGTCACCGGCAAGATCGTCAAGTACAACGACACCGGCGCGGTGATCAAGGCGGTCGAAGTGCAGAAGATCGAGAACGGCAAGGTGGTCAGCTACAGCGAGATCGACGACCCGAGCGTCATCACGCCCTGACGGGAACCGCCGATGCTCCCTGCGCTGATCGACGGCATCGTCATCGGCTCGCTGTATGCGCTGATCTCGCTCGGTCCCTCGCTGGTCTACGGGCTGATGCGGGTGCTGGACATCGCCAACGCCGCGGGTCTGGTGCTGGGTGCGTACCTGAGCCTGCTGGTCTACACCGACACCGGCAGCGTGTGGCTCGGGCTGGTGGTCGGCATGGCCGCCTCGGCGGTCTTCGGCTGGCTGCTGCAGAAGCTGCTCTACCGGCCGATCCTCGACCGCGGGCCGCTGGTCGCGCTGATCGCCAGCATCGGCGTGTTCACCGCCATGCAGGAGGTCTACCGGCTGATCTTCGGGCCCTACAACCGCAGCTTCAAGGCCGACCTGGGCATTCCCAGCGTGACGATCGCGGGCACCAAGGTGACCGGGGTGGAGTTGGCCGTTCTGGTGATCGGGGCGCTGGTGCTGGTCGGCACCTGGTGGGTGCTGCGACACACCCGGCTCGGGCTGTCCTGGCGCGCCACGTCGCAGGACGCGGAGACCGCGCGGTCGATGGGCATCAACACCAGCACGGTGATCGGCAGCGTGTTCATCCTGGGTTACGCCCTGGCGGCGATGGCCGGCACCTTCCTGGCCGTCCAGTACGACACGGTCAACCCCACGATGGGGGCGATCCCGGCGTACAAGATGCTGGCGATCATCGTGCTCGGCGGGTTGGGTAGCCCGATCGGCACCATCTGCGCGGCGATGCTGCTGGGCATCGTGGAGACGCTGGTCGCCGCCCGGTTCGGCTTTATCCTGCCCCGTGACACGATCGCGTTCCTGGCGCTGATCCTGGTGCTGCTGGTCCGGCCGCAGGGCCTGGTGGCGAGCAAGGCGAGGGCCGCATGAGCTACCTGATCGTGGTGGCGGTGACCATCGCCGTCTACGCCACCCTCACCGTCAGCCTGAACATCGTGATCGGCTACACCGGGCAGCCGCACCTGGGGCACGGCGCGTTCTTCGGCATCGGCGCCTACTTCACGGCCGTGCTCAGCACGACGTACGAATGGTCGTACTGGTGGACGATCCCGGTGGCCGCCGTGGTCACCGCCCTCGCCGGACTGCTGCTCGGGGCGATCAGCCTGCGGCTGCGCGACGACTTCCTCGCGATCACCACGATCGGGCTGAACTTCGTGATCGTGGCCGCGTTCCAGTACATCCCGTGGTTCGGCGGCCCGACCGGCATCTACGCGATCCCGCTGCCGCAGCTGGGCGGCTACACCTTCGGCAACGGCGGCTTCCTGGTGCTGGCGCTGGTGTTGCTGGCCGTGGCGGTCGCGGTCAGCCTCTACGTGCGGCGCACCTGGTTCGGGCTCGGCCTGTTCGGCGTCCGCGACGACGAGCTGGCCGCATCCACGGTGGGCATCCCGGTGGCCCCGTACAAGGTGGCCGCGTTCGCGTTGAGCGCCGGGTTCGCCGGTCTGGCCGGCACCGTCTACGCGCCGTTCCTGAGCGTGGTGACGCCCACCAGCTTCGGTTTCACCGAGTCCGTGGTGATGGTGGCCATGCTCATGTTCGGCGGGCTCGGCACCGTTCGTGGCGCCATCCTGGGTGCGGTGATCCTGGGCGCGCTGCCGGAGGTGTTCCGGTTCGCGTCGGACTACCGGCTGCTGATCTTCGGCCTGCTGCTGGTGCTGATCCTGCGGTTCCGCCCGCAGGGCCTGATCGGTGAGCCCGTACCCGGGCAGGTGCCCTGGTGGCGCCGGCTGGCTGCCTTGCGCACAGCCGGCAGCGGGGGTGTCGCCGGATGAGCCTGCTGCAGGTGGAGGGGGTCGGCGTCCGGTACGGCGGGGTGGTCGCCCTGGACTCGATCGACCTGTCCGTGCAGCCCGGCGAGGGAGTCGCGGTCATCGGCCCCAACGGGGCCGGCAAGACCACCCTGTTCAACGTGATCGCCGGAGTGCAGCGACCGGTGTCCGGCACCGTCTCGTTCGGCGGCCGGCAGATCCGCGGCGCCTCGCCGGCGGTGGTCAACCACCTCGGCATCGCCCGCACCTTCCAGGTGGCGCGGCCGTTCCGTTCGCTCAGCGTGTACGACAACGTCGCCATCGCCGTCGGGGGCCATCGCTACTCGCGCGGTATGCGGTCGCTGCGTCGTCGGGCCGGTGACGCGGACGCCGACGACCTGGTGCGAGACCTGCTGTCCCGGACCGATCTCGCGGACGCGGCCGACCGGGCTGCGGGCCAGCTCACCATGGGCGAGCTGCGGCGGCTGGAGATCGCCCGCGCGCTGGCGGGCGACCCGCGGCTGCTGCTGCTCGACGAGCCCGCCGCGGGCGTCGGCGCCGACGGCATGCGACGGCTCGGTGAGCTGATCACCCAAGTCCGTGCGGCCGGCATCAGCGTGCTGCTGGTGGAGCACTACGTGGGTTTCGCGCTGTCCCTGTGCGACCGGGCAGTGGTGCTCGACATGGGGCGGATGATCGCGCACGGTCCACCCGACCAGGTTCGCAGCGACCCGGCGGTGATCACCGCCTATCTCGGCCGGTCGGCCGGCGAGCGGCGGGACCGGTCTGACGTACCCCCGGACGGGGAGGCGCCATGAACGACGTGCTGCTGGAGCTGGAATCGCTCACCGCCGGCTACGGCGCGGCGGACGTCCTGCACGACATCTCGCTGGCCGTGCGGCCCGGGGAGTTCGCCACCATCGTGGGTGCCAACGGGGCCGGCAAGACCACGCTGCTCAAGACCGTGATGGGGCTGGTCCGTGGGCACGGCGTGATGTCGTTCGCCGGTCAGGACCTGATGCGGTTGCCGGCCCACCGGCGGGTCTCGATGGGTGTGGCGTACGTCCCCGAGGGCCGGCGGGTGTTCCCCGGCCTCACCGTCGAGGAGAACCTGAAGGTGGTCGGACGCTCTGGCGCGGGTGCGCCTTCGGTGGGCGGCGCCGGCGTGGCACAGGGCGGTGGTCTCGGGTCCGACATCGCGGCCGTGTTCGAGCTGTTCCCGGCCCTGGCCCGCCGGCGACGCACCATGGCCGGCAGCCTCAGCGGCGGGGAGCAGCAGATGCTGGCCATGGGCCGCGCCATCGTCGCCGACCCCAGGCTGCTGGTCGCGGACGAGATCACGCTCGGCCTCGCGCCGGTCGTGGTGGACCAGCTGTTCGACGCCCTGCTGCGGATGCGGGACCACGGCGTGGCCATCCTGCTGGCCGAGCAGAACGCGCGGGTGGCGTTGGAGACCGCGTCCACCGCTTACGTCCTCGAGGTCGGCAGCATCACCCTGAGCGGTCCGGCCGAGCAACTACGCAACGACGAACGCGTCATCCGCGCGTACCTGGAGAACTACTGACGGTCTCCCAGACTGCGGGGGTGCTGGTGTCGCGGTCTCCAGCGGGGGGCGGGGTCATGTCGCACCACCGAGCCGGAGGCATAGCCATCGCGCGATCGCGGAGACATCCAGGCTCCGGGCAGCGGCCGCCCGCGGG
>CAZNCE010000203.1:3167-5741 GCA_964571285.1 uncultured Nocardioidaceae bacterium | reverse complement strand
CCTACAGCCGCTCCGCGACCGCGCCGCGGTACTCCGCGCCGGCCCCCATGGCGCCGAGGTCGCGCGCGCCCAGCGTCCGGTCGCGCAGCGACTCGGGCACATCACCGGCCACGATCCGCTGGGCGAGACCTTCGACGACGGCCGTCTTGCCGACACCCGGGTCGCCGATCAGCACCGGGTTGTTCTTGGTGCGGCGGGACAGCACCTGGACCACCCGGCGGATCTCGGAGTCACGCCCGATCACCGGGTCGAGCTTGCCGTCGCGGGCCCGCGCGGTCAGGTCCACGCCGTACTTCTCCAGCGCTTGGTACGTCCCCTCGGGATCCTTGCTGGTGACCCGGGCCGAACCGCGGACCTGGCTGAACGCGGCGAGCAGCGCGTCGGCGGAGGCGCCGACGGAGGTCAGCACGGTCTTCGCCGGCCCGTCCACGACCGCGATCCCGACCAGCAGGTGCTCGGTGGACACGAACTCGTCACCGAGCTGGTCGGCCTGGTCCTGGGCGTGCTCCAGCACCTGCACGAACGCGCGGGAGGTGCTGGGCTGGGACACCGTTCCGCCGCTGGCCGCGGGCAGTCGGCGCATCGCGTCGGCCGCCTGCGCGCGGACGGTCGCCGGGTCGGCGCCGATCGCCTGCAACAAGGCGGCGGAGGTGCTCTCCGGCTGGTCCAGCAGGGTCACCAGCAGGTGCGCCGGCTCGACCGCCGGGTTGCCGGCGGAGGTCGCGGCGCGGATCGCACCGGCCACGGCCTCCTGGCTGCGGGTGGTGAGCTTGTTCAGGTCCACAGATTGCTTCCTTTTTTCGTGCGGCGTTTTGTCGTGTGGCGTGCGGTGCGTGCCCCGTGATCGCAGGCAGGCACTCATTCCAACGGCGTCGAAGTTGAGTCTATTCCGCTCAACCTTGGCGGGACAGACCGTCGCCCCGCAGAGCTCCGGGGCCGGGAGACGGTCCGCTCAGTCGTCCGGATCCGCCGGTGACACGCGGCGGTGCTCGCCGGGGGTCACCAGCGGATCCGGCTGGTCCACGCGGCCATTGTCGGCGCGCTGGTCGAACTCGACGGTGATCCGCTCGAAACCCTTGTGCCGCTGGGCGGTGGCGTACGCGGTGTAGGCCCGGCGGTCGGCCTCGGTGAGCCTGATGTTGTCGGTGAACGGCGTGAGCAACGCGCGTGGGTAGAGCCGGCTGGCGTACACCACGTTCACCTGGACGCCGATCACGCCCATGTTCGCGGCCACGAAGATCAGCGCCACCAGGCCGAGCACCAGCGCGAACGTTCCGTTCATCGTGCTCGCCCGGTTGATCACCCGCTCGACGTAGTAGGCGCCGGCGAACTGCAGGCTCTGCCACATCAGCGCCACCGCGATGGCCCCCGGCAGCGCCGCTCGCAGGCTGTGGTCGCGCTCGGCGCCGTAGCGGAAGAGCAGGGTCAGCACCGCCGCGTTCACCGCGACCGCCCCCAGGTTCAGCAGCGACCGCAGCAGGTTGCTGACCTCCGGGCCGTACGCCGGGAGGTGGGTGCCCAAGGTGGTGACCAGGGTGACCGCGAGCACCGACGCCCCCGCGGCGGCCAGCAGCACCAGGCTGCGCAGCCGGCCGAGCAGCGGGTTCGGCCGGCTGTTGCGCGGCACCGCCCAGGCCACGTTCAGCGCGTGCTGGCTGGCGTTGCCCAGGCCAAGCACGCCGTACAGGGCGGCCACTGCGCCGACCACGACCGCGGACGTGCTGCCCTGCAGCCCCTCGGGTCGTCCCAATTGCTCGCCGACGATCGGGAACTGGCTCAGCGCCGAGTTGAGGATCTGCTCCTGCAGCTCGTCGTCGCCCTGCAGCACGAACCCCAGCACCGACGAGGCGATCAACAGCAGCGGGAAGATCGCGATGAACGCGTAGTAGGTGATGATCGCGGCCAGGTAGGCGCCCTGGTCGTCGAAGAACTTGTAGACGACCGCGATCGGGTAACCGACGACCGAGTGGCGGCGCTGGAAGCCGTCCACCCGTTCGACCAGGTTCACCGATGCCGCCGCGGTGTGTGGCTCACGCCGGTCGGCGCGTGACGTGCGGCAGGCACTGATCCGCTGCCCCGGTGTAGAACGACGACCAGTCGAAGCTGCCGGCGTCGTCCGCGCCGACCTCCACGGTGTCCTTGTGCTCGCCGACGACGGTCCCCGCCTCGTTCACGGTGACCACCGTGACGACGTACTCGACCGGCTTCTTGCCGGAGTTCACCAGATCGCCGGACGCACTCCAGCGGCCCTTCTTGCCCTGCCGGCAGCTGAAGTTGGCCAAATCCTCGGGAGCCACCTCGGCGGTGTCGCGCTGGCCGCGGGCACCGTCCGCGGCGGCGGCCCGGTGCGTCGCCTGGGTCTTCGCCGCGCCGGTGGTGGACGTGTCGTCGGGGGCGTCGTCGCCGCCCGAGCCGCAGCCGGACAGCAGTGCCGCCGCGGCGATGAGGGCGGTCACCGAGGCGGTCAGGGCCACCACGGGACGGGCCGGTCGCTGGCGGTGTCTGCGCACGGCACCAGTCTCGCTCGGAACCCGCCCGGGACCCGGCAGAACGCGCCGGGGCCGGACAAGCCTG
>CAZNCE010000203.1:0-3067 GCA_964571285.1 uncultured Nocardioidaceae bacterium | reverse complement strand
CCGGTCAGCGCGCGTTGCGGTGCCAGACGGCCAGCGTGACCGGCGCGCGTACGGCCGGCAGGTTCGCGGTCACGGGCGGGGGAACCGAGGCCGCCAGATCCAGCGCGGCCTCCAATTGCGCAACCTGCTCGCGCAGCATGGCGACCTCGTCGCGCAGCGCCAGGATGCGGCGCACCCCCTCCAGGCCGATACCCTGCGCGGTCAGCAGCGCGACCTCGCGGAGCTGCTCGATGTCTCGCCAGGAGTAGCGCCGGCCACCGCCGCCGGTGCGACCCGGGCTGACCAGGCCGATCCGGTCGTACCCGCGCAGCGTCTGCGGATGCATCCCGGTGAGCTCGGCGGCCACGCTGATCACGAACACCGGGGCGTCGCGCCCGACGCCCTCGCCGGGCTGCCCGTCGAACACCGTCATCTCACTCACCTGCCTTGGCGAACACCGCGGCCCGCGGGTCGGCTCCGTCGGTCTGGGCCCGCAGCGTCTCCACCGCCGCCCGCGCCTCGTCGCTCAGCTCGGTGGGCACGGTCACCTCGACGCTGACCAGCAGGTCGCCTCGGGTGCCGTCGCGGCGGGTGGCGCCGCGGCCCCGCACCCGGAAGGTACGGCCGTTGGGGGTGCCGGCCGGGATTTTCAGCGTCACCGGACGACCCTCCAGCGTCGGCACCTTCACGGCAGCGCCCAGCGTGGCCTCGTCGAAGGTGATCGGCAGGGTCATCGTCAGGTTGTCGCCGGACCGGCCGAACACGGGGTGCGGCTTGACGTGCACCTGGATGTAGAGGTCGCCGTTCGGCCCGCCGCGCTCTCCCGGTGCGCCCTTGCCGCGCAGCCGGATCCGCTGACCGTCCTTGACGCCGGCGGGGATGCGCGCCTGGAGGGTGCGGTGCGACATCCCCCGGCCCGAACCCATGCAGGTCGGGCAGGGGTCGTCGACCACCAGGCCGCGGCCGCGACAGACGCGGCACGGCTCGGTCATCGCGAACACGCCACCGTCGCCGCTGGTCTGCATCCCGGTGCCCTCGCAGTTGGGGCACACCCGCGGCACGGTGCCGCTGCGCGCGCCCGTACCCGCACAGGCCGGACAGGCGTCCTCGGTGCTCAGCCGCAGCGGCACCGTGACCCCCTCCACCGACTGGCGGAACGTCACCGTGGCCTGCGACTCGATGTCGGCGCCACGGCGCGGCTGCCGGGTGGTACGCCGGGTGGTGCTGGTCCGGAACACGTCGCCGAACAGGTCCCCGAGGTCGAAGGTGGTGTTGCCGCCACCGCCGCCGCGCGGGAACCGGAACCCGCCGAGATCGCCCGGCCCGCCGGCGCCGAAGGCGCTGCGGGTCTCGTCGTACTCCTTGCGCAAGGTGTCGTCGGAGAGCACCGAGTACGCCTCGCTGATCTCCTTGAACCGCTCCTCGGCCTTCTTGTCGCCGGGGTTGGAATCGGGGTGGTTGGCCCGGGCGAGCTTGCGGTAGGCCTTCTTGATCTCGTCCGTGCCGGCGTCCTTGCCGACGCCGAGGATCTTGTAGAAGTCCTTCTGCAACCAATCCGTCGTGCTCACCCGGCCACCTCCTTACCCTGATTGTCCGTCAGTTCTCCTGCCCCGTCGGGCCGTTCGTGGGCGATCCGTCCGTGTCGCCGGTCCCCGCGGACGGCTGCTCCGACGATGCGTCGGCACCGGCGTCGTCCGCCGGCGCGTCACCTGTCGGTTCGTCCGGCGGCTCGACGACCGCGACCCGGGCCGGCCGCAGGATCCGCTCCGCCAGCCGGTAGCCCGGCTGCATCACGAACTGGCAGGTCGGCCCGGTGGCGGTGTCGTCGTGCCGGTGCGAGAGCGCCTCGTGGATCCGCGGGTCGAACGGGTCCCCCGGCTCCCCGAACCGCTCCAGCCCGAGCCCGGACAGCGTGCGCTGGAACGAGTCGGCGACGGCCTTGAAGCCGCCGCGCAGCTCGTCGTGCTCACGTGCCCGGTCGATGTCGTCCAGCACCGGGAGCAGCGCGGTCAGCACCGACCCGGCGGCCGCCTCACGCACGGCCGCCCGGTCACGGTCGACCCGCCGCTTGTAGTTGACGTACTCGGCCTGCAGCCGCTGCAGGTCGGCGGTCCGCTCGGCCAGCGCCACCTCGATCTCGGTGACCGCCGCAGCGGGCTGGTCGGCCGGCTGCTCGTCCGGCTGGTCGTCACCGTGGATCGCCCTGGCACCGGCCCCGGTCGTCGTGTCGGGCTGGCCCTGGGCGGAGGCCGCGGTCTGCGGCCTCCGCACCTCACCGGTCTCGGGATCGATGCGCCGGCGGTCGCGGACGACCGGTCGATCGCTTTGGTCCTCGAAACCTTCGGTCACTTGTTCTCGCCCTCCGTGGAGTCGTCGTCGACGATCTCGGCCTCGACCACGTCGTCGTCGCCGCCGGTCTCGCCGGACTCCCCGTCGTCACCGGCCGCCCCTTCGGCGCCGGCCGGGGCGTCCGCCGACTGGTTCGCGGCGTACATGGCCGCTCCCATCTGCTGGCTGCTCTCGGCCAGCTTGGCGGCCGCGGACTTGATCGCGTCGGTGTCGTCGCCCTCCAGGGCGGTCTTCACCGCGCCCAGGTCGGTCTCGACGGTGGTCTTGACGTCGGCCGGGATCTTGTCGCCGTTCTCGGACAGGAACTTCTCCGTGCTGTAGACGGCGCTGTCGGCCTGGTTGCGCACGTCGACGGCCTCCCGGCGCTGCCGGTCCTCCTCGGCGTACTGCTCGGCGTCGCGGATCATCTTGTCGATGTCGTCCTTGCTCAGCGCCGAGCCGCCGGTGATCGTCATCGACTGCTCCTTGCCCGTACCCCGGTCCTTGGCGGACACGTGCACGATGCCGTTGGCGTCGATGTCGAAGGTCACCTCGATCTGCGGCACGTTGCGCGGTGCCGGCGGCAGCCCGGTGAGCTCGAAGTTGCCGAGCGGCTGGTTGGCCGCCCACATCTCGCGCTCGCCCTGAGCGACCTTGATCTCGACCGACGGCTGGTTGTCCTCAGCCGTGGTGAAGACCTCGGAACGCTTGGTCGGGATCGTGGTGTTGCGCTCGATCAGCTTGGTCATCACGCCGCCCT
>CAZNCE010000202.1:0-5801 GCA_964571285.1 uncultured Nocardioidaceae bacterium | reverse complement strand
TCTTGCCAACGGCGCCCGGTGGGTCAGTTGTACCCGGGCAGCTCCCCGGTGCCGTCCAGCTCGACGAACACCGGCGCGTGGTCGCTCGGTCCCTTGCCCTTGCGCTCCTGCCGATCGATCAGCGCGCCGGTGACTCGCTCCCGCAGGGCAGGTGAGCCGAGCAGGAAGTCGATCCGCATGCCCTCGCGCCGCGGGAACCGCAGCTGGGTGTAGTCCCAGTACGTGTACACCCCGGGCCCAGGGGCGAACGGCCGCACCAGGTCGGCGAAGCCGGCGTCCACCACGGCGCCGAACGCCTCTCGCTCCGGAGCCGACGTGTGTGTGGTCTGCGTGAACAGCGCCGGGTCCCACACGTCGCCGTCGGTGGGCGCGACGTTCCAGTCACCGCACAGCACGATCTGGCTGTCCGGGTCCTTGGCCAGCCAGTCGGCGCCGGCCTCGCGCAGCGCGCCCAGCCACTGCAGCTTGTAGTCGTAGTGCGGGTCCCCGAGCGCTCGGCCGTTCGGCACGTACAGGCTCCACACCCGCACCCCACCGCAGGTGACCCCGATCGCCCGGGCCTCGGTCTGCTCCGAGTCTCCCCAGCACGGCTGCCCGGGGAAGCCCAGTTCGATGTCGTCGAGCCCGACCCGCGAGATCACGCCGACGCCGTTCCACTGGTTCAGCCCCAGGTGGGCGACCTCGTACCCGTCGGCGAGCAGCTCCATCGCGGGGAACTGGTCGTCGGTGCACTTGGTCTCCTGCACCGCGAGCACGTCGATGTCGTGGCGTGCCAGCCATGACACCACGCGGTCGATCCTGGAGCGGATCGAGTTGACGTTCCAGGTGGCGATGCGCACGCGGTCAGCCGACGCCCACGGTCAGCACGACCAGCGAGTCTTCTTCGGCGACCAGGTCGTGCCGCTGCGGGGGTACGTCCACCAGGATCCCCTCGGCCACCTCGATCGAGCGCTCCCCCACGTTCATCCGCACTCGTCCACGCAGGCACAGCAGGGTGGCGTCGCCGGGGCTCTGATGCTCGGCCATCCGGGTGCCGGCCGTCAGCGCCAGCAGCGTCTGCCGCAGGCGCTTGCCGCGGTGCACCGTCATCGACGCCCGGCCGTTGGTCGACTGCCGGGCCCGCTCGAGCTGCTCGTCGCCCATGCGGTGCAGCGTCATCGAGGTCATGTCGTCTCCTGCTGGATCACACGTCGGGGTGGTGGTCGTGGTAACCCGGTGGCTCCACATCCTGGATCTGCGCCCGGACGGCGTACAGCTCCGGGAAGAAGGTCAGGTCGAGCGCCTTGCGCAGAAACGGAACGCCGCTGGACCCGCCGGTGCCGCGCTTGGTCCCGATGATCCGCTCCACCGTCTTCAGGTGCCGGAACCGCCACACCTGGAAGTTGTCCTCGACGTCGACGAGCTCCTCGCACATCTCGTAGACCCCCCAGTGCTGCGAGGGGTGTTCGTAGATGTCCGCGAACACCTTCACCAGCTCCTCGTCGCAGGGATGTTGCGTGGACCAGTCACGGTCCAGCCGCGCCGCCGGTACGGGGTAGCCGCGGCGGGCGAGGTAGCGCAGGAACTCGTCGTAGATGCTGGGCTCCTCGAGCAGCTGGCGAAGCATCTCCCGCACTTCGTGCTTGTGCCGGAACACCTGGAGCATGTCCGCGTTCTTGTTGCCGAGGATGAATTCCACCGCGCGGTACTGCCACGACTGGAAGCCCGAACCGGTGGCCAGGAACGACCGGAACTCGGCGTACTCGCTCGGGGTCAGCGTGGACAGAACGCTCCACTGCTCGGTCAACGTGTGTTGGATGTTCTTCACCCGCGCGAACCGCTTGAGGGCCGGCTGCGGGTCGTCGTGCTGGATCAGCGCCCGGGCCGAGCGCAGCTCGTGCAGCATCAGCTTGAGCCACAGCTCCGAGGTCTGGTGCTGGATGATGAACAGCAGTTCGTCGTGCCGAGGCGGGACCGACCGGGGATGTTGAGCGGACAGCACCCGCTCCAGATCGAGGTACTCGCCGTAGGACAGGTTCCGCGAGAAGTCCCGCTCGATCCCCTCCTCCAGCTCGCGGACGTTGTCCGGGCCATCGGCTGCTGGACCGTCCGGACCCGCTGGATCCGGGTTCCGCAACCCCTCGCTGCGGGTGTTCTCGGGACTGACTGGCACGGCGCATACCTCCGGCCTCGACGCTACACCGACGGGTCGCGGTCGTCCCGTGAAAAGGTCCGCCGCCCTTGTCGATCCGCGCCAATAGCAGATCCAAAAAGCGTTGTCACGGAGCCACGCCGTCGCGTCACCCAGGAATGTCGGTGGTCGTCCCTATGGTCCACCACATCAAGGGAAAAGCCCGACCAACGACCCGCAGGGGGAAGTCATGACCATCAGCATGCGCACACTGGCAGCCGGCATCGTCGTCGCCGTACTCACGGCCGGCTGCGCCCAGACGACCGCCGACCGGATGGACGGCATCGACGACGCGTCCCACGACGGCACCGAGGTCTCCCAGAGCGCGGCGCAGGCCGCGGACTCGGGCACGGCCGGTCAGCAGGCGGACGCCGCAGACTCCGCCGCCGACGCTGCCGTCGACCAGGCGGACCAGAGCCCCGACGTCGCCCGGATCGGCGCCGGTGAGGGGTACGGCTACGAGGACGGTCTCACCGTGTCGGTGCCCAAGGCGGTGACCAGGAAGCCGGGCGAGTTCGCCCTCGGCATGAGCAAGGGACACCGGTTGGTCGTGGTGACGGTCGAGCTCACCAACCACACCGGCAGCGCGTTCGACGCGACACTCGCCACGGTGTCCATGACCTACGGGCAGCGCGGCACGCCGGCAGAGGAGGTCTACGACGACCGGCTCGGTGAGGGGTTCACCACCCGGATCATCGACGGGCGCACCGGCTCGGCCGATTTCGGCTTCTCGGTGCCGGCCGACGGGCTCGACGACCTGGTGGTGGAGGTGAGTCCGGACTGGGACCACGAGCCGGCGCTGTTCACCGGCGCGGTCAAGTAAGGGGCCGCACCGCCGCACGCGACACCAGCGCCCGCGGCGGCCGGGTCAGGCGGCGACGTCCTCGCGAACGTGCCGCTTGATCCGGCCCAGCATCGCCGCCAGGCCGCGGATCCGCAGCGGGCTGACCGCGTCCGCGAGGCCCATCCGCACGTAGAAGTCGTCCGGGACGGCCAGCACCGCGTCGGCGGGCTGGCCGTCCAGGCCGGAGTGCAGGATCGAGGCGAACGCCCGCGTCGTCGGCGACTCGCGGGGCGCATCGAAGAACAGCCGCACGGTGCGCTGACCCGGCGGATCGCCGTCGGGATCCACCTCCACCGCCATGAACAACGGCGACTGGCACTCGTGGACCTGTTCCAGCTGGTCCAGGTTCTCGGCGTACCGCGGGGGCAGCTCCGGCAGCTCGTCCGCGAGCTCGACCAGCAGCTGCAGCCGGTCCGCCGCTGGGACGGCGTCGAAGTCGTCGATGATCTCGGCGAGCGGCGCCGGAAGCAGGGAAACGTCGGTCACCCGCCGGTCCCCCGCTCGATCGGCATCCGCACGGCGTTGCCCCACTCGGTCCACGACCCGTCGTAGTTGCGGACCCGCTCGTAGCCCAGCAGCTGGGTGAGGACGAACCAGGTGTGCGAGGAACGCTCCCCGATCCGGCAGTACACGACCACGTCGTCTCCGCTGCTGAGCCCGGCCTCGCTCTCATACAGCGCCTCGAGCTCGGCGCGTGGACGGAAGGTCCCGTCCTCGGCGGCGGCCTTGCCCCACGGCACGTTCTTCGCGCCGGGGATGTGCCCGCCGCGCACCGCGCCTTCCTGCGGGTAGTCCGGCATGTGCAGCAGCTCGCCGCTGAACTCACCCGGCGAGCGGACGTCGATCAGCGGCTTGCCGAGGTGGTCGCGCACCTCGTCGCGGTACGCACGGATGTCCGCGTCGGACCGCTCGACGACGGGGTACTCGGTGGTGGGCCGAGACGGGACGTCGGTGGTCATGGGTCGACCCTCGGCCTGCCACTTGGCGCGGCCGCCGTCGAGCAGCCGCAGGTCCGGATGGCCGAACAGGGTGAACACCCACAAGGCGTACGCCGCCCACCAGTTGCTCTTGTCGCCGTAGAAGACCACCGTGGTGTCGCGCGAGATGCCCTTGTCGGCCATGATCCGGGCGAACCGCTCGCCGTCGACGTAGTCGCGGGTCACCGGGTCGTTGAGCTCGGTGTGCCAGTCCACCTTGACCGCCCCGGGGATGTGACCGGTCTCGTACAGCAGCACGTCCTCGTCGGACTCCACCACCACCAGACCCGGGTCATCCAGGTGTTCGGCCAGCCAGGCGGTGGTCACCAACCGGTCGGGATGGGCGTACTCGCCGATCCGGGCATCCTCGTCTGCTGCCTCCGCGCTGCTCGCCACCGCGGCGATCGTCTCGCTCACAGACCCTCCTCCTTCTTCGTGCCTTCAGCACAACATCATGCCGCGCCCGGGTGTTCCGGCCCGTCGGCGGCCCATTCCGCGGACGCTCGGCTCTGTCTCCATCCTGCCTCGCCGTCCCCAACGTGCAACGGTGGCCCGGCTCCTGAAGCGGAGCCGGGCCACCACCGGATGAGACACCGCGCGCGGCCGGCTTAGCCGCCAGCGCGCCCGGGGTCACGGACGGTCACTCGGTCTGGGCAGCCCCGTTCGACGCACGGTCGGTCTGCTCACCGGCCGCCAGGCCGGAGACCTCGATCCGACGCGGCGTGGTGCCCGCGTACGCGCCGGCGATCCGGACGCTCAGCACACCCGCGTCGTACGACGCGCTGATCGCGTCCGCCGTCACGCCGGCGGGCAGGCCGAAGGAGCGCCGGAACGACCCGTACCGGAACTCGCGCAGCGACCGGCCGTCCTGCTCCTCGGTGCGCTCGTCGCGCCGCTCACCGCGGACCACGAGCCGGCCGTCCTCGACTTCGACGGTGACGTCGCTGTCGAGGTCCAGGCCCGGCAGCTCCAGGCGGACGACCGCGTCCTCCCCTTCCCGCGACGTCTCCGCCGCGGGGGTGAACCCGGCGCGGAACCCCATCGGAACCCGTCCGCTGCCGAACGTGTCACGCAGCAGGGCGTCGAAGTCGGCGAAGGGGTCGCGTCGGGTGCGAATACTCAGTGTGTTCATGGTGTTGGTCTCCTCGAGATCGGTGTGGACCTCCCCACCGGAGGCCTCACTCGCACCAACACTTCTTGAGCGACTCATATTCCGCATTCTTGAGTCAGGCCAACTCAACTTCACGCTGTGGGACGATGGCCCCGATGTCCGATTCCGCCACTCTGGCCGGCCGGTTGCCCGGCACTCCCACCCCCGACACCGTCTACGACGCCTTCGAGTCGTGGGTGCATGAGCAGGGCATCACGCCGTACCCGGCACAGGAGGAGGCGCTGATCGAGCTGTGCGACGGCGCCAATGTGGTGCTCGCCACGCCCACCGGCTCGGGCAAGAGCCTGGTCGCGGTCGGGGCGCACTTCGCGGCCCTGTCCCGGGGCGAGCGCTCGTACTACACCGCGCCGATCAAGGCCCTGGTCTCGGAGAAGTTCTTCGCGCTCTGCGACGTGTTCGGCGCCGAGAACGTCGGCATGCTCACCGGCGACGCCTCGGTCAACCCCGAGGCGCCGATCATCACCGCCACCGCGGAGGTGCTGGCCAACCACGCGCTGCGGGTGGGCAGCGAGGCGGGCATCGGCACGGTGATCATGGACGAGTTCCACTTCTACGCCGATCCGGACCGGGGCTGGGCCTGGCAGGTGCCGCTGCTGACGCTGCCGCAGGCGCAGTTCCTGCTGATGTCCGCGACGCTGG
>CAZNCE010000201.1:0-5847 GCA_964571285.1 uncultured Nocardioidaceae bacterium | reverse complement strand
AGCCGGTGCGGCGCACCAGCGTGAGCCGGGACGAGGTGACCAGCCACCCGGCCAGCCAGCCGATCAACGGCACGGCGACCATCACGCTGCCGACTTCGAGCCAGGGGACCGGTACGCCGGGAGCACCGTCGACCTGCAGCAGGGCGGCCCCTGCCGGGAGGCCGATCACGGTGCCGAGGACGACGCCGACGACGCCGAGGAACATCCCGTGCATGGCGCCGAGGGAACGGCGCCGCCAGGGGCCGGCACCGACCGCGGCCATCGTCGCCTGGTCGGCTCGGCTCTCGGCCGAGGCCAGCGCCACCGCCATCCCGACCACGAGCAGCGTGAGCACCGCGGCGGCAGCGACGGCGCCGAGCCGGACCAGGGCAAGCGGCTCCAGTTCGGTGTCCGGCGACCAGCCGTTGATGCCATGCACCGCTAGCCGGGTCAGGTCGTCGGAGGTGACAGTCCGCTCCGCGAGGACGGTCAGGCTGCTGGGCACGCTGACCAGGCCAAGTTGCAGGACCGTCTCCTCGCTCGCCCACGCACCGAAGAGGTCGCTGCCGCGGAACCTGTCGTCGGGCCGGACCACGACTGCGGGGACCGTCCACCGATCCTTGACCTTGGGTGTTTCCTCCTGCAGCGCCACCGTGATCCGCCCGTCGTGGACCGCGCGGCGCAGCGTGGTCACGACCCCACCGGACCGGAACGCCTCGACGGCCTTCGCGTCATCCCCACCGACCAGCTTCCGCAGGGTCTCCTCGTCCACGACGCGGACCGGTCCGAAGCCACCGCGACGGCCGATGGCGAGCTCGGTGTACGCGGTTCCGGGCCTGGTGGCTCGGGCGCCGGCCAGCACCTCGGCCGGGCCGATCACGTCGTGGATCGTGGCGATCGCCTGGTCGACGCGCCCGTCGGCGCTCGGCTCGGCGTCGTCGTACTCATCGAGGTAGACCGAGATCGTGTGGACGCCCGCGTCGTATTCCCTGCTCATGCTCGCGCCGATCGCCTGAACCGCGAACCCGGCGAACACCGCCCCGGCCACCGTCATGGTGAGCGTCATGGCGGCCGCAGCGGTACGGAACCGGTGCCGGGCCGCCTCACGGAACGCGTACCGCCCCGCCAGCGGCAGCAGCCGACCAAGCGTGGCCAACCGGCGCACCGCGTACGGCGCGGCCCAGGCCACACCGCCGATCAGCATCAGCAGGCCCATGGCCCCGATGACGACCGGGACGGCCGACGGCGAGTGGAAGACCTCCGCGCCGTTGGGCGGCTGCACCGGAGGCCGGTACTCCACGGCAGTCCACCAGCCGCTGACCAGGAGCACGGCCAGCCCGGCGCCGGCCAGCACGAATGCGGGTCGATGGGCTCGACTCTCGCCCGGGCGGATGGGGAACCGGCCGGACAAGGCGGCCAGCGGGGTCAGCCGGCCGATGCTCACGGCGGGTACGAACGCCGCGGCCAGCCCGGTCAGCGATCCGAGCACCGTGACTCCGACAACTGCCAGCCAGTCGATGTCGAATGTCCAGATCCGCTGGTATACGAGGTTCTCGTAGACCGGTGCGCCCAACCGGAACGCCATGATCCCCGCGACCGCACCGAACGCCGCGGCGCCGGCACCCAGCACCAGGCCTTGGGCCAGCAGCACCCGGCGCACGTCGGCCGGAGCGCCTCCCGACGCGGCGACCAGGCCCAGGTCACGGACCTGGCGGCGTGCGCCGACGGCGAAGGCCGAGCCGACGATCAGCACCACCTCGATCAGCCCGAACAGCACGACGAGCGCCCCGACCGCCAGCGACGCGGCGTCCATCGGGCCCGGGGGTGGCTCCCGGACACCCCAGGCGGCGGGGTGGAACAGCACATCACGCGGGAGCAGGACGACCCCGTGGTCCCGCAGCGAGTTCGCCAGGGCATGCGGCGCGGTCGCCACCGAGTCCGGGAAGTCCACCAGGTAACGGTTCGAGCCCGGATCGTCACCCGCGACGTCGGCGGCGTCCGCGAGGAGGCTGCCCGGTGCGGCCAGTAGTCCGAGGCCGTCGACCTCGTCGCTGCGGGGGTCCACCAAGCCGACCACGCGCAGGACCGTCCCGTCGAGCAGCTGCAGGGTTGCGTCCGCGCGCGGCGCGCCGTCGGTGCCCAGCAGCCCGAGCTCGTCGGCAGCGGCCGCGCTGAGCGCGACCTCGTCGGGTGCCCGCGGTGGTACCCCGGCCGACACCGACGCCAGGCCCTCGGTCATCGGGTCGGCGGCAGCCAGCACGGTGACCTGGGTGATGCCGCCGGTGGCCAGCGCAGCCTGGTGGTATTGGACGCTGGGGATGATCCGGCTGCCCTCCGGCAGCAGCGCCGCCAGGTCCACCGATGACCGGTCCCGCCGCGCCGGGCGCCGCCTGCCCTTCTCGTCGTGGGTGAAGCTGCCGGCGCGGATCTCCATGTCACCCGGCCAGTACGTCACCTTGGCCCGCTGGAACGGCGTCACCTCGACCAGGGCGTCCGCCGCGCCCATCGTCGAGCGAGCCGCCCGCTCGCCGTCCCACTGGGTGTTGTGGTGGAACTGTGCCGCGGCGACGCCCACCAGAACCGGCAGCGCGACCAGGAACATCGTCAGCAGCGTGCGGGCCTTGTGCCGCCAGAGGTCCCGGCGCGCCATGCGTAGCGCCGGCCGCCACCGGCTCGCGTACGGCGCGCTCATCAGCTGCCCGCCAGCAATGACTCCGGCGGGGACGGCGCGGTCTCGTCGACGATCGCCCCATCGCGCAGGAACACCACCCGGTCGGCCCAGCCGGCGTGTCGGGCCTCGTGGGTCACCAGCAGGGCAGCAGCACCGGCATCGCAGCGTGACCGCAGCAGTGCGAGCACCTGCTCCCCGGTCTCGGAGTCCAGTGCTCCGGTCGGCTCATCGGCCAGCACCAGTCCTCGGTCACCGACCACCGCGCGAGCGATCGCCACCCGCTGTTGCTGGCCACCGGACAGGTTGTCGGGGAACCGGTCGTACAGGTCCTCCAGCCCCACCTCGTCGAGCACCGCTCGCGCCATCCTCGCCGCCCTCCGCGACCGGACCCCGTCCAGTTCCAGCGGCAGCGCCACGTTCTCCTCGGCGGTCAGCGATGGGATCAGGTTGTAGTCCTGGAACACGTAGCCCACCCGCCGACGGCGCAGCGCCGCCAGCGCGACCTTCGACAGTGACCCCAGTTCCTCACCCTGCACCCGCACGCGGCCAGCGGTCGCCTGGTCCAACCCACCGGCAAGGTTCAGCAGCGTGGACTTGCCCGAGCCGGACGGACCCATCACCGCGACCAGCTCTCCGGGCTGCACCACCAGCGACAGGCCGCGGAGCGCATGCACCGCGGCGTCGCCGCGGCCGTGGATCCGGCTGACGTCCTCGAGCTCGAGGGCGGGGCTCATCGCCGTACCTCCCTGCCGCGGGTTCCAGCGGTTGCCCCCGTGCTCGGGTACGTGCCTGCCGTACCCTGCTGCGTCGCGCGCGCCCGCGCCGCTCTGGCCAAGGCCACCTCGCAGTGATCCAGCCACCGCACCTCCGCCTCCACGCTGAACCGCAGGCTCTCCAGGACCAGCGACCAGGAGAGCTCTCCCTCCGTGCCCGGCTTGAGCCGGGTGAGGTCCTGCAACCGGCTCACTGCCGCCGCTCGCTGGCGCTGGATGACCGCGTTCACGTCGACCCCGGGCACGGTGACCGCCAGTGCCAGCTTGATGGCCAGTTCGTCTCGCGGTCGGTCGTGCGCCGACACCGGCGACGCGAACCAGCCCGTCAGGTCGGCGCGCCCGGCCTCGGTGATCGCGTAGCGCATCCGGCCCTCGTCGTCCTCGTCGAGCGGCGCGACCAGGCCGTCACGCTCCAGCCGGGTGAGGGTGCTGTAGACCTGGCCGACGTTCAACGGCCAGGTGGATCCGGTGGCGGAGTCGAACTCGCTGCGCAGTTGGTAGCCGTACATCGGTTCGCGTTCGAGCAGGGCGAGCAGCCCGTAACGGATAGACATAGATACTGAGTATGCATACCCGGTAGGTAGTGCGCGAGCGACGCGCCGAGGCTCGTCAGAAGTTGGGTATCAGCCGCGCCGAGTTCGGCCCGTGTCGCCGTGTGACTGCGGGAAAGTCGGTTCAGGTGGGGCGTGGAGTGCGGCCCCAGTGGGTATGCGGATGCGGCACCCGAAGCCGAGCAGGACGACCAATACGAGCGAGCCGCTCATCGGAGGATGAAGCACCGTGTGTTGCCAGCAGGCCATGTCCGGTATGACTCATGCGGGCCATTCCCGGTTGCGGAGCCAACCCCATAGGCTCCTAGTCTGCGGGTCGGGGAAGCACGGGTGTCCCGGCAACGAGGGGCGGCGGGGATGAGGGACAGACTCGACGTGCCGATGCACGATGCAGAGGTGTTGGAGGAGATCGAGTTGACCAGCGAGTTGATGATCGCCGCGACCGAGGCGGACGGTCCGCTGGAGCAGACTCAGATCGACCGCATCCTGGGAGTGCTGCCCGCAGGAGGGCCCGCCCTCAGCGGCGATGGCACCCAGCCGACCGATGGTGCTGCCCCGCGACGTCCCGCGAACGCCTGACGTTACGCACGCCGCGGCGGCCGACTCAGGACCGCACCAGCCGTGCGATCGCCGCGCTGGCCTCGCCGAGCTTCGCGTCGGCCTCGTCGCCGCCCAGTTGCACGGCATGGCGCACGCAGTGCTCGAGGTGATCGTCGAGCAGGCCCAGAGCCACCGACTGCAGCGCGCGGGTGGCCGCGCTGACCTGGGTCAGCACATCGATGCAGTAGGTGTCGTTCTCCACCATCCGCTGTAGGCCGCGTATCTGTCCTTCGATCCGGCGCAACCGCACCAGCAGGTCGGTCTTGGTCTTGGCGTCCGCCGAGTACGCCGGCGGGTCGCCGACGGTGCCGGCCGGGTTCTCCGCGGCGACGTCCTCGTTCGGCTGCGCGGCGCTCTCGGCCGGGGCGGTCATGTCCGTCATACCCCCACTATACCGGGGGTGGGTATAACTCGTCCGGCTCCGGCAATGCCGATTGTGCGTCAGAACCGGGCAGGCCCTAGCATTGCGGCGTCGCACCGCGTCTGACGGGAGATCCAGTGCGGTTCAATCTGCGTCCTGCCGACACGAGTTTCTACGACCTCTTCACCGAGTCCGCCCAGCACCTGGTCGTTGGGTCCCGCCTGCTGGCGGAGATGCTCGGCGACGGCGTCGATCTGGAGGCCACCGCGGCCAAGATGCGGGAGGCCGAGCACGAGGCCGACGAGACCACGCACGGCATCGTCCGGCGGGTGAACAAGACCTTCGTCACCCCGTTCGACCGTGAGGACATCTACCGACTGGCGGCCGGCCTCGACGACGTCATGGACTTCATGGAAGAGGCCGTCGACCTGATCGTCTTGTACGAGATCGAGACCCTGCCCAAACGGGTCGCGGAACAGGTCGAGGTGTTGGAGCGCTGCGCCGACCTGACCGCGGACGCGATGCCGCGGCTGCGCACGATGCAGGACCTCGAGGAGTACTGGATCGAGATCAACCGGCTGGAGAACCAGGGCGACAAGACCTACCGCCGGATCGTCGCCAAGCTGTTCGGCGGTGGCATGGAGGCCCTGGAGGTGATGAAGCTCAAGGAGGTCGTCGACTCGCTGGAGTCGGCGATCGACGCGTTCGAGACCGTCGCCAACACCGTCGAGCAGATCGCGGTCAAGGAGTCCTGAGCGTGGAGCTCGCGATCGTCATCGCGGTCGTTCTCGTCGCGCTGGTCTTCGACTACACCAACGGCTTCCACGACGCGGCCAACGCGATCGCGACCTCGGTGTCGACCAAGGCGCTGACCCCGCGTGTGGCTCTGCTGATGGCCGCGGTGATGAACTT
>CAZNCE010000200.1:0-5968 GCA_964571285.1 uncultured Nocardioidaceae bacterium | reverse complement strand
ACGCCGACGGCGAGGACACGATCCACGTCGTGCCGGACTCGCGGAACCTGCCGACCGAGTTCACCGAGGCGCGATTCCCTTTCCTGGTGGAGAAGCTGTCGCTCGCCGTCGACTCCGGTGGGGCCGGCACGCACCGCGGCGGGTTGGGCTACGAGAAGCACATCCGGATGCTGCGCGACGGCCACTTCATGTCGATCGCGGACCGCTCCATCCTGTCCTGCTGGGGCGTCAACGGTGGGCTTGCCGGCCGGCCGTTCGAGGTCACCATCGACCCGGGCGGGCCGAACGAACGGGTGGTCGACGCGCTGGCCGACGCCGAGCCGGTGCGGGCCGGCGAGGTGATCCGGATCCGGACCACCGGCGGCGGTGGCTGGGGTGACCCGCTGCAGCGCGACCCGCAGCTCGTGGTCCGCGACGTGCTGTGGGAGAAGGTGTCTTCGCAGGCCGCGCTGGCCGACTACGGGGTGGTGCTCCACGGCTCCGCGGAAGACGAGTCGCTGAGCTATGACCAGGCGGCCACCGACGCCGAGCGCACCCGCCGTACCCGGGACCGCGGTGACCAGCCGGCCTTCTTCGACCGCGGTCCCGGATACGCGCGGCTCAGCGGCGGCCATGCGCACGCCGACGTGGACCGGCGCTGACCCCGACCCGGGTAACCTCCATTCACCATGGAGGAGAACAAGGCACGCCACGTCGTGGACGCGTTGCGCGACCGCGGCACAGACGCCGACCTGGCCCGGGTCGGCGTGCATCAGTTCGGCATCACCGTGGATCTCGGCGATGGCCGCCACGCGGTCTGGGACTCCGACGGCACCGCCCAGCTTGAGGCGCAGGTGATGCGCAACGGCATGCTGGTCGGCTTCGTCCCGGTGATCGAGGGCTCCGAGGACTACACCGAGGAGCAGATCGTGGACGCGATCGTGCGCACCGACTACGACAAGCCGATCGCCTCCCAGCGGCCGAAGGCGCCACCTCCTGCGCCCTCGCTGCCCCGCAAGGGCGGAGTCTTCCGGCGGTTCATGGACGGCTTTCGCTACCGGTGAGCCCGTCGGCCGGCCGGCAAGGCGCGCCAGGCGCCGGTGACGGGTGACCGGTTCTGGCGTCAGCCTGCTATTTCGGTCTTGTTCTTCGTGCGGCTGGCCCAGGCTTCGAGGTAGCAACTGACCGCGTGCGTGAGGTGCAGTCGGCTGCCGTCCCAGTCGGGCTCGATGGTCCCGGCGGTGATAGCCGGAAAGTCCTCGGCGAGTCCGGTCAGTTCGGCGAGATTGTCGAGACGGTCGAGTCGCACCGGATCCTCCGCCTGGACCGTCGCTGCCGACCTGCCACCTGCCGGGCCCTTAGCTGCCGACGTGCTGCCGGGGTTGTTGAGGACGCGGCGACCCAGCGGTGGCGCGACGGGACGCAGCGCCCCTCCTGGGCCGTGGAAGCTGAAGCGTTGACGCCCCAATGCCGTGATGGCGAACGCACCCTCGTGAACGGCGGCGTGGTGGGTCGAGCAGAGCAACAGCAGGTTGTCGACGCTGGTCGGTCCACCCAACGCCCACGGGCGCACGTGGTGGGCATGCAGGAATCGCCGGTGAGTGCAGCCGGGGTAGGCACAGCCGCGGTCGCGGCGCCACAAGGCGTGGAACTGGCGGTTCGTGGCGTACCGGATGCGTCGGCCGAGATCCAGGGTCGCGCCATCAGGTCCGTCAATGCTCAGGTGGATGCGGGCGTCGCACGCCAGTCGCCGCAGCAGGGGATCCACGAGCGCTGGCCCGTCGTCCAACCTCGCGGGTGCTGCCGCCCCGTTCGGGCCACCGACACGGCGGCCGTTGCCAGTATCGGCGGGGGTGCAGTTCAGAGCGACTGGACCGTGCGTGTTGCTCGACCGCACCGCTGCCTGCTCTCGTCTGCCGAGTACGGCGGGCTCGGTGGTGGTGCCGTCGCTGCGTCTAGCGGCGGGGACGAGCTGCCCCTGACCTGGCGCGCTGGCTTCGCCGCTGATCGCCTGAATGAGTCGTTGAGCGGTGACGTGTACGACGAGGTCGGCGCCGGGCGCGCGGGCGGGTGGCTCATGCGTGGTGCACCCGAGCTCGGCCAGCCGGACCAGCCCGACGCGGAGGTCCGATGGCGCCGCGCACACGCCGACGGGCTCGACTCGTCCGCTGTGCTTGCGCGCCGTTGGCTGCGCCGCCGGCCGCGACGGTTCCGCGGAACCGTCGCGAACGTCGTTGTCGTCGCCGTCGCCGTCCGGTCGCGGGGCAGTGAGTCGAGCCGGTGACCCGTCTTGTGGGACCAGCGGTTCCGCGGAACCGCGGTCTTGCTCGTGGACGGGCAGCGGGCCTCGGGATTCGTTGGCGCCGGCTGCGGAGTGTTCGCCGGAGCAGGCGGGGTCGGGCTGCGCGGTCGTCTCGGCCTCGAGCCGGGTGACGGCGGCGAGCAGCCGTGCCCCCTCGTCGGCCGGCAACCGACCCCAGATCTGCAGGGTGCCGTCGTCATCCCACCGCCACCGCACCCCGAGGCGACCATGCTCGCCAGTGGACGCGGCCCGATCCTGGGCAGCCGGATCGCCGTCCGGGTCGCTGTCGTCACGAGCCTGAGCGGTGTGCAGCCCGCGGCACAGACGCTCGGTCTGCGCGGCGGTGGTGCACAGGGCGGCGTCGACCAGGTCCTCCTCCGTGCCTGGGGTGGCGACCCGGGCGAGGGCCCGGACCTTCGAGTACGACAACCGGCCGGCGGCGAAGGCAGCCGCACACCGGGGGAGGTCAGCCAGTCGACGCGCCACCCGGACCTGTTCGCGCGCGGTGCGCAGGTCCAGACCACACCGCCACGACAGCCACTGCGCGCACGAGGCCAGACCCCAATCGGCCCAGCCACGACGTGCGTCGAACTCGGCCAGCAGCGACAGGAACCGTGCTGTGGCCGCGGCGATCCGCCCGGCCAGCGTGCACAACTCGGCCTCGACCTGCTCGGTCGGCATGCCCGCGGGCTCGCCGACCGCCGGCTCGGCTGGCGGCTGCGGGAGGGGGTGCGTGGATGGAGTCATGGGGCATCCTGCCTGTGTTCGAATGTGTGTTCGATTCTAGGCGCGACCGCAGACACTCCCCGGCTCGCCGGCCACGCTGTGGACGAACGGAACGCCGAGATCCCCGCCCAGTGCATAACGAGTTTCGGGTGTGAGGCCAGATGCCTAGCGTGAGGCCCTGGACGCACCGCCGACGTGCCGGAGGAACCCGACCATGACCAGCAGGTTCACCGACCTTGCCATCGACTGTGCCGAGCCCGAGGCGCTGGCCCGGTTCTGGTGCTCGGTGCTGGATTACGAGGTGCGTCACCGGGAAGCCGATCTGGTCACGATCGGCTGCAGCGAGATGTCATCCGAGAACGAGCACCGCGGCCCGGTGCCACCTACCCTCACGTTCGCGACCGTGCCCGAAGGCAAGACAGTGAAGAACCGGTTGCACCTCGACCTCAACCCGACAGACCGGGACCAAGACGACGAGGTCCGCCGGCTCCTCGACCTCGGCGCTCGCCATGCCGACGTCGGCCAGGGGGAGCAGAGCTGGGTGGTGCTGGCCGACCCGGAGGGGAACGAGTTCTGCGTCCTGGCCGGCCGCCGGCCCTGACCCGGCGAACACAACGGCCCGGACGGGATGTCCGGCTTAGCACATATTGCCGTGGTCCGATGGGCCGGTTGGCGGGTCCTGCCCATGCCGCCGGGCCGCGCCCACGCCTAGATTCGTCGTCATGCGGATCGTGATGGCGCTGGGCGGCAACGCCATGACGTCGCCGGACGGTCGAGCCCGCGTGGAGGACCAGCAGGCCGCGATCCACCGGGCCGCCGGGCCGATCGCCGACCTGGTCGCGGCAGGCCACGAGGTGCTGCTCACCCACGGGAACGGCCCGCAGGTGGGCAACCTGCTGCGCAAGAACGAGCTCACCGCCTCGGTCGTACCCCCCGTCCCGCTGGACTGGTGCGGCGCGTCTACCCAGGCCACCATCGGCCTGACCCTGATGAACGCGTTGGACGCCGCCTTCGCCGAGCGCGGCCTCGACCGCCGTACCGCCACCCTGGTATCGCGCACCCTGGTTGACCCCGCCGACCCCGGATTCACCAACCCGACCAAGCCGATCGGCCGCTACATCGGCAAGGACGAGGCCGACCTGCTGACCGAGCACGACCAGGTCTTCGTCGAGGTGGGCGACCGCGGCTGGCGCCGGGTGGTCGCGTCGCCGGAGCCGCTGGAGTGCCTGGACGCGCCGGGTGCGGACCTGCTGTTGCAGGCCGGCTTCGTGGTGGTGTGCTCCGGAGGAGGCGGCATCCCGGTCGTTCGCCGCGATGACGGCGAACTCGTCGGCGTGGAGGCGGTCATCGACAAGGACCTCACCGCCACGCTGCTGGCCGAGCACATCGACGCCGACCTGCTGGTGATCGCCACCGACGTGGAGCATGCGGCGACCGGCTGGGGCACCGACCACGAGCAACCGATCGGTGCGATCACCGCGACCGCACTGCGCGAGATCGCCGACCGCGAGCACTTCGCCAGCGGCTCGATGGGTCCCAAGATCGACGCGGTCATCCGGTTCGCCGAACGCGTCGGCGGCACCGGCATCATCACCTCGCTGTCGTCGCTGCTGCCGGCGGTGGACGGCACCGTCGGCACCCGGGTACGCCCCGGCTGATCACGTCACCCAGGAGGAAGGAAACCGTCCCGTGCCATCCGCCATCGAAGTACGCAAGGTGCCCCTGCACACCGTCTCCGACGCCAGCGAACTCGCGAAGCTGATCGACGACGGCGTGCTGTCGGCCGACCGGGTGATCGCGATCATCGGCAAGACCGAAGGCAACGGCGGGGTCAACGACTACACCCGCATCATCGCCGACCGGGCGTTCCGCGAGGTGCTGATGGACAAGGGCGCCCCGGAGGACCAGGTCCGGCAGATCCCGATCGTGTGGTCGGGCGGCACCGACGGCGTGATCAGCCCGCACGCCACCGTGTTCGCGACCGTGCCCGATGAGCGGGCCGAGCCCACCGACGAGCCACGGCTGACGGTCGGGTTCGCGATGAGCGAGCAGCTGCTGCCCGAGGACATCGGCCGCCAGGCGATGATCCGCAAGGTCGCGGCCGCCGTGCAGGTGGCGATGGAACGGGCCGGGATCACCGACCCTGCCGATGTGCACTACGTGCAGACCAAGACCCCGCTGTTGACGATCAGCACGATCAGCGACGCCAAGAGCCGCGGCAAGACGGTGTGGACCGAGCACACGCTCGAGTCGATGGACCTGTCCAACGGCACCACCGCCCTCGGCATCGCGGTCGCACTCGGCGAGATCGAGATGCCCTCCGACGAGGAGGTGCTGAGCAACCGCGACCTCTACTCCGCGGTCGCCTCCTGCTCGTCCGGGGTGGAGCTGGACCGGGCCCAGGTGGTCGTCGTCGGCAACGCGGCCGGCGTGGGCGGCCGCTACCGCATCGGCCACGGGGTGATGCGCGACGCGCTCGACTCCGACGGCATCTGGGACGCGATCCGCGACGCCGGGCTCAACCTGCCCGAGCGCCCGCACCCCAGCGACCTGGACGACCGGCTCGTCAACGTGTTCCTCAAGTGCGAGGCCTCACCGGACGGTGAGGTACGCGGTCGGCGCAACGCCATGCTGGACGACTCCGACGTGCACTGGCACCGGCAGATCAAGGCGTGTGTCGGCGGCGTCGCGGCCGCGGTCACGGGTGACCCGGCGGTGTTCGTGTCGGTCTCGGCGGTGCACCAGGGCCCGGCGGGCGGCGGCCCGGTCGCCGCGATCGTGGACCTCGGCACGGACTGATCACCTACTGCGGCCGCCAGCCGGGGTCGCGGCCGGCGAACGCGGCCAGCCGGTCGTAGACCGGCGCATCGGCGGGTACGTCCACCGGCGGGCCGAAGACGGTCCTGCCACCCGGCTGCGGGCCGCGGTGCTCGGGCTTGAGCGACGACTCGAGGAACGCCA
>CAZNCE010000199.1:4347-6036 GCA_964571285.1 uncultured Nocardioidaceae bacterium | reverse complement strand
GCACCTCGAGCAGGAACGCCTCGAACTCGTCGTCGGCGCGGTCGATCTCGTCGACCAGCAGCACCGCTGGGCTCTCCCGCAGCGCACGCAGCACCGGGCGGGCGAGGAGGAAGCGCTCGTCGAACAGCGACTTCTCGACCTCCTCCAGCTCACCGATGCCGCCGGTCGCCTCGACCGCCCGCAGGTGCAGGATCTGGCGGGGGAAGTCCCAGTCGTACAGTGCCTGGCTCGCATCGATGCCCTCGTAGCACTGCAGCCGGATCAGCGGCAGCTCCAGCGCATCGGCCAGCGCCTCGGCCAGCGCGGTCTTGCCGGTGCCGGGCTCGCCCTCCAGCAGCAGCGGTCGCTCCAGGGCGAGGGCGAGATGGCCGACCGTGGCCAGCCCCTCGTCGCAGAGGTATCCGGTGCCGGACAGACGGCCGGCGAGGTCGGCGGGCGAGGCCACGTTCATCGAATCAGCATTCCCTCTCGGTTGGTGCGGACACCCGATGGCCGGCCGGCAGCGTCTCCGGGGAGTCGACGTCACCGCCGTCGGCCAGGTCCGCGCACTCGATCTCCAGTGCCGGATGGTCGCGCAGGTAGGCCCGTGCGCCCTCGTCGCCGACCGCGCGCCCGGTCACCTCCGGCCAGTGCTCCCGGCCGATCAGCACCGGGTGGCCGGGGCTCCCGCGGTAGGTGGCCCGCACCAGCGCGCCGGGGTCGGAGTGGGCCAGGATCCGGTCCAGCACCCGCCCGTCGAGGGAGGGTACGTCCACCGGCACGATCAGCACCGCGGTCACGCCGGGCCGGCCGGTGGCGGCTTGCAGACCGGCCCGCAGCGACGCGCCCATGCCCTCGGCCCAGTCGTCGGCCGACACCGGTTCCGCGTGCGGCGGCAGGGTGGCCCGTACCGCGTCGGCCGCGGCGCCGACCACGACCAGCACGGGACGGCAGCCGCTCTCCGCGAGCAGGTCGGCGGCGACCGTGGCCCAGGCGCGTCCGCCGGGGGTGCGCAGCAGCGCCTTGGGACCACCCATCCGCCGGCCGGCGCCGGCGGCGAGCACCAGACCGGCGGTGCCGTGACCGGTCCCGGAGCCGGTGCCGTGGCCGGCGGTGCCGTGACCGGCGGCCTGGGGTGCGTCCATACCCGAGAGCCTAGGCCCACCGGGTGAGCGGTCAGCCGGAGCGGCCCGGGTTCGCCGCGGTCGCCTCGCCGTTCGCGTCCCCGGGCCCCGGGGTGGTCGCCGGGATGATCGTGGTGGCGATCGGGGTGCCCACCTCGACGGTCCGGCTGACCGTGCACAGGCGTTCGGTGGACATCCGGACCGCCCGCGGCAGCATCGCCCGCGCCGCGTCGCCGCCCTCGTCGTCGCCGAAGCTGACCGTGAAGCGCAGCTCCAGGTCGGTCATCCGGTTGCCCTGCCGGTCGCGGATCTTGTCCCCGCGGGCCTGCACCAGGAACTGCTCCGGCTCGGCCCGCCTGGACGTGATCAGGTCGACGTCGACCGCCGAGCACCCGCCGATGGCGGCCAGCAGCAGTTCGACCGGCGAGAAGTCCGCGTCGTCGCCGGTGCCGATGGTCAGCGTGCCGCCGCGCCGGTTGTGGATCCGGTAGTGGCCGAGCCGCGTCCGCTCCAGCGTGACCGACCGTTCGGTGTCATCGCCCATGGGCCGACAGGCTACGCGGCGTGCCTGCGGCGATCTGTCAGG
>CAZNCE010000199.1:550-4247 GCA_964571285.1 uncultured Nocardioidaceae bacterium | reverse complement strand
GCCGTCACTCGGTCGTGATCGCCTGCAGCACGTCCAGCTTCGCCGCCCGGCGCGCCGGCCACACCGCCGCCAGCACACCGATCACCAGCGAGGCGACCAGGAAGCCGAGCAACTGGACGTACGGCACCTGGATCACCGACAGGCCGTCGTCGGACGCCGCCTGTAGCAGCACCAGCCCGAACACGACACCGAGGACGACCCCCAGGCTGGCGCCGAGCACCGCGATCGCCACCGACTCCAGCCGGACCATCCGGCGCAGCTGCCGTCGGCTGAGGCCGACCGCGCGGAGCAGCCCCACCTCGCGGGTGCGCTCGATCACCGAGAGGGCGAGCGTGTTCACGATGCCCAGGACCGCGATCACCACTGCGAGCCCGAGCAGCCCGTAGATCAGCGTGAGCAGCTGGTCGACGGGTCCGCGCTGCTCGGCGGCGAACTCCGCCTGGTCCTTGAGCGTGACCGTGGGCAGATCCTCGATCACCCGCTCGATCCCGGCCGTGACCTGATCGGCGTCGGCGCCCGGCTCACGCAGCACGTACGCGTAGTTGTCCGCCGGGGTGACGCCGCCGGCCTCCAGTGCGTCGAGCGTCACCAGGAAGTTGCTGGCCAGCACCGGGCCCTCCTCGTAGATCCCGTCCACGCGGAACCGCGTGGTGCCGTTCGGCAGCGTGATCGGCACGGTATCGCCGATCGCGAGCTGGTCACGGTCGGCCCGGTCGCTGGCGACCAGCACTCCGTCCCGACCGCGCAGGTCGGTCAGCTCGCCCTCGACCATGGTCACGTCCAGAGTCTGGGCCAGGTCCGCGGGGTCGCTGGCGACGATCGAGCTGCGCTCGCCGTCCACCTCGGCGGTGGCGAACCGGAATCGGGCCACCGACTCAACGCCCGGCACCCGCTGCACCTGCTCGGCGATCGTCGGGGAGAACGGCACCCCGATGGCGTTGGACACGACGTAGTCGGCCTGCACCGTCTTCGCGATCGCGTTGTCCACACTCGCCTTGGCGGACTGGCCGATCACCGCCATCGCCGACACCAGCGCCAGGCCGATCATCAGCGCGGACGCGGTAGCCGCGGTACGCCGCGGGTTGCGCACGGCGTTCTGCCCGGCGAGCACGCCGACCGCGCCGTACAGCCGACGGAACGCACCCCCCAGCACGGCCATCAGCGGCCGGCCGATCACCGGGCTGATCAGCGCCGCGCCGAGCAGCACCAGCAGCGCTCCGCCGCCGACGATCCAGGCCCCGTTCGACACCGTGGCGAACAACCCGACCAGCATGCCGGCGCCACCGAGGACCATCAGCGAGACGCCGATCAGCAGCCGGCGCCGCAGCGACCCCTCGGGCATCGCCACGTCGTCCCGCAGCGCGGCCACCGGCGGGACCTTGCCGGCACGGCGGGCCGGCAGGTAGGCGGCGACCGCGGTGACCCCGAGACCGACGGCGTACGAGACCAGCACCGTGCGCAACTCCAGAGTCAACCCCATGCCACCGGTGTCCAGGCCGAAGGCGGCGAAGATCGCCTTCAATGCCTGGGCCAGCCCGAAGCCGAGCAGCAGGCCGAGGGTGGAACCGATCAGGCCGATGGCGAACGCCTCGACCAGCACCGACCGCACCACCTGGCGGCGACTCGCGCCCAGGGCCCGGAACAGGGCGAGCTCCCGCCCCCGCTGGGCCACCAGGATCGAGAACGTGTTGACGATCAAGAAGCTGCCGACGAACAAGGCGATCCCGGCGAACACGAGCAGGAAGGTGTTGATGAACCCGAGCGCCTCGGTGATGTCGCTCGCGGCCTCGTCGGCGGCCTTCTCGCCGGTCACCGCCTCCACCCCGGCCGGGAGTTCGGCACGCACCGCGCCGACCAGCTCCTGCTGGCTGACGCCGTCGGCCGCAGTGACCCAGGCATCGGTGTACTCGTTCTTGCCGTTCAGGAACAACTCCTGGGCGGTCCCGGTGTCGAACACGGTGAGGCTGGCGCCACCGAGGCTGCCGCCGCCGTACTCCGCGATCCCGACCAGCTTCTCGCTCAGCGACGGCTGCTTGCCCGAGGTCACCAGGGGGACGGTGTCGCCGACGGTGTAGCCGGCCTTCTCGGCGGTCTGTGAGTCCAGCGCGATCTCGCCGGCACGCTGCGGGAACCGGCCCTCGATGAGCGTGAACCCGGCACCGCCGGCCGCGGGCGCGTCGTTGTAGTTGACCCCCATACCCGGGGCACCCTGCGCGCCGATCACCTTGCCGTCCTGGCCGACGACGAACACGCCGTACGACATCACGTTGCCGTCCGCGCGCGCCGCGCCGTCCACATCGGCCAGCTGCTCCACCAGGTCGGCGGGAATGGTCTTGCTCGAGGACACCCAGTCGTCGCCGTTGCCCCCGCTGGGGCGCACCACGACGTCACCGACGCTGCCCGCCATGATCTCGTTGAACGACTTGTTCAGGGTGTCGGTGAAGATGAACGAACCGGCCACGAACGCGACGCCCAGCACGATCGCGAAGGCGCTCATCAAGAGCCGGAGCTTGCGGGCGAGCAGGCTCTTCAAAGCGGCTCGGAACACGGGTCAGCCCTCCCGGCCGGCGGCGCCGGGCTGGGGCTCGCGGGCGGTCAGGGCCTTCATCCGCTCCAGGACCCGCTCGGCCGTGGGCTCCCGCATCTCGTCAACGATCCGGCCGTCGGCCAAGAACACCACCCGGTCGGTGTAGGAGGCCGCGACGGGGTCGTGCGTGACCATCACGATCGTCTGGCCGAACTCGTCGACACTGCGGCGCAGGAAGCTCAGCACCTCCTGGCCGGACTGGGAGTCCAGGTTGCCGGTCGGTTCATCGGCGAAGATCACCTGCGGGCGGCTCACCAGCGCGCGGGCGCACGCCACCCGCTGCTGCTGCCCTCCCGACAACTCGTTGGGGCGGTGGCCCAGCCGGTCTCGCAGGCCGACGGTGTCGATCACCAGGTCGTACCAGTCCCGATCGGGCTTGCGACCGGCGATGGCCAGCGGCAGCGTGATGTTCTCCTCCGCGGTGAGCGTCGGGACCAGGTTGAAGGACTGGAACACGAAGCCGATGCGGTCGCGGCGCAGCTCGGTCAGGTCCTTGTCCTTGAGGGTGGACAGCTCGACGTCGCCGATGAACACCCGGCCGCCGGTCGGCTGGTCCAGCGCCGCCGCACAGTGCATGAGCGTCGACTTGCCGGAGCCGGACGGCCCCATGATCGCGGTGAACTGGCCCTCGAGCAGGTCCAGGCTGACCCCATCGAGCGCCACGACCTGTGCATCGCCCTTGCCATACACCTTGCTGAGCTCGACAGTACGTGCGGCGACGCCCTCGAGGCCCTCGCGCGCAGGCATGGTGGATGTGGTGGTCACGTGGATCTCCCCCGGTGTGTTCGAGTGGTGGGCGTGGTCGCCAGCGGTGCCGTTGTCCACCGCGTGCGTCGGCCGAGCCGCTACTCGGCCCTCTCCCCGGTGCGGGACGCACTCGTGAGCCTAGGCGTCCGGGCCACGGCTCAGCACCCGGGTTTCCCCTCTGCTCGACCCTGAGAAGTCCCTGCCGTCGCCGCGCCGGGCGATCGGGTGGGCCCGCTCGGCCGGGCGAAGACACCCGCCGAGCAGACGAGTGGGGGGGGGGCCGGGCCGGGCCCCCCCCCCCCGCCGGGGGGGGGGGGGGCGGGGGGTCGGGGGGGGGGGGCGCCCCACCCCCCCCCGGGCCGG
>CAZNCE010000199.1:0-540 GCA_964571285.1 uncultured Nocardioidaceae bacterium | reverse complement strand
CGGCAGATGCCCCGGCCGGGGCCGCGCGGGGCGCGCGGGGGGGCTCGCGGGGCGGGGCGACGCCCCCCCCCGCGCCGCGGTGGGGGGGGGCCCGGGGCGGGGCCCGCCCCACTCGGCGGTTGTGCTGAGCAGCTGTGGATCAGAAGTCCATGCCGCCCATGCCGCCCATGTCCGGTGCACCGGCACCGGCCGCGGGCTTCTCCGGCTTGTCCGCGACGACCGCCTCGGTGGTGAGGAACAGCGCCGCGATCGAAGCCGCGTTCTGCAGCGCGGAGCGCGTCACCTTGGCCGGGTCGATGATGCCCTCGGCCAGCATGTCGACGTACTCCCCGGTGGCCGCGTTCAGGCCGTGGCCGGGCTTCAGACCGCGCACCTTCTCGGCCACGACGCCGCCCTCGAGACCGGCGTTGATCGCGATCTGCTTCAACGGGGCCTCGGTGGCCGCGCGCACGATCGCGGCACCGGTGGCCTCGTCGCCGGACACGTCCAGCTTCTCGAACGCGTTGTCCGCGGCCTGGACCAGCGCCACGCCGCCGCCGG
>CAZNCE010000198.1:0-6043 GCA_964571285.1 uncultured Nocardioidaceae bacterium | reverse complement strand
CGAGCCGACCTCATCAACGCGCCAGGCTGCGCGAGCCGACCTCATCAACGCGCCACGCTGCGCGAGCCGACCTCATCAACGCGCCACGCTGCGCGAGTCGAGCCGATACTCAGCCGCGTTGAGGCCGGTAGATATGCACGACGATGCCGCTGGGGAACGGCAGGGCTTCGACCAGCTCGAGGTGCCGGGACGCCGGCAGTCGGTCGAAGAGGCCCTGTCCGCGGCCCAGGACCAGCGGTTGGACCAGCAGGCGGTATTCGTCGACCAGGTCCGCCGCGGCCAGCGACCCGGCCAGTCGGCCGCCTCCCCAGACGACCACGTCCGGACCTGGCGCTGCCTTGATGTCCGCGATCTCGGTGGCCAGGTCGCCGCGCGCGACCCGGGTCTCCGGCCAGCCGGCGTCGGCATCGCTGAGTGTCGTCGAGAACACCACCTTGGGGATGGTGTTCATCGGCGCCGCGTACGGGTCGTCCGACTGCGGCCAGAAGGAGGCCATCTCCTGATAGGTGACACGGCCCATCAGGTGCGCCCCGACCTTGCTGATCCGGTCCAGCTTCCACTGCCTCAGCTCGGCGCCTTCCGAGATGGCCATCCCGGGGTGCTCTCGGTCGCTGCCGACGAACCCGTCCAGCGACATCGACATGTACAAGATGACGTCTCGCATCGCTACCTCGCGTTTGCTCGTACCGGTCTTCGGTGGGGCGCTCCGGGCCACCACCGGCTAGCCCATCACTAATGCGAACTGCGTCGCACTAAGACGCTAGGCACCGACGAGGCACTACTGCAAGTCATTTCGTGTTAGGCGGCTGGTTAGCAGCCTCGCCGGCAACGATCAGTTCTGAATGGCGGCGAACGCCAGGCAGGCGAGCAGCAGGAACACGCTCGCGCCCAGCGCGATCCGGGTCAGGTACACATGGCGCACTGGTCTCCTCCGTTGTCAGACCCAGTCGAAACGTTCGCTGTGGATGCGGTCGGCCGGTGTGCCCAGCCGGACCAGCGCGGCCTCCACCGCGGTGAGCATCGCGACCGGGCCGCAGGCGAAGTACTGGAACCGCCGGAAGCCCTCGGGCAGGTGCCGGGCGAGGATCTCCGCGTCGATGTACCCACGCTCACCGGACCAGTCGTGCGGCGGCTCCTCGAGGACGTACACCACGGTCAGGTTCAGCCGAGCGGAGAGCGCGTCGACGCGGTCGCGCAGGATGATGCTGTCCCAGTTGCGGTTGCCGGCGAACAACACCACCGGTCGTGCGTCGGATCGGTCGGCGAGTGTCTCGAGCATGCTCAGGGCCGGCGCGATGCCGACTCCGCCGGCGATCAGGCAGAAGCCGGCGCCCTCGTACTGGTCGATGGAGAAGACCCCGTGCGGGCCATCGACATAGACCGATGTCCCCGGCTCGAGGTCGGCGACGCTCGATGAGAAGTCACCCACAGCCTTGATCGCGACCTGAAGGCTGCCCTCGTTCTCGGCGCTGGAGCAGAACGAGAACGGGTGGGAGGTGATCGAGAACGGCGACCTGGCGACCGTGATCCAGGCGAACTGCCCGGGTTCGAAGCGCAGCCCGTCATGACCGGCCGGCCCGAGGGTGAGCACGGTCGTGCGGTCGCGTTCCGGCGTGACCTGCTCGACCTTCCACGGCCGCCGACGGATTCGCAACGGGCGCAGCAGCCGGGTCCACACGAGCAGGTAGACGAACGCGGCCGTCATCACCGACCACAGGACCTGCTTCCACAGGCTGTCCACGTAGTAGTCCACCAGCAGCACATGGACCAGCGCGGCCACGACGGCGATCACCGCCAGCACAGTGTGCAGGGCCTGCCACACCTCGTAGGACAGCCGAAGCCGGCCGCGCCAGACCGACGTGCCCACCAGGATCAGCAACGCTCCGGCAGCAACGGCCCCGGCCCAGACCAGCGGCGGGGTGTCGCTGGGCGTGAACGGGTTCGCCTGCGACCAGTCCGCCGACAACACGATGTGCAGCAGTACGAAGACCAGCCCGGCGTACCCGATGTAGCGGTGGAAGTCGATGACGCCGTCGGTGCCGAACGGCTCGGCAACGGCCCTGACCCGCGCGACGAGCGCGAACTCGATGCCCATCAGGGCCAGGCCCACGAACCCGAGGGCGACGGAGAAGTCGGTCCAGAAGCCTTGCCCCGGCCGGCTCGTGCTCACCAGCGCGAAGACCAGCGGCGCCACGCAGATGCCGATGAAGATGCCGAGCCAGGCGATACCTCGAACGACTGCCGTCATGACCGCGAGACTTCACATCCCCCGAGCACTGCGAGGAACAGCGCGTCCACCATGCACACCCCTGCTCGCCAGTCGGATGTCGGTCATGCCCATCATGGGGAAACCTCTGGGTTGACGCCAGTCTCGAATCGGTCGGGCGCGTCGGCACCAGGCGCGGATCCGGCCGGCTGGGCGGTGGTGTCCGGCAGTCACCCCTCGACGGCCCACAGGTCGGTCCAGGACACCCCCAGCTCCAGCAGCAGTTCCCGCAGCAGCGGCAGCGAGATGCCCACGACTGCGTGCGGGTCGCCCTCGATCCGGCGTACGAACGGCCCGCCGAGCCCGTCGATGGTGAACGCGCCGGCGACCTCCAGCGGCTCCCCGGTCGCGACGTAGGCGGTGACCTCGGCGTCGTTGAGCCGGGCGAAGTGCACCACCGTCGACTCCGTCGAGCCGATCACCCGCAGCGGCTCGTCGTCGACGCCGGTGCGGATCACGCAGTGCCCGGTGTGCAGCACCCCCGACCGGCCCCGCATCAGGTCCCACCGCTGCACCGCCTCGATGGGCGAGCTCGGCTTGCCGTACACCTGACCGTCGAGCTCCAGCACCGAGTCGCAGCCGATGACCAGCGTGGTCCGCCGGTCCGGCTCCAGTCGCTCCGACACCGCGGTCGCCTTGCGTTCCGCCAGCTCCAGCACCAGGTCGGTGGCGGCGCCGGTATCCGCCTGTGTCTCGTCCACGCCGGACACCCGTACCTCCGGCTGCACCCCGGCCTTGCGCAGCGTCGCCAGCCGCGCCGGTGAGGCCGACGCCAGCACCACGCGGTACGGTCCGGGCGCCGGGTCGAGCCGTTCCGGGGCGTCCCCGCTCACAGTCGGGCCAGCGCCTCGCGGAGCGGGTCCAGCCCTAGGCAGCCGAGATCCAGGGCCGCGCGGTGGAACTCCTTGAGGTCGAACGCCTCGCCCAGCCGTTGCCGGGCATCCTCGCGGGCCTGCAGCCAGATCCGCTCGCCGACCTTGTAGGCGGGCGCCTGCCCCGGCCAGCCCAGGTAGCGGTCCAGCTCGAACCGGAGGAACTCCTCGTCGGTGCGCGTGTGCGCGGTCAGGAACTCGAAACCGAGTTCGGGGGTCCAGGTCTGTCCGGGGTGGAAGCCGAACGGGTTGTCGTCGGGGATCCGCAGCCGCAGGTGCATGCCGATGTCGATCACCACCCGCACCGCCCGCAGCGCCTGCGCGTCCAGCAGCCCGAGCCGGTCGCCCGGATCGTCGAGGTAGCCAAGCTCGGCCATCAGCCGCTCGGCGTACAACGCCCACCCCTCGCCGTGCCCGGACACGAAGCACATCAGCCGTTGCCAGCGGTTCAGCAGGTCGGTCCGGTACGCGTTCTGGGCGACCTGCAGATGGTGCCCCGGAACCCCCTCGTGGTAGACGGTCGTGACCTCCTTCCAGGTCTCGAACGAGGTCACCCCATCCGGGACCGCCCACCACATCCGGCCCGGCCGGGTGAAGTCCTCGCTCGGCCCGGTGTAATAGATCCCGCCATCGGTCGTCGGCGCGATCCGGCACTCGATCCGCCGGATCGGCTCGGGAATGTCGAAGTGCACGCCCGCCAACTCGTCGATCGCCCGGTCCGCGAGTTGCTGCATCCAGTCGCGGAACGCCTCCTTGCCGGCGATCTGGCGGGCCGGGTCGCGGCCCAGCGCCTGCACGGCATCGGCCACCGAGCCGCCCGGCACCAGCCGGTCGGCGACCTGCGCCATCTCCTGCTCGATGCGATACAGCTCGTCCCAGCCCCAGGCGTAGGTCTCCTCCAGGTCGATGCTGGCGCCGAGGAACATCCGTGAGCCGAGTTGGTAGTGCTCGCGCCCGACCGCGTCCTGCTCCGGCGCGCCCTGGACGAACTCTTCGCCCAGCCAACGTCCGAACCCCGCCACCGCGGCCCGGGCGAGCTCGGCGGCCGCCGCCAACTCGTCGCGCAGCGGGCCGTCGGGAGCGTCCTGCACCAGTGTGGTGAAGAAGTCGGGCCCCGAGGCGGTGTCGGTCCACGACGTGCACTGCCCCGCGCAGGCCACCACCTGGCGGCGCGCCGCCCGGTGGCCCTGCCCGGCGGACTCGGTGAGCGTCGCCCGGAAACCGTCCAGCGCCGCGGGGACCTGCCGCAGCCGGGACTCGACGCTGGCCCAGCCCTCCTCGGTGGAGGTGTCCATCAGGTCGAACACCATCCGCAGGTCCTGCAACGGGCTGGCGATCACGTTCAGCTCACTGGTGGTCAGCCCGGCGTCGTAGGTCTCCACCTGCAGGCCCAGCCGCTCCACCATCGCGTCCCGCGCCACCCGCTCCCGCTCGTCCACCGGCGTCGCGGCACGCAGCGTGGCCAGGGTCTCGCGGGCGAGCCCGTCCCGGGCGGCGAACCCGTCGGGGGAGTAGTCGGTGAGCCGGTGGTCGTGGCCGGCCACGCCGAAGTAGGTGGCGGCGTTGGGGTCGAGCTCGGCGTAGGCGTCCACGTAGCCGTCGGCGAGCGCGTCCACAGTCCGAATGTCGGTCACCCCCGCAACCTACCTTCCTCCCGATTCGTCTGCGGTCGCCCTCCGCGCCACGCCCGCGCTACCGCAGACGAATCGGGAGGGCGGACGCTCGCCAGGCGCCCGGGCCGTGCCGGTGTGGCGGGCGGACCGCCAGCCGGTGCGCGCCCCATTCGGACGGTCGTCGCGCCTTCGGCGGCGGGGCTGCCGGTCGGCGTGCCGCGAGGACGGCGACCAGTGCGGCCAGTTCCTCCGGGGTCGGGTCGCCACGGACCACCCGCAGCACCGGCCGGGCGGGCTGGTCGCCGCTCACAGCGGGATGTTCCCGTGCTTCTTGGGCGGCAGCACCTCGCGCTTGTCGCGCAGCAGCCGCAGCGAGCGGATGATCTCGGTCCGCGTCTCGTGCGGCTGGATCACCGTGTCGACGTAGCCGCGCTCGGCCGCCTGGTACGGGTTGGCCAGCGTGTCCTCGTAGTCGGTGATCAGCTCGGCGCGCAACGCGTCCGGGTCCTCGGCGGCCTTCAGTTCCTTGCGGTACAGGATGTTCACCGCGCCCTGCGCCCCCATCACGGCGATCTGCGCGGTCGGCCAGGCGACGTTCATGTCGGCGCCCAGATGCTTGGACCCCATCACGTCGTACGCCCCGCCGTACGCCTTGCGGGTGATCACGGTGACCAGCGGCACGGTCGCCTCGGCGTAGGCGAAGATCAGCTTCGCGCCGCGCCGGATGATGCCGTTCCACTCCTGGTCGGTACCGGGCAGGAAGCCGGGTACGTCCACGAACGTGAGCACCGGGATGTTGAACGAGTCGCAGGTGCGGACGAACCGCGCGGCCTTCTCCGACGCGTCGATGTCCAACGTCCCAGCCAACTGCATCGGCTGGTTGGCGACGACGCCGACCGAGTAGCCCTCCACCCGGCCGAACCCGATCACGATGTTCGGCGCGAACAGCGGCTGCACCTCGAGGAACTCGCCGTCGTCCACGACGGTCTCGATCACCGTGTGGATGTCGTAGGGCTGGTTGTCGGAATCGGGGACCAGGGTGTCCAGCACCCGGTCCTCATCGGTGATCTCCAGCACCGGCACCTCGTCGTAGACAGGCGGGTCGTCGAGGTTGTTCTGCGGCAGGTACGACAGCAGCGCCCGGACGTACTCCAGGGCGTCCTCCTCGTCCGCCGCCATGTAGTGCGCGTTGCCGCTCTTGGTGTTGTGCGCCCGCGCCCCGCCGAGCTCCTCCATCGTCACGTCCTCGCCGGTGACGGTCTTGATCACGTCGGGACCGGTGATGAACATGT
>CAZNCE010000197.1:0-6118 GCA_964571285.1 uncultured Nocardioidaceae bacterium | reverse complement strand
GAGCACGGCTCGTCCATCAGCAGCACCTGCGGCTCCACCGCGATCGCCCGGGCGATGCACAGCCGCTGCTGCTGCCCGCCGGACAGGCCGGCGCCCGGGCGGTTCAACCGATCCTTGACCTCGCTCCACAGGTTGGCCGAGGTCAACGACCGCTCGACCAGCTCGTCCAGCGCCGGTTTGCGCATCCGGCGACTGCTCAGCCGTACCCCCGCGGCCACGTTGTCGTAGATCGACATGGTGGGGAAGGGGTTGGGCCGCTGGAAGACCATCCCGATGTGGCGCCGCACCGCCACCGGGTCGACGTCGGACCCGTACAGGTCCTGACCGTCCACGACGATCTTGCCCGATACCCGTGCCCCCGGGACGACCTCGTGCATGCGATTCAAGGAGCGAAGGAACGTGGACTTGCCGCAGCCCGACGGTCCGATCAGGGCGGTGACCGAGCGAGCGCGGATCGTCATGCTGACGCCCTGTACGGCGAGGAAGTCGCCGTAGTAGATGTCCAGGTCGGAGACGTCGATGCTCTTGGCCATTGGTTCCTCCGGTTCAGCGGGTCTTGGGGGAGAAGACGCGGGAGATGAGGCGGGCGACCAGGTTCAGACCCATCACGATCATGATCAGCACCAGGGCGGCACCCCAGCCCCGGGCGATGCTGGGGTCCGGCGGCACGCCCGGCTGGGTGACCGAGATGTAGGCGAACACCGGCAGGGTCATCATCCGGCCCTCGAACAGGTCGAAGTTCGTCGACGCGGTGTAGCCGGCGACGATGAGCAGGGGTGCCGTCTCGCCGATCACGCGCGCGATCGCCAGCGTCACTCCTGTCGTGATGCCGGCCAGCGAGGTCGGCAGCACGATGCTGACGATGGTGCGCCACTTGCTGGCCCCGAGGGCGTACGACGCCTCGCGCAGCTCGTTCGGCACCAGCCGCAGCATCTCCTCGGTGGACCGCACCACGATCGGGATCATCAGCACCGCAAGGGCGACCGCGCCCGCTGCGCCCATGCGCACGCCGGGGCCGAAGAACAGCACGAACAGTGCGTATGCGAACAGGCCGGCGACGATGGACGGTATCCCGGTCATCACGTCCACCAGGAACGTGATCGTCCGGGCCAGGATCCCCCGGCCGTACTCCACCAGGTAGATCGCCGCGAACACACCGACGGGGATGGAGATCAAGGCGGCCAGGCCGGTGATCAGCAGCGTGCCCATCAGCGCGTGGTAGATGCCGCCGCCCTCGCCGATCACGCCGCGCATGGAGTAGGTCCAGAAGTCCGTGCTCAGTACCGGCAGCCCCTTGGCCACGACCTGCCACAGCAGCGAGACCAGCGGCACCATGACCAGCCCGAACGACGCCCAGACAAGGACGGTCACCGCGCGGTCGCTCACCCGCCGGCGCAGGGCCAGCCGGTCCGCGCCCAGGTGCAGGGGTGCGTCGATGTCGGCCGGTACGGGCTCGCTTTGTCCGGTGGATCGCATGCGGACCGCCGGGGTGACTCCTGCGTGCGGCATGTCAGTTCGCCCCTGAGAACTCGGCTCGCCGGTTCACCACCGCTCGGGCGGCGAAGTTCACGGCGAAGGTGATGACGAACAGCACCAGCCCACTGGCCACGAGTGCGTTCACCGCGATGCCGGAGGACTCGGGGAAGTCCAGTGCGATGTTCGCCGCGATCGTGGACGGGTTCTGGTTGCTGATCAGGTTGACGGTGACCACCCCGGTGGCGGACAGCACCATCGCGACCGCCATCGTCTCGCCGAGCGCCCGGCCCAGCCCTAGCATCGCGGCGCTCACGATCCCGGAGCGACCGTAGGGGAAGACCGTCATCCGGATCATCTCCCAACGAGTGGCTCCCAGGGCAAGTGCGGCCTCCTCGTGCAGCCGCGGGGTCTGGAGGAAGATCTCTCGGCAGATGGCGGTGACGATGGGCAGGATCATCACCGCCAGCACCACCCCGGCGGTCAGCATCGTGCGCCCGGTGGCGGAGGCCGGGCCCGCGAAGATGGGCAGGAAGCCCAGGTGCTCCTCAGCCCAGGCGAACGCCGGCACCAGCTGTACCGCGAGGAAGTTGATGCCCCACAGCCCGTACACGACGCTGGGGATCGCGGCCAGCAGGTCGACCAGGTAGCCCAGCCCGTTGGCCAGCCGCCGCGGCGCGAAGTGCGAGATGAACAGCGCGACCGCCACCGCCAGTGGGGTGGCGATGAGCAGTGCCAGCCCGGCAGCCAACAGAGTGCCGAACACCAGCGGCCAGACGAAGGCGACGAACCCCTCGCCACCCGGAATCGCCTTGGGGTCGGCGATCAGCGCGGGCACGCCTTCCCAGGTGAGGAAGATCGCCACTCCGGTCAACGCGAGCAGGATGGCCAGCCCGGCGCCGAGCGACACCCCGGAGAACAGGATGTCGCCCAGGCGCCGAGGCTGCCTCCCCCGAGCGGCCGGATCGATCACCGGCCGGTCCGTGTGGCTGCTGGTCTGCGTGGTCATCGACCCGAGGTCAGCCCTGCACCGAGATCTGGTCGATGATCTCGCCGGCCTGCTGGGCCACGTCGGCGCTGAGCGGGGCAGACCCTGCGTGCTCGGCGGCCGTCTGCTGCCCTTCGTCGCTGACCACGTAGCTCAGGAAGGACTTCACCAGGTCGGCCTCGGCAGCGGTCTCGTAGCCGGTGCAGGCCAGGTGGTACGACACCAGCACGATCGGGTAGACCCCCTCGGCGGTGGTGTCGCGCTGCAGCTCCAATGCCATGTCGGTGTCGCCGCGCCCCGCCACGTGCGGAGATGCGTCCACCACCGCAGCGGCCGCCTCCGGCGAGTACGGGACGTACTGGTCGCCGACCTTGATGCTGGCCACCCCGAGGTCGCCGGCCTGGCTTGCGTCCGCGTAGCCGATGGTGCCGGAGCCGTTGGTGACCGCAGAGACCACCCCGGACGTGCCCTGCGCGCCCTCGCCGTTCTTGATCGGCCAGGTCTCAACGGTGCCGTGTGGCCAGCTCTTCTTGCCCGCGGCGCTGAGGTAGTCGGTGAAGTTCTCCGTGGTTCCGGACTCGTCGGAGCGGTGCACCGCGGTGATCCGCTCGTCCGGGAGGTCAACGCCGGGGTTGTCTGCGGCGATCGCCTTGTCGTTCCACTGCGTGATGGTGCCGTTGAAGATGGCGCCCAGCGTCTGCGGCGACAGCTGCAGGTCGTCGACGCCGTCGAGGTTGTAGATGACCGCGATCGGGCTGACGTAGACGGGGAGCTCGATGACCTCGCCCGTGACACAGCGTTCCGTCGCCGCCTCGAGCTCGTCGTCGTCGAGGTACGCGTCGGAGCCGGCGAACGGGACCGCGCCGGCGAGGAACTGCTCGCGACCGGCTCCCGAGCCGGCGGGGTCGTAGTTCACCGTGACCTCGGGGTTCTTGGCCTGGAATCCTGCGGCCCAAGCCTGCATGGCCGCCTGCTGGCTGCTGGCTCCGGCGCCCTCGAGGGTGCCGGACAACCCGGCAGCGGAGCTGCCGTCGTCCTGGCCGGTGCTGGCGCTCGACTCGTTCGCCGCGCCGCAGGCCGTGAGGGCCAGGATGGTGCTGAGCGCCACGGCCGCGGGGGCGGCCGTCTGGCGCAACCAGTTCTGCTTCACTTCGGTTTGCCCTTCTCTCAAGGCTGTTGACTGACTTCCACTCGTCGTCTTGAACGTAGGGAGCGAAGGTGAAGCAACCCGCGGCGAAGAATGAACACGAGGTGAACGCCGCGCGGCCGGTGGGCCACCGGAGGCGGGACTGAGACCGACGTCACATCGTCGGCAGGGCTTATCGGTCAGCCGGGCCGTTCCGTCGCGCGTACGACCCCGGCGCCGTGATGTGCCACCAGGTAGCCGCCCGGCGGTAGGCCGGGGTCGCGTACGCCCAAGGCGGCGAACAGGTGCGGCAGCACCGGTCGGTGGCTGCAGACCACGGTGGGCTCCGGCGACTTGAGCAGCCCGCGCACGAGTCGGGTGATCCGGCCCGGGTCCACACCCTCTTCGGACAGCCAGCCGAGGGTGCGCACGTCCAGCCCGGCCTTGTCCGCGAACGGGCGTACGGTGTCGCGGCAGCGCACCGCCACCGAGGAGATGACGGCGGTCGTGGCGTAGGCGGCGAGCTGGGGCACCAGCCCGGCGGCCTGCTCCGTGCCGGCGGGGTCGAGTGGCCGGAGCACGTCCGGCTCGCGCCAGCCGCGGCGCGGCTCGGCTTGGGCATGGCGCAGCACGATCAGCGGTGTCGTGTCGATCGCCCCGCTGGTGAACTGCTCCAGCAGAACACGGTCGCGGTCGTAGCTGAGTCGCTCGGCGCCCTCCTGCACGGGGACCCAGGCCACCTCGTCGATCTCGGCGTTCGGCCGGTACAGCGATGGGTCGCCGGCCACGGGCTGCGCTGCCCAGTAGCAGACTTGCTTGGCGCCCCCGGCCGCCAGCGGGTAGTGCTGGTCCTGCAGCGGCACGCCCAGGCGGACTTGCACGCCAGTCTCCTCGGCCACTTCGCGGACGGCGGCAGCGGTGGGATGCTCACCCGGATCCAATTTGCCCTTCGGGAACGACCAGTCGTCGTATCGGGGGCGGTGCACGAGCAGCACCTCCAACCGCTGGGTGTCACCGGGCCCCGGCATCCCGTCCGCTCGTTTCGCGGTGGCTCGGCGCCACACCACCGCCCCGGCCGCCGGCACGGCACGGCCACTGGCCACCTCAGCGGCTCCTGGCCGGCGTGACGCTGGACTCGCGGCGGCGGCGGATCCGGTCGATCATGGTGGTCTGGACGTCCGCTAGCGGCTCCCCCTCCGTGTCGTGGGTGACCCGGGTCCAGTCGCCGTCCGGACGCAGATGCCATGACGACGTGGTGTCCGCCAGGCCGAGGTCGAGCAGCGCAGACAGTTCCTGCGCCTGGACGTCGGGCACCTGCACCAGCACTTCCACGCGCCGGTCGAGGTTGCGGTGCATCAGGTCCGCGGAGCCGATCCAGACCTCTGGCCGGCCGCCGTTGTCGAAGCTGAACACCCGGCTGTGCTCGAGGAACCGACCCAACACGCTGCGCACCTTGATGTGGTCCGACAGGCCCGGCACCCCCGGGCGCAGGGCGCAGATGCCACGCACCCACAGGTCGACCTGGACCCCGGCGTTGGATGCGCGGTACAGCGCGTCCACGATCGCCTCGTCGACCAGGGCGTTCACCTTGATCCGGACCCGACCACCCCGACCGGCCTGCTGATGGGCGATCTCGCGCTCGATCCGCTCCATCAGGCCGTCCCGCACCCCGGTGGGGGCCACCAGCAGCCGGTCGAAGTGCGTCGCGGTGGCGAACCCGGACAGCTGGTTGAACAACCGGGTCAGGTCCGCGGTGACTCGCGGATCGGCGGTGAGTAGACCCAGATCCTCGTAGTAGCGGGCGGTCTTGGGGTTGTAGTTGCCGGTGCCGATGTGCGCGTACCGGCGGATCCCGTCCGCCTCGTCACGGACCACCAGGGACAGCTTCGCGTGGGTCTTCAGGCCGAGCAGCCCGTACACCACGTGACAGCCGGCCTGCTCCAGCTTGCGGGCCCAGCCGATGTTGGCCCGCTCGTCGAAACGCGCCTTGATCTCGACCAGCACCAGCACTTGCTTGCCGGCCTCCGCCGCCTCGACCAGGGCGTCCACGATCGGCGAGTCTCCCGACGTGCGGTAGAGAGTCTGCTTGATGCCGAGTACGGCCGGGTCGGCGGCCGCCTGCTCGATGAACCGCTGCACGCTGGTGGAGAACGAGTCGTAGGGGTGGTGCAGCAGCACTGGGCGTCGGCTGAGCGCGCCGAACATGTCGACCGGGCTGGCCGACTCCACCTCGGCCAGATGCGGGTGCGTCGAGGGCACGAACGCCGGGTACTTGAGCTCGGCCAGGTCCAGGTCGACCACCTCGTGCAACCCGGTGAGGTCCAGCGGCTCCGGCAGCCGGACGACCTCCTCGTCCCGCACCCCGAGCTCGGACACCAGCAGCTCAAGCACATGCGGGTCGATGTCGGGTTCCACCTCGAGGCGCACCGGCGGGCCGAACCGGCGGCGCAGCAGCTCGCGCTCCAGCGCCTGCAGCAGGTTCTCGGCGTCGTCCTCCTCCACGTCCAGGTCCTCGTTGCGGGTGACCCGGA
>CAZNCE010000196.1:0-6149 GCA_964571285.1 uncultured Nocardioidaceae bacterium | reverse complement strand
ACGGCAGCACCCGCCCGTTGTCCGGGAACGGGTCGAAGCTGTGCTCGGAGCGCTCGACGATGGTCAGGTCCGAGTGCATGAACATCCACACCAGCAGGTTCGCCAGCTGGCAGATCCCGCCGCCGACGCCGGCTCGAGCCTCCCCGTTGGACAGCTTCATGCCGGCCACGAACCCACGCCGGCGGGTGCAGTTGCCCACCACCTTGTTGAACGAGAACGTCTCGCCGGGACGAATCACCACGCCGTCCACCAGGCCGGTGGCCAGCCGGAGGTTCGTGACCTTGTTGTGCTGCAGCCACATCTGGCTCTCGCCGAGCTGACGCAGCAGCAGGGACTTGTGCTTCTTGACGCGGTACGTGGTGCGGGCGGGTGCTGTCCCGGACCCGCCGGGACGACTGGCCCAGTGGATGTTCCCGGTGTGCCACGCCAGGGTCCTGCGTGCCCGGTGTAGACGCACGGCCACTGGGTAGAGCAGCGGGAAACGCTCGCTGAGCCGGCGTCCCGCGGCGACCCGATCCGGCAGCTCGACGACCCTCATGCCCGACGGCGCGGGAGCGGCCCGGTCCGTGGACGACGCAGGCTGGACCGGGCGAGAAAAATAGTTAACCCCCGTCACGGATATGCACAGTAGTTCACCGGGCCGCCGGGTGTAACCACCGTTTCTGCGCGTCGAGCGGTGTTCTTAGACGCGCGACCAGGTCCCCGTGGGCCGGTCAGTCGCGCCGCGCCCGCGGGCTGACCAGCCCGGACTGGTACGCGAGCACCACGAGCTGGGCGCGATCCCGGGCCTGCAGCTTGGTCATCGCCCGGCTGACGTGGGTCTTCGCGGTGGCGGGGCTGAGCACCATCCGCTCCGCGATCTCGTCGTTGCTGAGCCCGTGGGCCACCAGCGCCACGACCTCGCGCTCCCGGTTGGTGAGCACGCCCAGGTCGGCCGAGGTGAGCTGGTCGGGGGGACGGGCCACGAACTCGCTGATCAGCCGCCGGGTGACCGCGGGCGACAGCAGGGCGTCCCCGCGCGCCACCACCCGCAGCGCCTGCAGCAGCCCGTCCGGGTCGGTGTCCTTGAGCAGGAAGCCGGCCGCGCCGGCTCGCAGCGCGTTGAACACGTGCTCGTCCATGCCGTAGTTGGTCAGCATCACCACGCGGACGCCGGCCAGTCGCTCGTCCTCGACGATCCGCCGGGTCGCCTCGATGCCGTCCAGCACCGGCATCTGCACGTCCATCAGCACGATGTCCGGCCGATGCTCGAGCGCGGCCTCGACGCCCTCGCGGCCGTTGCCGGCCTCGGCGAGCACGCACAGGTCGTCCTCGCTGTCGATCAGGGCGCGGATGCCGGACCGGATCAGGTCCTGGTCGTCCACCAGCACCACCGAGATCAACGTCGTACCCCCGTGGGCAGCTCGGCCACCACCGAGAAGCCCTGTTGCGGGCCCGGGCCGGCGCGCAGCCGGCCGCCCAGCGCGGTGACCCGCTCTTGCATCCCGATCAGCCCGTGTCCCGGTACCGGCGGCTCCCGCGACGTGTCGCCGTCGTCGTCCACCCGCACCGTGAGCAGGCCGGTGTCGAACTGCAGGCCGACGGTCGCGCTCGCGCCGTGCGCATGCCGGCCGACATTGGTCAGGGCCTCCTGGATGACCCGGTACGCCGTCCGGTCCACCTCGGTGGGCAGCGAGCGGGCCGTACCCACGACCTGGACCGTGGTCGGTAGCCCGGAGGAGCGAGCCCGCTCGACCAGGGCGGGCAGCCGGTCCAGCCCGCTCGCCGTGCCGTCGTGGTCGCGGCGCAGGGTGTCCAAGGCGGCCCGCAGCTCGCGGGTGGCGTCACTGCTCGCGTCCTGGATGGCCAGCAGCGACGGCGCCGGTTGCTGGCCCTGCTTGCGGGCCAGGTGCACCGCCACCCCGGCCTGGACCTTGATCACCGAGATGCTATGGGTCAGCGCGTCGTGCAGCTCGCGGGCGATGTGCAGGCGTTCCTCGACGGCACGACGGCGCGCGACCTCCTCGCGGGTGCGCTCGGCGTCCTCCGCCCGCTGCTCGACCTCGCGGACGTAGGCCCGCCACTGGACGTACGCCACCGCCGACAGACCGGCGGTCGCCAACCAGCCGGCCGCATAGAACCGGCGCCAACCCCGATCGGTGCGCATGCCCACCAACCTAGGCCGGGACGGGCCGTGTCGCATCACCCGGCGGGAGTACCTCAGCGCTGCTCCCCGGGGGGTAGCCGCTGCCGCGCGGCCCGCCCTCGCGGGTAGCCGAAAGTGTCGCTTCCGGAACGACGAAATCGGGTCCCGAAGGGCGCAGCATCAACGGGCGAAACCACATCCGTGAGACAGGAGTGACTCATGCGCTATCAGCTGCTGAACAACGACCTGACCGGCGACGTCCTGATGCCCGGTGACGACGGCTACGCGGAGTCGGCGACCGCCATGTTCGGATCCGGCACCCCCGCCCTGGTCGTACGGCCGCGGGACAGCGCGGACGTCGCGATCGCGCTGCGCCATGCCCGCCGCGAAGGGCTCACCCTCTCGGTTCGGTCCGGGGGACATGGGCCGCTCGGCACCGCCACCAACGACGGCGGGATGGTGCTCGACCTGGCGCACCTCGACGCGGTGGAGCTGATCGACCGGTCTCGGCGCATCGTGCGTGTCGGTGGTGGCGCCACGTGGGGACAGGTGGCGAGCGTGCTGGCACCCCACGGGCTCGGGATCTCCGCCGGCGACACCGCCGGTGTGGGGGTCGGCGGGTTGACGCTCGGCGGGGGCGTCGGCTGGCTGGTTCGCAAGCACGGGTTGGCCGTCGACCAGCTGGTCGCGGCCCACGTGGTCACCGCTGACGGCCGGATGCTGACCGCGAGCCAGGACCAGTACTCCGATCTGTTCTGGGCGATCCGTGGCGGTGGCGGCAACTTCGGAGTCGTGGTGAGCTTCGACTTCGCGGCGCAGCCGGTGGACCGGGTGCGCTTCGGCACCATCACCTACCAGCCGGACGATCCGCAGCGGATCGTCTCTGGTTGGCGGGACCACATGCGCACCGCCGGCGACGACCTGACCAGCACCCTCGGGCTGGTTCCCGGCATGTTCGGGAGACCGCCGATGGTGATGGTGCTGGCCTGCTACGCGGGCCCGGAGGACGGGGCCGCAGCGGCCCTCGACCCGCTGCTTCGGCTGGGCACGGTGACGAGCAACAGCATCGAGTCCAGGCCGTACGCCGACATCCTGGAGGATGCCCAGCACCCGCACGGGGTCCGGCTGGTCGGACGCAACACCCTCGTGCCGCGGGTGGGCGATGAGGTGATCGCAGACGTCGTGGCCGCCTACCGATCCGGCATCGCCACCATGCTGCGGAGTCTCGGCGGTGCCTTCGGTCGGGTGCCCGCGGCCGCCACCGCGTTCGCGCACCGCGACGCCGAGGCGATGGTCGTCGGTGCGGCCTTCCTGCCCCAGGAGGCAAGCGACGCCGACGTCGAGGCTGCCCTCGGCCCGTGGGGTGACGTCGCCCGCCACGGCACCGGGCTCTACGTCAACTTCCAGGGGTCGGCCACGATCGAGGATCTGGCGCTGGCCTACCCGGCCGCCACGTACGCCCGGCTGGTGGACGCCAAGCGCAGGTACGACCCGGAGAACGTGTTCGATCGCAACCACAACATCGCCCCGGCCGGCCGCGACCCGCTGGAAGGACCGGCGGCATGACCGGGCACGTTCGGGCTCTGGGCTGCTGGGTGCCCGTCCGCCGGATGCTGCCGGGATCGGTCCGCGTGGCGGTGCGAACGTGGGGCCGTGGACAACGCAGTCCTCCGCCCGGTTGTACGTGGGAGGCGGGGGTGCCGCCGGCCCCCCGCGCGCGCCCCCAACAGCATCGAACGATTCGAACTGGCCGCGTCCCCAGCCCCGTTAGGCCAGGGCAACGAGATCTCGGTCATCAGCGACGGCCTACTCGACGCGATCTACGACGCTTACCGGGAGGCCAATGGATGAGCGGTAGCGCGGTGCGCACGGCAGTGCGTTCGGCCGTGTCGAGCAGAGCCCGTACGAATCGCATGTCCTCGAGCGCCTTGAGTGCAGCGGGGCCATCGTCGGCATGGCCTGGCGAGGCTGACGGCTGCGTCTAGTGCCAGCCGTTCAAACGCGCCCACGCGCGGCGGCCGTCTTGCCATCGGGACTACTCGGCATACTGTCAGGCTAGCCTGGCGGCCCGATCGAGAATTCTTGCTCCGGGTCCGAGAGACGTCATTGCACCGCGAGACGCTCTGCTGGGGACTTAGCTTGAGATGCCAGCGTTCAGTTCTGCCCGGCGGTGCAGAACGGCACGCTCGCTCTGGTTCTTGGTCCGCGCGGCCGCCTCGGCGAACGCCTCGCCGGCTTGCGTGTGCAGCCCGGCCCGTTCGAGCAGGTCGCCGCGCACGCTCGGGACGAGCGGCGAATCGCCGAGCGCCCCTGCATCCAACTCCGCCAACACGGCAAGTCCCGCGCTGGGGTCGAACGCCCGCCCGTACGCCACCGCCCGGTTCACCTCGACGACCGGCCCCGGCGCGGCGTCGGCCAGCACGTCGTACAGCGCGGCGATGCGGTGCCAATCCGTGTCCTCGGCGCGCTTCGCGCGGGCGTGCTGGGCGGCGATCAGGGCCTGCAAGAAGTACTTCCCCACCGGCTTGCCGCGCGCGGCCAGCTGCTCGGCCTGCTGCAGGGCAACCACCCCCCGCCGGATCAGCAACTCGTCCCAACGCGTCCGGTCCTGTGCCTCCAGCAGGACCGGCGCACCATGCTCGTCCAGCCGGGCGGTCATCCGCGAGCCCTGGAATTCCAGCAGGGCCTGCAGACCGAGCACCTCAGGCTCGTCAGGAGCGAGTGCGGCCAGCATGCGCGCGAGTCGCAGCGCTTCGCTGGTCAGATCGGGGCGCATCCAGTCCTCGCCCGCAGTGGCCGTGTAGCCCTCGTTGAAGATCAGGTAGATCACGGCCATGACGTCGTCGAGGCGCTTGGTTCGCTCCGCCCCCGTGGGCAGTTCGAAGTCGGCGTTAGCCGAGGACAGGGTCTTCTTCGCCCGTGAGATGCGCTGGCCCATCGTGGCTTCGGAAACCAGGAACCCGCGGGCGATTTCGGCGGTCGTCAGCCCTCCGACCAAGCGCAGCGTCAGCGCCGCCCGGGACTCGGCAGTCAGGGAGGGGTGGCAGGACAAGAAGATGAGGCGCAGCACGTCGTCCTCGATGTAGTCGACGTGCCCGTCGAGATCGGCCATCTCATCCGCTCCCTCGCGGACGTGTTCGAGCTCCCCCAGCTTGCGCCGAAGGCTGTCCGCGCGCCGAAAGTGGTCGATGCCGCGCCGCTTCGCGATCGTCATCAGCCATGCAATCGGGTTCTCCGGGACGCCGCTGACCGGCCACTGCTCGAGTGCGGCCACCAGTGCGTCCTGCGCGAGATCCTGCGCGAGCTCCACATCACGGGTCATCCGGGTGAGAGCACCGACGAGGCGGGCCGACTCGGTCCGCCACGCGGCGTAAACCACCTCAGCCGGGTCATCCGCACTGGTCTCCGACGGCACGGACCCCAGCGTAGTGAGCCGGGCTTCAGTCGCCGGGCTCCTCTGGGCCGGTGGAGATCTGGCGCAGCGTCGCGATCACGGTGACCTCGGGCCAGTACTTCGCGTGCAGCTCCGCGAACTCCCGCTGATCGGCCACCGCCTCCTCGAGCGTCTCGTACTGCATGATGGCCCAGCCGCCGACGACCTCCTTGGCCTCGGCGTACGGCCCGTCGACGCGGCTGACCTCGCCCTGTCGGACCACGAAGTTGACCGCATCCTCGGTCCCGTAAAGGCCGCCGCCATCGAGGAACACACCCTTGGCGGCACGCTCGCCGATGTGGGCGTCCATGGCGTCGAACAGCGCCTGTGGGGGCGTGCCGATGCCCTCTTCCATCCTCACGAACCCCATGAAACGCGGCATCTTGTCCACTCCTTCTGATTGCTTGGGGAGTTGCTTCTCGTGCGTATGTCGAACGACCGCGAGGCATTTCGACATCGAACATAGATGTTCTTCTGGGCGGCGCGTGTCCCGGGCGGGTCGGGTCGGGCCGCTGCGCGCAGCCGCACCAGCTGTCCGTGGTGGCCCTTCCTAGGCTGGGGGAGTGGGCGGCCCGCCACGGTCCCCGGACT
>CAZNCE010000195.1:0-6372 GCA_964571285.1 uncultured Nocardioidaceae bacterium | reverse complement strand
CTTGGTCTCACTGCGGCGGCGCTTCGAGGACAGCCGCCGTTCCTTCGACGCACGCGTCGGCCGGGTCGGCCTGCGCCGCGGCGGCGGTGGCGCGAACGCACGCTCGAGGGTGTCCCGCAGCCGAGCCCGCGCGGACTCCCGGTTCCGCAACTGGGACCGGTACTCCGAGGCGGCCACCACCAGCGTCCCGTCGACCAGGCGCTTCGACAGCCGGCGCAGCGCCCGCTCCTTCAACCTCGGGGGTACGGCGGAGGAGGACGCCAGGTCGAACACCAACTCGACGCGGGAGTCGGTGGTGTTGACCGACTGCCCACCCGGCCCGCCGGAGCGGCTGAACCGCCACCGGAGCTCGCTCTCGGGGATGTCGACCGGCCCCACCCGCATCCGGCTACCGCCCGCCCCGGAGCCGGTCGATCTCCGCGGCCACGTTCCGCAGGGCCGCCCGTTCCCACAGCCGGCGACCGGTGGCTGTGTGGTAGATGCCGTGGCCGAGAAGGGCTTCGAGGATGCGGACCCGGCCAGCACGGAACTCGTCGTCCGGCACGTCGCGATACTCCCGACGCACGTCCCGGGCGTACTCCAGATAGCGCGGCCCGGGTGCGCCGAGGATGCTGAGGTCGGCGTCGCACAGGGTGGCGCCGTTGCGGTCGCCAGGCTCCGGGGTGTGGGTGGCGGTGAGCCGGATCAGCCGGCCGACCTCGCTCACCCGCTGACGGTCGACCCCCGCCGCCGACAGCTCCCGTTCGGCGAGCCGGGCGGACCGCTCCTCGTTGTCGGGGGCGGCGACGTCGTACACCGCGTCGTGGAACAGCGCCGCCCACCGCACCGCCTCCGCGTCCTCGGCCTCGTCCGCCAGCCACCGCAGGGCGCCGAGTACGTCCTCGAGGTGGCGCAGGTCGTGGTAGCGCCGGTGCGGCTCGGTGTACCGCCGGCGCACCGCGGCTTCCAGATCGTCGAGCACGGGGCGGCGGGGGTTCCAGGCAGACTTCGTCACGGCGGTCGGCAACGACGTCACATGGACACGTAGTGCACCGTGGTGGGGGAGCCGTCGACCAGACCGTGCACGGCGATCTTCTGCGGCTTCTGGTTTGCCGACTCGAAGTCCTGCAGCGACTGGCGATCCTGCCAGCGGGAGATCAGCACCACCAGGTCGTCCGCACCCTCTTGGCGGCAGACCTGGGCGCCGAAGCAGCCGTCGGAGTTCCGGGCGCGGTCGGCGACGGCCCGTGCCGCGGCTCGGACCTCGTCCGCCTTGCCGTGCACCGTGGGGTAGGTCGTCACCCGGATCACGTGGGCGCTGTCGGACATCCTGTTCACCTTCCAGCCGGTCTCCTCCAGAGTACGGCCGGCGCCGCAGGCTCAGGCCGGCTCTTCCAGCAACCACCCGGGCAGCGGATCGGCGTGCAGGACGGCCAGCGAGGTCACCGCCCGGGTCAGGCACACGTACAGCCTGCGCAGGCCGGTGGTCTCGTCCGCCTCGGCGGCGACGATCGCGGCCGGCTCCAGCAGCACCACATGGTCGAACTCGAGCCCCTTGGCCAGCCTGGCCGGGACCAGGTCCACCCGGGCCGCCATGTCGTCGACGTCTCCGAGCCGGCTGAACGGGATGCCGGCCGCGGCCAGCGCGGTGGCCGCCCGCTTCGCCAGAACGTCCGGCACGATCACGCCCACCGAGCCCTCACGAGCGAGCGCGCGCCGTACGGCGGCGACGGCGGCCGCCACCGGCGAGCGGTCGTGCTCGACCACCAGGTCACCGCTGGTCCGCCGTACCGAACGCGGTGCCGCGAGGTCCGGGGCGATCGCGGGCAGCAGCCGGGCCGCGAACTCGATGACGTCGCGTGGCACCCGGAAGCCCAACGTCAGCTCCTCCACATGCGCCCCGGGCTTGCCCAGGTGGTCCAGCGCCTCCGGCCAGGACCGGCTGCCCCACGGCGTGGTGGTCTGCGCCAGATCGCCCAGCACGGTGACCGATCCGGTGGTGCAGCGCCGGCCGACGGCCCGCAGCATCATCGGCGACAGGTCCTGCGCCTCGTCGACCACCACGTGCCCCCTGCTGGGGGTACGTTCGACCAGGTCGGCGACCTCGTCGATCAGCACCGCGTCGGCGACCGACCACCGGGCCGCACCGGGGCTGCGTGGCGGTTTCTCCCACGTCGCAAGCGAAATCTCTGCCTCGTCGAGCAGGCCTTCGGCATGCCGTGCCAGCGACTCGGGATCGGACAGCAGGGTGTACACGATCCTCGCCGGGTCCACCGCCGGCCACAACGATTCGGCGTACGTCTTGACCGGGCGGCTCCTGGCGACGCTGGAGTGCACGCGGTCGTCCGGCGCCTCGCCGGCCGTCTCCATCTTGACCAGCACGCGGTGCGCCAACCGCTGCGGCAGCATCTCCCGCGCGGCGCCGTACCGCACCCCGCGCTCGCGCAGCTCCTTGAGCAGGGCGGACACCTCGTACCCGGGGACGCGCCAGCGGGACGCCCCGCGGGTCACCACCAGACCCTCGGCGGGCTCCACGATGCCGGACCAGACGGCCCGTCGCAGCACCTCCGCCCACCGGGCGTCGCCCTTCAGCCGGGCCACCTCGGGCCGGTCCGCACCGCGGATCCGGACCCGCTTGCCGACCAGCTCTTCGATCGTCGTCTGCTTCGCCTCGATCTCGCCCAGCGACGGCAGCACGTCCGCGATGTAGCGCAGGAAGGAGGCGTTCGGCCCGATCACCAGCACGCCCTGCCGGGTGAGCTGGTCACGGTGCGCGTACAGCAGGTAGGCCGCGCGGTGCAGCCCGACCGCGGTCTTGCCCGTCCCGGGGGCGCCCTGGACGCACACGGAGTGGTTCAGCCCGCCGCGCACGATCACGTCCTGTTCGGGCTGGATGGTGGCGACGATGTCGCGCATCGGGCCGGTGCGCGGACGCTCGATCTCGGTCTCGAGGATCGCCGAGTGCTCCTCCTGCTCGCCCGCGCTCAGGTGCTCGTCCTCGAACGCGGTCAGCTCGCCGTGCACGAAGCCGAACCGGCGGCGGAGGCGCACTCCCAGCGGCTCGGTCTTGCTGGCGCGGTAGAACGCGCGGGAGATGTCGGCCCGCCAGTCGATCACCATCGGCTCACCGTCGTCGTCGGTGACGTGGCGCCGACCGATGTGGAAGCGCTCACCGCGGCCGTCGGCATCGCGGGCGTCGTAGTCGAGGCGGCCGAAGAACAGCGGCACGGTGGGGTCGTCCTCGAGCTGCTTCATGCGCAGGGCCAGCGCGGACTCGAGGAACTGCTGGGAGACCCAGTCGCCGGCGGCGTTGCGATCCAGCCCGGCGGTCCGCGCACGCATCCGCGCCAGGTCGGCGCGGGACTCGGCGAGGTGTCGGCGTTCGGCGGCGAGCTCGTCCGCCGGATCCGTGGGCTCGTTGTCGGGTGTGGTGGGCAGTTGGTCGGTGGTGGAGAGGTGGCTGCCGGTCGGGTCGTCGGTGCTGGACGGTGTGGACGGATCGTCGGGTGCGGGTCGGCGGTTGATGGCAGGCGTCACGACACCTCCGCGGTCGCGGGTCCAGGGCTTTGTGGGGGCCGATCGACTTTACGTCCCCCGGCCCACGTTGTCACCGGATTAAGCTCCGGTGATCAGCCCACGGAGTACGCACACTCCACGACGGTCCTGTTGCCCGCCCGGTCCCTGCCGGTGATGGGTACGACGAAGTCGCCGGGAGCGCTGGTGTCGGCCGGGGCACTCACCCGTTGCCGCACCGGGCCGGACGTCACGTCGCGCACCCTCGCCCGCACAGCGGCATCGGGTTCGCCGACCCGGAACTCGGGTGGCTGCTGGCAGCGCACGACCGGTTCGGTGGTGTCCACCTTCATCCGCACGCGTACCGGGGTTCCGGCGTTGCCGGCCCGGTCGATCGCCGCAGCGTAGGTGTCGCGGACCCCGTCGGTGCTCAGCTCGTGGTGGCGACAGCGGTTTCCCTGCGGCAAGGCCGCGAACGTGTCGGGCGGGACCGGCGGGTCCACCACGCAGCGGAGCTCGACCACACCGGTGCCGCGCTGGTCGCTGGCGCCCAGCCGCAGGTACGGCGGCGTCACGAACCAGCCGCGGTCGCCGTCCGGCTGCTCCGGCCACGTCGAGGAACGGACCGTGGGCGGGGTCGTGTCGGGCAGCGGCGAGCAGTCCGGGTCGTCGCAGTGCAGCAGCTTGAGGAAGCCCTTCTCGTAGTTGTGGTAGGCCACCACCGGGTTCCCCTCGGCATCGAGGGCCAACGACGTGAAGCTGCCCGTGTAACCGTGCCGATCCGGGGAGGTGATCGACCCCGGGCCGCCGACGGCCGGGTCGCAGTCGGGGTCGTTGCAGTGCGCGACCTTGAGGTCGCGGTCGAAGCGTGGCGGGTTGTGGTAGCTGATCACGGGGTTGCCGTCGGCGTCGAGAGCCAGCGAGCTGTACATGCCCACGCCGCGTTCCGGATCGGGCACCCGTACGATCTCGGGGCCGCCGGGACCCCGCAGGCAGGCCCTGTCGTTGCAGTGGATCAGCCCGAGCCCCCTCTCGACGGTGCTGTAGAAGGTCACCACCGGACGGTCGGCGGCGTCCAGCACCAGCGAGGTGTCCCAGCCGACGTCGGTCGTGGCCGGCGTGCCGGTGGTCTCGCCGCCACCCGAGCAGTCCGGGTCGTCGCAGCGCAGGATCTTCAGCGGATCGGCGGACAGCGGCCCCTGGGAGAGGTGGTAGCTCACCACCGGGTGGCCGTCGGCGTCCATAGCCAGGTCGACGCTGTAGGCGAGCCCGCCGCGACCCGGACGGCTGATCGACTCGTCCCCGCCGGTGCAACCGGGGTCGTTGCAGTGCAGTACGACGACGCCGCGCCGGTGCGAGCCGTACGCGACCACGGGGTTGCCCTCGGGGTCCAGCGCCAGCGCGGTGTCGTCGCCCTTGCCCAACACCGGCCGGGCGATCGACTCGTCACCGCCTGCGCAGTCCGGGTCGTTGCAGTGCATGACCGTGAGCCGGCCGGCGCGCTCGTCCAGGTAGCTCACCACCGGGTGGCCGTCGGCATCCAGCGCCAGCGAGGTCTCCGCACCGGCGTCGGCCCGGTCCGGCCGGGTGATCGAGTCGTCGCGGCCGGCGCAGTTGGGGTCGTTGCAGTGCAGGATGCGCAATTCCGGGCCGTCGTGGCCGTGCGCCCGGTAGCTGACCACCGGATTCCCCTCGGCGTCCAGGACCAGGGAGGTGTACTCACCCACGAACCGCCACCCGGCCTGGGGGCTGCCCTCGGCCCGGTCCGGGATGGTCACGACGTCGTTGCTGTCGCCGGCGGCCGGCGGGTCGGCGTTCGCCGTCGCGGTCGTGGTTAGGCCCGCCAGCAGCGCCGCCACCGCGGCTGCCACCGCCGGTCGGACCGGCCGTCGCCGCGACCGCTTGGTGCCTGCCCATCGTCCGCGCATCGGCCCCTCCGTGACATTGTGTGGATGGCACGATGCCAGATCGTCACCAGGGGCGCAGGCACATCACCGATTCGCGCCGCCCGGCGATGTGCCGGCTGCCCCGGCCGTACCCGCTCCGCCTCACGATCCGACGCCAAGGTCCGCCACTGCTGAGCGTGGGCAACGCTCAATTCGTCGGATCTCACCGTCGGATCTTGAGGCCAGGCGGGCGGGCGGCCGGGCGGGCGCCGGTCAGGAGCTGATCTCGTCCGCGTCGACGATGGAGTACGCGTAGCCCTGCTCGGCCAGGAAGCGCTGCCGGTTCTGCGCGAACTCGGCGTCCACGGTGTCGCGCGAGACGACGGTGTAGAACCGCGCGGTGCGCCCGTCGGACTTCGGCCGCAGCAGGCGGCCCAACCGCTGCGCCTCCTCCTGCCGGGATCCGAACGAGCCCGACACCTGGATCGCGACCGCGGCCTCCGGCAGGTCGATGGAGAAGTTCGCCACCTTGCTCACCACCAACAGCGACAGCTCACCGGACCGGAACCCGTCGAACAGCCGCTGCCGCTCCTTCACCGTGGTTTCCCCGGTGATCAGCGGAGCCTGCAGCTGCGTGGCGAGCTCCTCGAGCTGGTCGAGGTACTGCCCGATCACCAACGTCTGCTCGCCGGCGTGCCGGTCCACCAGCCGGCGCACCAGCCGGGTCTTCACGTCGGTGCTGGCCGCCAGCCGGTAGCGGTCCTCGGCCTCGGCCGTGGCATAGGCGAGCCGCTCGGACTCGCTCAGCGTCACCCGCACCTCGACGCAGTCGGCCGGCGCGATCCAGCCCTGCGATTCGATGTCCTTCCACGGCGCGTCGAACCGCTTCGGCCCGATCAGGCTGAACACGTCGCCCTCCCGGCCGTCCTCGCGCACCAGCGTCGCGGTCAGACCCAATCGCCGTCGCGCCTGCAGGTCGGCGTTCATACGGAAG
>CAZNCE010000194.1:0-6485 GCA_964571285.1 uncultured Nocardioidaceae bacterium | reverse complement strand
TAGAGCTCGAACTCGTGTGGGTGCGGGCGCTGGGCGACGGGAGCGATCTCGTCCTTGCGCTTGAGCTGCACCCAGGTCTCCAGCAGGTCGGAGGTGAACACGTCCCCGGCCAGCAGGAACTCCTGGTCGCCCTCGAGCGCCTGGATCACCTCGGGCAGTGACGCGGGCACCGTGGCGATGTCCTGGTGCTCCTCGGGCGGAAGCTCGTACAGGTCCTTGTCCACCGGCTGCGGCGGCTCGATCTTGTTCCTGATGCCGTCCACCCCGGCCAGCAGCATCGCGGCGAAGGCGAGGTACGGGTTGGCCGACGGGTCGGGGCAGCGGAACTCGATCCGCTTGGCCTTCGGGTTCGAGCCGGTGATCGGGATCCGGATGCAGGCGGACCGGTTGCGCTGGCTGTAGACCAGGTTCACCGGCGCCTCGAAGCCGGGCACCAGGCGGTGGTAGGAGTTCAGCGTCGGGTTGGTGAACGCGAGCAGCGCCGGCGCGTGGGCGAGGATGCCGCCGATGTAGTAGCGGGCGGTGTCGGAGAGCCCCGCGTAGCCGCCCTCGTCGTAGAACAGCGGCTCCCCGCCGGCCCACAGCGACGAGTGGCAGTGCATCCCGGACCCGTTGTCGCCGAAGATCGGCTTGGGCATGAAGGTGGCGGTCTTGCCCTCCTCCCAGGCCACGTTCTTCACGATGTACTTGAACTTCATCACGTTGTCGGCGCTGACCAGCAGCTCGTCGAACCGCCAGTTGATCTCGGCCTGGCCGGCGGTGCCGACCTCGTGGTGCTGCCGCTCCACGATCAGCCCGGAGGACTCCAACGTCCGGCTGATCCGGGCCCGCAGGTCGGCGAAGTGGTCGACCGGCGGCACCGGGAAGTAGCCACCCTTGTACTTCACCTTGTAGCCCTGGTTGCCGGTCTCCTCCTCGCGGCCGGTGTTCCAGGCACCAGCGACCGAGTCGATGTGGTAGTAGCCGGTGTTGGCCTTGGTCTCGAACCGCACGTCGTCGAACACGTAGAATTCCGCCTCCGGAGCGAAGTACGCCGTGTCGGCAATTCCGGTGCTGCGCAGGTACGCCTCGGCCTTGCGGGCGATGTTGCGCGGGTCGCGGGAGTACGGCTCACCGGTCAGCGGGTCGTGGATGAAGAAGTTGACGATCAGCGTCTTGTCGGCCCGGAACGGGTCGACGTACGCGGAGGTCGGGTCGGGAAACAGCGCCATGTCGGACTCGTGGATGGCCTGGAAGCCGCGGATCGACGATCCGTCGAACATCAGGCCGTCCTCGACGACTTCGGGTCCGAACGAGGAGACCGGGACGGTGAAGTGCTGCATCACCCCGGGCAGGTCGCAGAACCGGACGTCGACGAACTCGACGTCCTCGTCCTTGAGATAGCGGAACAACTCGTCAGCGTTCGCGAACATGTGGTGTGGTCCTCCTCACCCGCGTGGATCGCGGAGGGGTCGCCTGATCAATGCGGGTGCGCCGTTGCACCGGCTCGTGCCACTTGCGGTGTCTGTGTCGGAAGGCGGTCCTTGGGCAGGTGCTCAGATTATCCACCACCCGCCGGTAGTGTGCTCGGCGTGTCCCAGACTCCGCCGATCCCGTACCCGGGTGAGCGCCTCGGGCTACCGGTGTCGGGCCCGGGATCGACCGCCGGCTGGGGCCGCCGGGTGATCGCACTCGGCATCGACTGGGTGGCCTCGCTGCTGTTCGTGGCCGCGTTCGTCGGCAACGAGGTGTTCAGCGGTCGGGGTCCGGTCGCGCTGTGGGGGCCGCTGGTGGTGTTCGCGGCGGAGCGGTGGCTGTTCACCAGCCTGCTCGGGGCTTCGGTGGGCCAGCTGTTGATGCGGATCCGGGTGGTCCGGCTGGCCGGTGGGCGGCTGGGCACGCTGCGCGTGCTGGTGCGCACGCTGTTGATCTGCCTGGTGGTGCCGGCCGCGGTGAGCGACCGAGACGGTCGCGGGTTGCACGACATGGCGGTCGGATCGATCGTGATCCGTACCTGACCGAGCGGCGTCGATGCCATCATGGGGCGATGACCCGGCTGCGGGTTCTCGGCAGTGTTGACGTCGCACCGGCTCCGGGTGCGATGGAAGTGGTGCGGCCTGCCGGGTTGGCGCCGCGACAACGGCGGCTGCTGGCCGCCCTGGCCGCCCGCCCCAACACCGTGCTCAGCACCGACGCGCTGGCCGACGCAGTCTGGGGCTCACAACCCCCGGCCGATCTCACCGGGGCGCTGCACACGCTGGTGTCCCGCCTCCGGGCGGTGCTGCACGAGCGCGCCGAGGGGGAGGCCGGGCCGCAGCTCGTGACCCAGCCACCCGGGTACGTCCTCCGGGTCGGCCGTGATGACCTGGACGCGTCCGCGTTCGAGGCGCTGGTCGAGTCCGGCCGGAACCTGCTGGCCGGCGACCCCGCTGCCGCGGCCGAGATGCTGGACCGGGCCCTGGCGCTGTGGCGGGGCAGGGCCTTCGCCGAGTTCGCCGACGAGGAGTTCGCCCGTGCCGAGGCGACCCGGCTGGAGGAGTTGCGGACCGGCGCGATCGAGGACGCTATCGAAGCCCGGCTCGCCGCCGGCGACCTGGTCGACGCCGTCGGCCGAGCCGAGTCGTTGGCCGTGGAGCAGCCGCTGCGGGAGCGTCCCCGGGCGCAGCTGATGCGCGCGTACTCCCGGCAGGGCAGGCCAGCCGACGCGCTGGCGGTCTTCGCGGGCTACCGGACGCTGCTCGCCGACGAGCTCGGTCTCGAACCCTCCACGGCGCTGCAGGAGCTGCAGGCTGCGGTGCTCCGCGGCGAGCCGGCCGGACCGTCGACGTCCGTCGCCGTCCCGCCGCAGGTCCGGCAGCAGTCGGAGCCTCCGTCGCGGGACGCGGGCAACCTGGCCCGGCACGTCGGCAGGTCCCCGGCGATCCTTGGTCGCGAGGACGCGCTGCACGAGGTCGACCGGCTCGTGCAGCCCGGTGCGCTGCTGACCGTGGTCGGCCCCGGCGGCGTAGGCAAGACCACGCTCGCGCTGTGTGCCGCACAGCGCGCCGCGCAGCGGTTCCCCGACGGCGTGTGGCTGTGCGACCTGTCGGCGCTGTCGCGGCAGGCCAACGTCCCGTTCCTGGTCACCACCACCCTCGACCTGGCCCCCCGGGAGGGTATGGCGACCACCGAACGGCTGCTCGAGTTCCTGTCCGACCGCTGCCTGCTGCTGGTGCTGGACAACTGCGAGCACCTGCTGGCGGCGGTGGCGGAGCTGGCCACCGCCGTGCACCACGGCTGCCCCCGGGTAGGCATCCTGGCCACCTCGCGAGCACCCCTGGATGTGCAGGGCGAGCAGCTCTACCCGCTCGCCCCACTGGCCGTACCCCCACCCGACGCCGATCCGGCGGAGGTCGCCCGAGCACCCGCCGTCCGGCTGTTCGCGGACCGGGCCGCCGCGCGGGGTCGCGAGCTCACCGTCGACGAGACCAGCGCCGCGGACGTGGCCGAGGTCTGCCGACGCCTGGACGGCCTGCCGTTGGCACTCGAGCTGGCGGCCAACCGGACCCGGTCGATGTCCGTGGCCGACCTCGCCGGGCGGCTGTCCTGGCGGTTCCGGCTGCTGCGCGGCGGACCGGTCGGCGGCCCCGGCCGCCATCGGACCTTGCGGGCGGTGGTCGACTGGTCGTACGACCTGCTCGACGCCGACCAGCAGCGGGTGTTCGAGGTGCTCTCGGTGTTCGCCGGCGGGTTCTCGCTAGCCGACGCGGAGCGGCTGGTGTGCGCCGTGGCGCTGCCGCGGGGATCCGCTGCGGATCCCTCGTCGCTCGGCGGGCCGATGGACCCGGAGCGGGCCGCGGAGATCGTGCTGTCGCTGGCCGACCGGTCGATGCTCGCCGTCGAGCCGTTGGCCGGCGGCTACGCGATGCTCGAGACCATCCGGGCGTACGGCCGCGAGCGGCTGGCCCAACGTCCGTACGCGGAGCAGGTCCGTCGCGTGCATGCCGACCTCTACACCGACCTGGTCGCAACGAGCCGCGGGCAGCTGTTCGGCCCGCAGCACTACGCCGCCGCCGAGTTGATCCGGTCCCGGTTCGACGAGCTTCGGGCGGCGTTCGGCTGGGCCGCGGAGCACGACCTCGAGCTGGCGGCGAACCTGGTGGGCAGCCTGTTGCCGTACCTCGAGCAACGCATGTCCGCCGAGGTGGGCCACTGGGCCGACCGCGTGCTGGCCATGGTGGAGGCCGATTCCGCGGCCGACCCGCTGACGCCCGTCGGTCTCGCAGCGGTCCAGGCGGTCGCGGCGTCGGCAGCCCGGTTCAGCGGTGCGCTGGATCGGGCCCGGGGGCTGGCCGAGCGTGGCCTGGAGGGGCTCGCCGGCGGCCATGACGGTGGGGCGGAAGGAGACGGTGGGCCCACCCTCGTCGTGGATTCCGGTGCCCCCGGCGGTGGGAGCACCGTCTCGTGGGCCGCGGCGACCGAGTGCTACCTGCGCTACCTGATGGCAGAGATCTCCCAGTTCGCGGGCCGGCTGGACGAGACACAGACCTTGACCGACGAGGTGATGCGGGTCGCCGCCGACTTCGGCCTGGACGCGTACCAGCAGCTGGCCGAGATGGGCCGCTGCCTGGTCACCGCTTACGTCGGCCGTCCGCTCGAGGCCGCCGAGCAGGCGCGTGGGCTGCGCGAGCGTGCGGCGGCACAGGGCCAGCTGCTGGTCGAGGCCTGGTCGACCTACGCGCACGGGGAGTGCCTGCTGGACGTCGATCCCGCTGCGGCGACGCCGCTGTTGGACGCTGCGCTCGCGCGGGCCCGGGAGCTCGACGACCGCTATCTGCTGGGGGTGACACTGGTATCGGTCGCGTCGCTGCGCTGCCGCCACGGGGATCCGATGGAGGCGGTCCCGGTGTTCCGCGAGGCGGTGGAGCACTGGCACCGGGCCGGCAACTGGACCCACCAGTGGACCACGCTGCGCAACGTCGCCCATCTGTTCGGTCGGCTCGACCGGGCCGAGCAGGCAGCCGTCCTGTCCGGTGCCCTGGGCAACCGCAGCACCTCGGTCGCCGCGACCGGCGACGACGCCCGGCGGTTGCAGGAGCTGCGCTCGGATGTCGTCGCCCGGCTGGGGGAGCGGGCCGCCGCCACGGCCATCGCCAACGGCGCTCGGATGACCGACGAGGAGGTGCTGGCCTTCGTGCGCAGCGCCCTCGACGCCGTACCCCCGCCGGGTTGAGTGCCTCAAGATCCGACGCCAAGGTCCGACGTTCGAGGGGGTTGGTGCGGTGGCGACCGTCGGATCCTGACGTCGGATGTTGGGGCCATTGACCGTGTGGGCTGTCGGCGTGCGGACAGGCGTTGGACAGGGCGCCGACAGCGGCCCGGCCTAGCGTCCCGGCATGACGACCACACACCCAGCAGACCCAGTGCCCAACTCCACCACGACGACCCCGGAGCCGGCAGTCGTCGACTCCGCCGACCGCGAGGGCATCGCGGCCCCGACCGCGGACCAGTTCGCCGAGCGGTTGCTGATGGCCGGGCTCGGCGCGATCGAGGTCTACAGCTTCTATTTGGGCGACAAGCTCGGCTGGTACCGCTCCCTCGCCGCCGATGGACCGGCCACCCCGCAGCAGCTGGCCGAGCGGACCGGCACCGATGCCCGCTACGCCCGCGAGTGGCTCGAGCAGCAGGCGGTCTACGGCATCCTGACCGTCGACACCGGCACCGAGCAGGCCGCGTCAACCGACGGGACCGGTCGCCGGTACGCGCTGCCGCCGGCTGTCGCCGAGGTGCTCACCGACGTACACAGCCTTGCCTACGTCGGCCCGCTGCCCAGGATGTTCATGGCGGTTGTGCAGCAGCTTCCCGCGCTGCTGGCGGCCTACCGGAACGGCGGCGGCGTCACCTGGGCCCAGTTCGGCGATGATGTTCGCACCGGGCAGGCAGATATGAACCGGCCCTGGTTCGAGCACCAGTTGCCCGCTGCGCTGGCCGGGGTGCCCGAGGTGCACGCGGTGCTCAGCCGGCCGGAGGCACGGATCGCCGATGTCGGCTGCGGTGCCGGCTGGTCCACCATCGCGATCGCACGCGCGTACCCGGGGGCGACCGTCACCGGGATCGACATCGACGAGCCGTCCGTGGAACTGGCCCGGCAGAACGCCTCTGCGGCCGGCCTCACCGACCGGCTGTCGTTCCGGTGCGCCGACGGGAGCGAGCTGGCAGCGGACGGAAGTCTCGACGCGGCGTTCCTGTTCGAGTGCCTGCACGACATGCCGCGGCCGGTCGAGGTGCTCGACGCGATCCGACGGTCGCTGAAGCCGGACGGCACGGTGGTGGTGATGGATGAGGCCGTGGCCGACGACTTCACCGCGCCGGGCGACGTCATCGAGCGGTTGATGTACGGCTTCAGCCTGCTGGTGTGCCTGCCGGACGGGCTGTCATCGCCGCCCTCGGCCGGGACCGGGACCGTGATGCGGCGCGGCACCCTGGAGGGGTATGCCCGGGAGGCCGGCTTCGGCCGGGTCGAGGTG
>CAZNCE010000193.1:0-6524 GCA_964571285.1 uncultured Nocardioidaceae bacterium | reverse complement strand
ACGCCGATCACCGGCAGTGGGGTGACGGCCGCCAGCATGCCCGGCAGGTGCGCCGCACCGCCGGCCCCGGCGACGATCACCTGCAGGCCGCGACCCGACGCCTCCCGGCCGTACTCCAGCATCTGCACGGGCATCCGGTGTGCGGAGACCACGTCCGCCTCGAACGGCACGTCGAACTCGGCGAGCGCCTGGCCGGCCGCCTCCATCACCGGCCAGTCGGAGTCCGAGCCCATCACGATGCCGACCCGGGCCGGGCCGTTCGGTCGCTGCGCCGTCATCGCCGCTCGCCCGCTTCCTGCCCCCGCCGCCCGTCCGGCTGATCGTCCGGCTGGTCGCCCTGCAGCCAGCCTGCGGCGTGGCGCGCCCGCTCCAGCACGTCGGCCAGGTCGTCGCCGTACGCGGTGACGTGACCGACCTTGCGGCCCGGTCGGACCTCCTTGCCGTACAGGTGCATCTTGAGCCCGGGGTCGCGGGCGAAGACGTGCGGGTAGCCGTCGTGCAGCCGGCCGATGCCGCCGAGCACGTTGACCATCACCGCGACCGGCTGCCGGGCCGTGGTCGACCCGAGGGGCAGGTCGAGCACGGCGCGCAGATGGTTCTCGAACTGCGAGGTGACCGCGCCGTCGATGGTCCAGTGGCCGGTGTTGTGCGGACGCATCGCGAGCTCGTTCACCAGGATCTGTCCGTCGACGGTCTCGAACATCTCCACCGCGAGGATGCCCGTCACGTGCAGCTCACCGGCGATCCGCAGCGCTATCTCCTGCGCCTGGTCGGACAGCTCCCGCGCCAGGCCGGGCGCCGGAGCGATCACCTCCGTGCAGATCCCGTCGCGTTGCACCGACTCGACCACCGGATACACCGCGCACTGTCCCGACGGGGACCGCGCGACCAGCGTGGACAGCTCGCGGCGGAAGTCAACACGCTTCTCGACCAGCACCGGCACGGAGACCGACCGCAGCACCTCGGCCGCCTCCGGCTCCGACTCGACGAACCACACACCCTTGCCGTCGTAGCCGCCCCGAGTGGTCTTGAGCACGATCGGGAAGCCACCGGCGCGGTCCGCGAACGCGGTGACGTCGGCCGCGGTGTGGACCAGTTCGTTGACCGGGCACGGCACGCCGATCTTGGACAGGCTGCGACGCATCACCGCCTTGTCCTGCGCGTTCACCAGCGCCTCCGGCCCCGGCCGGCAGGCCACCCCGGAGGCGGCCAGTGCTCGCAGGTGTTCGGTGGGCACGTGCTCGTGGTCGAACGTCATCACCTGACAGCCGTCGGACACCTTGCGCAGCGTGTCCAGGTCGGTGTAGTCACCGACCAGGTGGTCCGGGATCACCTGGGCGGCCGCGACGTCCGGGCCCTCGGCCAGCAGCCGCAGGTGGATGTCCAGCTCGATCGCGGCCGGCTGCATCATCCGGGCCAGCTGCCCGCCACCGATGACGGCGACCTGAGGGTTGCTCACCTGCGCAAGGGTATCGACCGGTGATCCGGCCCGGCTCCCCGGCGCGGCCGATCCGCTGCACCCGCTGCCGCACCGGCAGGCTGCTGGCCGGCCTCTACCCTGGCAGGGTCCCGCCCGCCCCTCCCCTCACCGCCGCAGGATTTCCGATGTCAGGTACGCCGCCGGTTCGACCACGGTCGCGGCTGCGCGGGCTGCTCGACGAGCTGGTGAAGTTCGGGTTGGTCGGTGCCATCGGGTTCGTCGTGGACGTGGGCGTGTTCAACCTGCTGCGGTTCGACGGTGCGTTCTGGCCGGCCCCGCTGGAGCACAAGCCGGTCACCGCCAAGGTCATCTCGGTGACGGTGGCGACCGTGGCGACGTACCTGGGGAACCGGCACTGGACCTGGCGGGACCGGGCCCGCAGCGGACTGGGCAGGGAGTACGCCGCCTTCTTCGCGTTCAACGGCATCGGCCTGGCGATCGCGGCCGGCTGCCTGGGGATCTCGCACTATCTGCTGGGCTTCACCAGCGCACTCGCCGACAACATCTCGGCGAACGGGGTGGGGCTGGTGCTGGGAACGGCGTTCCGGTTCTGGAGCTACCGGACCTACGTGTTCAGGCCGACCGAGGACCGGACCGACTCCACGGCCTCGCCGTCGTCGTCCCATTCCGGCGGGTCGACCTCGAAGCGCAGCCCCTGACCGCGCACCGTGGTGATGTAGCGGGGGCGACGCGCGTCGTCGCCCAGCTTCCGCCGCAGCCAGCCCACATGGACATCGATGGTCTTGGTCGAGGTCCAGAACGTGGTGTTCCAGACGTTGCGCATCAACTCGTCGCGCGGGACGGTCCGCCCCGCGTTCGACACGAGCGCATGCAGCAGATCGAACTCCATCGCCGTGAGCTGAAGCTGCTCCCCTTCCACGCAGGCGACCCGGCGTTCCGCGTCGACTGCGACCCCCTGGACTTCGTACATGCGGGACAGACTACGACGTACCGGGCCAACGCGGGGGTCGTTTGGCGTTGAACGCCTCCACGCCCTCGCGCCGGTCGGCGGAGAATGCGGTCGCCCGCCACCCGGCATCCTCCAGGTCCAGCCCGCTCGCCAGGTCCACGCCCATGCCGAGCCGCATCGCGCGTTTGGCGTTGCGTACGCCCACCGGCGAGTGACCGGCGACCACGGCAGCGAGCTGCAGCGCGGTGGTGCGGTGCTCGCCGGGGCCACAAACCCTGTCCACAAAGCCCAACCGTGCACCCTCAGTGGCGTCGACGCGACGCGCAGTGAAGATCAGGTCCGCCGCCCGGTTCCAGCCGATCCGTCGGGTGAGCAGTTGCGTGCCGCCGCCACCCGGGATCACGCCGACGCTGACCTCGGGCAGCCCGAACACCGCGGTCTCGTCGGCGACGATCAGGTCGCACGACAGCGCGATCTCGAAGCCGCCGCCGAGCGCGTACCCGTGCACGGCCGCGATCACCGGCACCGGCAGCGCGAGGATGCCGCCGTACGCGCCGCGGGCCACCGGCCGCTGGGCCATCAGGTCGGCATCGGTGAACGAGTTGCGTTCCTTGAGGTCGGCCCCGACGCAGAACGCCTTGTCCGACGACGAACTGACCACGACCGCCCGGACCGAGGCGTCCTCGGCGAGCTCGCGGGTGGCGTCGGCGATCGACCGGGCCTGGCGGGTCGACACGGCGTTGAGCGCCTCCGGCCGGTCGAGCACCAGCTCGGCCACGAACTCGTCGCGCCGCACGCGCACACCCGGATGCGCAGTGTCTGCGGCTCGGTCGTTGGGGGCTGGTTCGACGGCTTCCGGCACCATGCGGACCAACCTAGCGCCGGGCCGCGGTCCGATCGTCGGGGCGGCTGTCGGTGCCGCTGCCGGTCGGACCGCCGGACGAGTTCGCGACTGGCGCGTCCTCGGCGGCCCGCCTGCGCACGGAGATCGGCTCCACCGTGCCGAACCCGCGCAGCGGTCGCGGCGACAACCGGCGCAGTGAGTAGCGGTGGTCCGGGAGCCGATCGGCGGTGTCGTCGTCGATGATCACCCGGTTACGGCGCGCGACCGTGGTGAGCCGGGCGGCCATGTTCACCGGCGGGCCGAACACGTCACCCATCCGGGTGACGACCGGGCCGGACGCGATGCCGACCCGCACGTCCGGAAGCTCGTGGCGGCGACTGATGTCGTCGACGATGGCGAGCCCGGTCTCCACCCCGGCCACCGGGTTGTCGGCGACGAACAGCACGGAGTCACCGAGGGTCTTGATCACCCGGCCGCCCAGCGTGGTGACCAGGTCGACGGTGCGGCCCTCGAAAGCCTCCACCAGCCGGCCGAGCGAGTCCTGCTCGAGTCCGTTGCTCAGCTGGGTGAACGACACCAGGTCGGCGAACCCGACGGTCAGGTGCGCGGTCTGCAGGTCCTCCTCGGCCGCGCCCAGTGCCTCCAGCCGGGACACCGCGGCCGCCACGTGCCGCCGCCAGGCGTAGGCCTGGAGCTCCTCGAACAGCGGGCCGACCTCGTCCACCATCGCCATCGCGGTCGCCATCCGGCCGCCGTGCTGGGCGGCGTCGGACTCGACGCGTTCGCTGAGCGTGTTGACCTGCCAGTCGGCCAACCGGGCCATGGTCTGGCCCACGGCCCGGGTGAGCCGCACGGCGGTGTCGAAGTCGACCACGCCGCTGCGAACGGCGTCCAGCAGCCGTTGCAGCGCGGCCACGTCGTCGTCGGTGAACGCCGCCTGATTGCCGGTCTCGGGGAACCCGAGCGCGCGCCACAGCCGTTGGGCCTCGGCCAGCGTCGCGTCCGCCTGGTCGGCGACGTCGCTACTGGTCCACCGGGGGGACTGGCCGAGGATCGAACGCTCCAGCCGCTCCCGCGGGGACAGTCCGTCGTCGTGGTCCTCCGCACTCACCGGCTCTCGTGTCCTCTGAGCTCGTCGTCGGATGGCGTCGTGCCGAACAGCAGCTCGGTGATCTGCAAGTGCAGCTGCTCGACCTGCGGCACGTCCGGCAGCCGGATCTGGCCCTGCTCGCTGGCCGCCGAAATGACCAGCGTCCCGCAGCCCAGGATCCGATCCAGGAGCTGCCGCTCGTACGACACGTCGTTGATCCGCCGCAGCGGGAGGTCGTGCCCGTGCCGGGTGAACACGCCGCGGCGGGTGATCAGCCGGCGGTTGGTCACGGTGTAGGAGGCGGCCAGCCAGTTGAGGAACGGCCAAACGGTCCACACCAGCACCACCACAACGGCCAGGCCGAGCACCCAGGTGCGAAAGCTCGGGATGGTTGCCCAGGCGAACCCGGTGACCGCGCAGGCCAGCACGAGCACGAGCGCGGGGACGATCAGCTTCTTCACATGGGTACGGGTCGACCAGACCACGTGCTCGCCCTCGCCGAGCAGTTTCGGGGAGATGCCCATGGGATCCTCTCGGTCACGATGCCGGGACGTCGTCGGCCGGTTCGTGACTCATCGTAGTGGGCGACGGGAGGACGGGCAGCCGCCGCTCGACACGGGGCCGCCAGTTGAACCACCGACGCGCGACCCGGGTCACCGGACGTGGACCACGTCACCGGCGCCCAGCGCCCGCTCACCGGAGGCGGTGTCCACGACCAGGCGTCCGCGGTCGTCGATCCGCCGGGCCAGGCCTTCGACGGCTCCGCCCCCGGGCACGTCGACGCGCACGTGCCGCCCCACGGTCGCACAGCGCGCGGCGTAGGAGGCGGCGAGTCCGTCGACCGCCTGCTGGGACCCGTCGACCCACGGCCGGTACAGCGCCTCGAACACCCGCAGCACCTCCGGCAGCACCACCGAACGGTCGGTGGTCGCGGCACCCTCCAGCAGCAGCGAGGTCGCGGACGCCCCGGGGGCGAAGTCCGCCGGCAGCTCCTCGGGCCGCAGGGTGACGTTGATGCCGAAGCCGACGACCGCGGCCGGACCGGTGGCGGTCTCCACCCGTTCGAGCAGCACACCGGCTAGCTTCCGCTCCCCCACCAGTACGTCGTTGGGCCACTTGAGCATCGCCTCGACCTGGGCGCGGCGGCGCAGCGCCTCCGTCACCGCGACGCCGGTCAGCAGCGGCAGCCAGGGCCACCGGTCCGGCGCCAGGGCGTGCGGGCGGAGCAGCAACGAGGCGGTGATGCCCGCCCGCGGTGGGGTGACCCAGGTGCGGTCCCGGCGGCCCCGGCCACGCGGCTGCGACTCGGCGATCAGCACCAGGCCGCCGTCCGTCCCGGCCCGGGCCCGGCCGGCCAGTTCGGCGTTGGTGGATCCGACCTCGTCGCGTACCTCCACCCGCGACCACAGGCCACCGGGCCGCACCAGCGCGCGGGTCAACGCGGCGGCCGACAGCGGAGGCCGGTCGAGGTCTGCGTACGGCGAGGTCACGTCGGTCAGGCTACGGCTAGTCTGGCGGCCGTGACCGAGAACGCCGCCCGAGACGACTCCACCCCCCAAGCCGGGATCGACATCCGCACCACCGCCGGCAAGCTGGCCGACCTGGACCAGCGGCTGGAGGAGGCGGTGCACGCCGGGTCGCGGCGAGCGGTGGAGAAGCAGCACGCCAAGGGCAAGCTGACCGCCCGCGAGCGAGTGGAGAAGCTGCTCGACGACGGCTCGTTCGTGGAGCTGGACGAGCTGGCGCGGCACCGTAGCACCAACTTCGGCATGCAGCAGACCCGGCCGTACGGCGACGGCGTGGTGACCGGCTACGGCACCATCGACGGCCGGATGGTGTGCGTGTTCGCGCAGGACTTCACCGTGTTCGGTGGCAGCCTCGGCCAGGTCTACGGCGAGAAGATCTGCAAGGTGATGGATCTGGCGCTGAAGACCGGCTGCCCGGTGGTCGGCATCAACGAGGGCGCCGGCGCCAGGATCCAGGAGGGCGTGGTCTCGCTCGGCCTGTACGGCGAGATCTTCCGCCGCAACACGCACGCCTCGGGAGTGATCCCCCAGATCTCCCTGATCATGGGCGCCTGCGCCGGCGGCCACGTCTACTCCCCCGCGATCACCGACTTCACCGTGATGGTCGACGGCACCTCCAACATGTTCATCACCGGTCCCGACGTGATCAAGACCGTCACCGGCGAGGACGTGAC
>CAZNCE010000192.1:0-6571 GCA_964571285.1 uncultured Nocardioidaceae bacterium | reverse complement strand
AGTTGTCAGCCAACCGTCGCACTGTTCTGCCGTGCGGCGATCTGACACCGTGAGACCTGACACCGTGAGACCTGACCCGTGCGACCTGACAGCGCGGCGCCGGGCGAGCCGTCGGCGTCGGGCCCAGCGCCCTCGTTAGGCTGTTCGGCGTTGGTGAACCAGCGCACCCAAGGAGATGCCCGTGGCCGCGATCGATGCCGTCGGAGCCCGCGAGATCCTCGACTCCCGGGGCAACCCCACGGTGGAGGTCGAGGTGATCCTCGACGACGACACGTTCGCCCGGGCGGCGGTGCCCTCCGGCGCGTCCACGGGACAGTTCGAAGCCACCGAGCTGCGCGACGGCACCGACCGCTACGGCGGCAAGGGTGTCGAGCAGGCGGTGGTCGGGGTCCTCGACCAGATCACCCCGGCGCTGGTCGGCCTGGAGGCCTCGGAGCAGCGGCTGGTGGACCGCACCCTGCTCGACCTCGACGGCACGCCGAACAAGTCCCGGCTGGGCGCGAACGCCGTCCTCGGCGTCTCGCTCGCGGTGGCGCGTGCCGCCGCCGAGTCGGCGGGCCTGCCGCTGTTCCGGTACGTGGGCGGAGCCAACGCACACCTGCTGCCGGTGCCGATGCTCAACATCCTCAACGGCGGTGCGCACGCGGACTCCGACGTCGACATCCAGGAGTTCATGATCGCGCCGGTCGGTGCCGCCACCTTCGGTGAGGCGCTGCAGCACGGCGCCGAGGTCTACCACGCGCTCAAGTCGGTGCTGAAGGGCGAGGGCCTGTCCACCGGCCTCGGCGACGAGGGCGGGTTCGCGCCGAACCTGCCGTCCAACCGACACGCGCTCGACCTGATCTCCACCGCGGTGACCAAGGCCGGGCTCGAGCCGGGCAAGGACATCGTGCTGGCCCTGGACGTGGCCGCCAGCGAGTTCTACGACCGCGACGCCGGCCGCTACCGCTTCGAGGGCGGCGAGAAGACCGCCGACGAGATGGCCGCCTACTACGGCGAGCTCGTCGACGCCTACCCGCTGGTGTCCATCGAGGACCCGATGGACGAGGAGGACTGGTCCGGCTGGCAGCAGGTCACCGGCTCGCTCGGCGACCGGGTCCAGATCGTCGGCGACGACCTGTTCGTCACCAACGTGGAACGGCTGCAGCGGGGCATCGACGAGGCCGCGGGCAACGCGCTGCTGGTCAAGGTCAACCAGATCGGCACCCTCACCGAGACCCTGGACGCGGTCGCGCTGGCCCACCGCAACGGCTTCCGGTGCATGATGAGCCACCGCTCCGGCGAGACCGAGGACACCACGATCGCCGACCTGGCGGTCGCCACCAACTGTGGCCAGATCAAGTCCGGGGCCCCGGCCCGGTCCGAGCGCGTGGCCAAGTACAACCAGCTGCTGCGCATCGAGGAGGAACTCGACGACGCGGCTCGCTACGCCGGGATGTCCGCCTTCCCGCGGTTCGGCGGAAGGGCCTGAGTCCGACGGTGACGCCGTCCCGCCGAACCCGAGGCCCCGGCAGCCGCTCCACGCGGGGGCCGGGGCGCGGCCGCATGTCCCGGCGCCACCCCGAGCGGACGGCCGCGAGCACCAGCCGCGAGCACGCCCCCGCCGCGGCGGCCCGCCCCCGGCGCCGACTCACCGGTCGTTCAGTGGTGTTGTTCGTGGTGCTGGCCGTGCTGTTGGTGTCGTACGGGTCGAGCCTGCGCGCGTGGTTCCAGCAGCGCGGCCATATCCAGGACCTGCAGGCGCAGATCGCTGCCGACGAACAGAAGGTGGCACAGCTTAAGGAGGAGAAGCAGCGCTGGCAGGACCCGGCGTTCGTCAAGGCCCGGGCCCACGAGCGGTTCGGCTGGGTGCTGCCCGGGCAGATCGGCTACCGGGTGATCGGCGCGGACGGCGAACCGCTGGGCAGCACCGAGCTGGCCGACACCCCCAGCGGAGGCAGCGGCTCCGGTGAGCCGTGGTGGTCCACCGCCTGGGGCACTGTGCAGGCCGCCGGCACCACGGCGGAGGAACGCGAAGAGTCCCGACCGGCCACTCGGATCGGTCCGGACAGCGGCCAGGACGGTTCGGGCGGCGGCTCCGGTGGGGACTCGGCCGGTGACGGCTCGCCCGGCGGCGCCGGCGGTCATGGCTGACGGCCCCGCGGCCGTACCAGCAGACGATCCGCTCGGGGAGCCGCCGAGCGGCGACGACCTGGCGGCCGTCTCGGCGCAGCTCGGTCGGCCGGCGCGCGCGGTGGCCGCGGTCGCGCACCGCTGCCCCTGCGGGCTGCCGGACGTGGTCGCCACCCGGCCGCGGCTCGACGACGGGACGCCGTTCCCGACGCTGTACTACCTCACCTGCCCGCGGGCGAACTCGTTGATCGGCACGCTCGAGGCCAGCGGCATGATGCGGGAGATGACCGAGCGGCTGTCCACGGACCCGGCACTGCGCGAAGACCAGGAGCGGGCGCACCGGGACTATCTGGCCGATCGCCGCACCCTGGGTGAGGTGCCCGAAATCGACGAGGTCTCGGCGGGCGGGATGCCCGGCCGGGTGAAGTGCCTGCATGTGCTGGTGGCCCATGCGCTGGCCACCGGGGACGGGACCAACCGGCTCGGCGACGAGGCGCTGGCCGCGCTGGACCCTTGGTGGGAGGGCGGCCCGTGCATCACCACCGAGGGACCGGCCGCCGAGCCGGCGCCGGGGCAGCAAACGTGAGCGCGGTCGCCGCGGTCGACTGCGGTACGAACTCGCTGCGGCTGCTGATCGCCGAGCCCGGCCCGGATGGCCGGCTACACGACCTGCGCCGCGAACTGCGGATGGTCCGGCTGGGCCAGGACGTGGACGCGACCGGGGTGTTCGCGCCCGAGGCGCTGCGGCGGACCTTCGCCGCCTGCGACGAGTACGCCGCGTTGATCGCCGAGCACGACGTCACCGCGATCCGCTGCTGTGCCACCGCGGCGGCGCGCGATGTGGCGAACCGGGACGCGTTCGTCCGCGGGATGCGGGACCACCTCGGCGTCGCCCCCGACGTGATCTCCGGTGAGGAGGAGGCCGAGCTCAGCTTCCGCGGGGCCACCGCCGGTGTCGGGACACTCGGGCTGCCCGGCCCGTACCTGGTGGTTGACATCGGCGGCGGCTCGACGGAGTTCGTCTTGGGCCAGCAGCGGATGGAGACGGTGCAGTCGGTGCCGATGGGCTCGGTCCGGATGACCGAGCGGCACCTGCACTCCGACCCGCCGAGCGCAGCGGAGATCGCCGCGGCGGCCGCTGACGTGGACGAGTTGCTCGACCGCCTCGAGGTGCGCCTGGCAGATGCCGCCACGCTGGTGGGGGTGGCCGGGACGGTGACCACAGTGGCCGCGATGGCCCTGAGGTTGACGGACTACGACCCCGACCGCATCCACCACGCGCGGATCCCGCTGGCCGCGGTCGCGGAGTCCACAGCCCGCCTGCTCGCGATGACTCGCGCCGAACGGGCCGCGCTCGGCTTCATGCACCCCGGGCGGGCGGACGTGATCGGCGCGGGCAGTCTGGTGCTGGACCGGATCTGCCGCCGGGTCGCGGACTCGCTGGCGGTTCCCGAGGTGCTGGTCAGCGAGCACGACATCCTCGACGGCATCGCGGCGGGGCTGCTGTGACTGCGAAGGGGAACTCGCGGCGGCGGTCGCAGCGGTCGTCGAGTGGGACGCGGGTCCGGACATCGGGCCGGACGGCGCGGGCGGGTGATGGGGCGAGCCCGGGTCCGGAGGCCAGGCCAGCTGGGGAGAGATTGCCGCATCCGCTCACCGGGCAGTTGTTTCCCAGCCCGGTGCCGCCCGGGGCCGGCTGGCCCGACGACCCGGCAGACGCCGACAGCCCGGTCGCGCACGACGCCGGCGAGGTGAAGCGGGCGGCCGCCGGCGCCGATCTGCGCGAGGTCGACGCCCAGGTGTCGGTCTGTCGCGCCTGTCCCCGGCTGGTGGCCTGGCGCGAGGGGGTGGCCCACCAGAAGCGACGCTCGTTCAGCGGGCAGCCGTACTGGGGTCGACCGATCGCCGGCTGGGGCGACCCCCATCCGGACGTACTCCTGCTCGGGTTGGCACCGGCCGCGCACGGCGGCAACCGGACCGGGCGGATCTTCACCGGCGACCGGTCCGGCGACTGGCTGTTCGCGTCGCTGCACCGGGTGGGGCTGGCCAACCAGCCCACCAGTACGCACGCCGGCGACGGACTGCGGTTGCTGCGCACGCGGATGATCGCGGCGGTGCGCTGCGCGCCCCCGGACAACAAGCCGACGACCGAGGAGCGGGACACCTGTGCGCCGTGGTTCGAGCGCGAGGTTGCGCTGGTGTCGGACCGGGTGCGGGCGGTCGTGGCGCTGGGCAGCTTCGCCTGGTCCGCGGGGTTGCGGGTGTTCGGCTCGCTCGGCTACGAGGTGCCGCGGCCGCGGCCGAAGTTCGGCCACGGCGCGGAGGTATGGCTGCGCCCTCCGCCCACCGCCGCTGCCGGCGCGACATTGCTGATCGGCTGTTTCCACCCCAGCCAGCAGAACACGTTCACCGGCAAGCTCACCGAGCAGATGACCGACGACGTCCTGCGGCGGGCCGCCGAGCTGCCGCCGCGCGCGTGAGCCCGTACCCCCCACTGGGCGCCCGTGCTACGAGAATCGTTCGTCGTGGTGCGTCCCCGGGACGATTGGTTCGGCACGAAGCGTGCCCGTGACGAAAACCGGAGGACGCAGATCGGGGGACGAAAACCGGCGGACCAGACTGGTGGGCCGGTCAGGCGATGTCGTACTCCGTGGAGTCATCCAGCTCGGGCGGCGGATTCGGCACCGCCCTGGGGGTGGATACGACCGATTGTTGTCCGCCGGGGTCATCGGTCAGCCCGAGCACGCGGAATCCCACGCCGCGCACCGAGGAGATCGTGATCTGCGGCGTGACCTGGGCGAGGTTGCGGCGCAGCCGCTTCACCGCCGAGATGACCGCCTCGGCGTCGCCGAGGTAGCGGCGTCCCCACACCCGCTCGGTGAGCTCGGCGAAGGTCCACGCCCGGCCGGGGTCCTCGGCCAGCAGGTAGAGCAGGTCGAACGAGCGTGCGGACAGCCGGATCAGCCGCCCGCCCCAGGTGACTTCGCGTCGCTCGCGGTCCATGGTCAGTCGCCCGCGGGTGATGACCGGGTGATCGTCGTGGTCCCAGGCTGCCTGCGCGGCGACCTGTGGTGCCTGGTCCAGCAGGCCGGCGGCCGAGAGGACCGCGGCACGCCGGGTGCGGTCACCCGGCGCCAGCACCATCGTCGTCCGCCCGGCCAGCAGCCGGGCGATCTCACCGCTGATCTCGTCCGGCACGCCGACGCAGACCACGACGCCGCGTGCGGAGGCCTGCTCCTCACGCACATGGGCGAGCTTCCGCGCCCGGTCCTCTCCCGAGACCGCTCCCGCAACGGATGTGCCCGGCCCCTGAGACATCCTTGCCTCCTGGCGCAGCGGTGCTGGTGCGTTCTCCAGCGACATTACGCACCAGATAGTTTCATGTACTCACAGTTGTAGCAACGTCCGATGCTTCCGCTGGCGCAATCCGGACGCAGGGCCTGCAGGCCGGACACCGGCGACCGGGAACTGCCCGTTTCGCGACCTTCAAGTGACCTTGTCTCTGTGTGCTTGAACCGGAACGGTCAGTCACAGTCCACCAGAAGGTGGACAGAAGAGGGCTGGTGCTGTCCGGGAACGGCCCCCGGCGGCGCCAGGAAAGCAGAGGGGATTGCCAGTGTCATTACGACGAACTGGCAGTTCGCGACGCAGGTTCGCGAGCGTCGCCGCTACCGCGACGATCGCCCTGATAGCCGGACTGCTGGGCACAGCAACGGGGGCTCAGGCCGCCCCAAGTGACGACAACTCGGCCGACGCCAAGATGGAGCAGGCGTTGATCGATGGCTTCGCCGACCAGGCGAAGCAGGACTTCCTGATCCGGTTCAAGGATCGTGCCGACCTGACCAAGGCATCCCAGATCAAGGACTGGGACAAGCGCGGCACCGCGGTGGCCAACGTGCTGCAGAAGACCGCAGAACGCAGCCAGGCGAACGTGCGGGCGATGCTGGACACGGCGGGCGCCAAGTACACGTCGTACTGGGCGACCAACGCGATCTGGGTCACCAAGGGCACCGAGAAGCTGGCCCAGCAGATGGCCGCCCAGCCCGAGGTGGAGAAGCTGTACGAGCCCCGCAAGTACTCGCTGCCGGACCCGATCGAGGTGAAGCCCAAGTCCAAGCACCAGCCGAACACCCTGGAGTGGGGGCTGCAGAACATTCACGCCGACCAGGTGTGGGAGCAGTACGGCGTGCAGGGCGAGGGAATCGTCATCGCCAACATCGACACCGGCGTGCAGTACGACCACCCGGCGCTGGTGAACCAGTACCGCGGCAACAACGGCGACGGCACGTTCGACCACAACTACAACTGGTTCGACGCGGCCGGCACCTGTGGCGACGCGCCGTGCGACCTGAACGGCCACGGCAGCCACACCATGGGCACCATGGTCGGTGACGACGGGGCCGGCAACCAGATCGGCGTGGCTCCCGGAGCCACGTGGATCGCCGCCAACGGCTGCTGC
>CAZNCE010000191.1:0-6703 GCA_964571285.1 uncultured Nocardioidaceae bacterium | reverse complement strand
CCGGCCGAGACGGCAGCCCCGTCCCGGCCGGCAACGTGGACAGCAGCGGAGATTACGTGACACAAAGTTCTCAGGGCACCTCATCGGACTCCGCAGTCTCCGACCCGGACGAGCTGCTTGCCGCCTGGCACTTCGTCGTCCGCAACGCCACCGTCAGCCAGCGTGGCTGGCTGCGCAGCGGCAAGCCGCTCACCGTGCATGCCGACACCCTCGTCGTCGCCGTCCCCAACGAGTTCACCCGCGATCAGCTCGAGACCAGGCTGCGCCGTACGGTCGAGGGCCAGCTCAGCGACCACTTCGGCAAGACCACGCGCCTGGCGGTCACCGTCGACTCGGCGCTCAGCTTCGACGAGGAGGACCGGTTCGGCGAGGACGGCAGCGACACCGACGAGCGGCCCGGGCCGGCCCGCGCCGACGGCGAGGACGACGCGCCCGACACGCCGATGCGGCTGTTGGCGCCGGAGGAGGATCTCGGTGCCGAGGGCCCCTTCACCGAGCCCGCCCCGCTCCAGGCCCCCCTCGACGAGGCCGTGCCCACCGGCTTCGGCACCGACCATGACCGCGCCTCGCTCGGCAACGAGGCGGTCGGCTTCGTCCAGACCGGGCAGCCCGACGGCACCGGCCTGCTCGACCCCACCTTCTCCGGCCCGGTCAACGGCGAGGCGCGCCCGCCGGTGGACCGGGGCGCCAGCCGGCCCGGCGGCCGTGATCTCGACAGCCGGCTCAACCCGAAGTACTCCTTCGAGACCTTCGTCATCGGCTCGTCCAACCGGTTTGCCCACGCCGCTGCGGTCGCCGTGGCCGAGGCGCCCGGCAAGGCGTACAACCCGCTGATGATCTACGGCGACTCCGGGCTGGGCAAGACCCACCTGCTGCACGCGCTGGGGCACTACGTCCGCAACTACTACGACCGGGCCCGGGTGCGCTACGTCTCCACCGAGGAGCTCACCAACGACTTCATCAACTCGGTCGCGGAGAACAAGACGGTGCAGTTCCGGCGCCGCTACCGCGACGTCGACGTGCTGTTGATCGACGACATCCAGTTCCTGGAGAACAAGATCCAGACCCAGGAGGAGTTCTTCCACACCTTCAACACCTTGCACAACGCGCAAAAGCAGATCGTGATGACCTCCGATCGTCCGCCGAAGGCGCTGGAGGCGCTGGAGCCGCGGCTGCGCAGCCGGTTCGAGATGGGGCTGTTGTGCGACGTGCAGCCGCCGGACCTGGAGACCCGGATCGCGATCCTGCGCAAGAAGGCGGCCACCGAACGGCTCACCGCGCCGCCGGAGGTGCTGGAGTTCATCGCCAGCAAGATCCAGACCAACATCCGCGAGCTCGAGGGAGCGCTGATCCGGGTCACGGCGTTCGCCAGCCTGAACCGCCAGCCGGTCGATCTCACGCTGGCCGAGATCGTGCTCAAGGACCTGATCCCGGAGGGCGGCGACCCCGAGATCACCGCGCCGCTGATCATCGCGCAGACCGCGTCGTACTTCGGGCTGGCCATCGACGACCTGTGCGGGCAGAGCCGCAGCCGGGTGCTGGTCAACGCCCGCCAGATCGCGATGTACCTGTGCCGTGAGCTGACGGATCTGTCGCTGCCCAAGATCGGCGGCCACTTCAACGGCCGCGACCACACCACGGTGATGCACGCCGAGCGCAAGATCCGGCAGCTGATGGCCGAGCGGCGCAGCGTCTACAACCAGGTCACCGAACTCACCAACCGCATCAAGCAGCAGGCCCAGCGGGCGTGAGCGCCGAACATCCGCCCGCCGCCGGGGACCCCGCTGCTGGGGACTGCCGTGTGGACCGGCCCTGGAAAACCTGTGGACCGGCTGCCGACGGCACCGGCGACGTGCGGATCATCCACGAAGGACGCGGCCCGCGTCCCAGCCCGTACACAGCCGCTGTGGACGCCAGAACACGGCGTGACCTGCAGGTTCGCCGGTTATCCCCAGTGTCCACGCAGGCTACGAACCTGATGGGACTGCCAATGACTCAGATGAAGTCCGAGGGCTCCTGGCCCGGCTGCCTGGGGATGAACTCCCACCGGGCCGGCACCGCGACCCGTGCGGTGGTCCCGGCACCACGGTCGGCATGGCAGGATTTCCTCGCATCCTCATCACCGACAGGAGGCGGTCAGCCGTGAAGTTCCGCGTGGAGCGCGATGCCCTCGCCGATGCTGTCGCCTGGGCGGCGCGCAGCCTGCCGCTGCGGCCGAGTGCCCCGGTCCTGGCCGGGCTGCTGATCGAGACCGACGACAGCGGCTTGGTGCTGTCCGGGTTCGACTACGAGACCTCGGCGCGGGTCACGATTCCTGCCGAAGTGGTGGCCGAGGGCCAGGCGCTGGTCTCGGGCCGGCTGCTCGCCGACATCACGCGCAGCCTGCCGCACCAGCAGGTGGAGATGACCACGGACGGCGCCAAGGTCTCGCTGACCTGCGGTTCCGCCCGGTTCAGCCTGCAGACGCTGCCGGTCGAGGACTACCCGTCGCTGCCGCAGATGCCGGAGGCCTCCGGCACGATCGGTGCCGACGCGTTCGCGGCCGCGGTGGCCCAGGCCGTCACCGCCGCCGGGCGCGACGACATGTTGCCGGTGCTCACCGGTGTCCGGCTGGAGATCGACGGCTCCAACCTGGCGCTGATGGCCACCGACCGTTATCGGCTGAGCCTGCGCGAACTGCAGTGGTCGCCGCAGCACAGCGACCTGGCCGCGACCGCACTCGTACCGGCCAAGGTGCTGGCCGACACCGCGAAGTCGCTGGCCGGCGCGGGTGACGTCACGGTGTCGCTGGCCGCCCAGGACAGCGGCGAAGGCATCATCGGGTTCGAGGCCGAGGTCGGCGGTGGCTCGCGACGCACCACCACGCGGCTGCTGGACGGTGAGTTCCCCAAGGTCCGCGCGCTGTTCCCCAGCGAGTCCGCCACCGTGGCGCGGGTGGACACCGCCGCGCTGGCCGAGTCGGTGCGCCGGGTCGCGCTGGTGGCGGAGCGCAACACCCCGGTACGGCTGTTGTTCGGCGACGACGCGGTGACGCTCGAGGCCGGCAGCGGGGACGAGGCACAGGCCACCGAGCAACTGCCGGCCACGATCACCGGGGACGAGATCTCGATCGGCTTCAACCCCCAGTACCTGCTCGACGGACTCGGCGCCATCGACGCCGCGGTCGCGCACCTGGCGTTCACGCAATCCACCCGGCCGGCGGCGCTGGCCGGGGCCACGGACCAAGACGCGGAACCCAACCTGGACTTCCGCTACCTACTCATGCCGGTGCGGCTGCAGGGCTGAGTCTCTCCGCAGCCACCACCGCTCGAACCACCCGCGAGCCGACAGAAAGGACGATCGGCAGATGGACCTCGGACTCGTCGGCCTCGGCCGCATGGGCGGCAACATGGCGGAACGGTTGCGGCAGGGCGGACACACGGTCGTCGGCTACGACCGCAACCCCGACGTACGCGACGTCGACTCGCTGGCCGAGCTGGTCGAGCGGCTGCCGAAGCCACGGGTGGTCTGGGTGATGGTGCCGTCGGGACCGCCGACCCAGCAGACCGTGCGTGAGGTTGCGGACCTGCTGGAGGCGGGAGATGTCGTGGTCGAGGGCGGCAACTCGCGCTGGACCGACGACGCCGCCAACGCCGCGCTGCTCGCCGAGCGCGGCATCGGCTACGTCGACTGCGGCGTGTCCGGCGGTGTCTGGGGACGCGAGGTCGGCTACGCGCTGATGTGCGGCGGCGACAAGGACGATGTCGCCAAGGTGCAGCCCGTCTTCGACACGCTCAAGCCCGAGGGCGAGTTCGGCTTCGTCCACGCCGGTCCGGTCGGTGCCGGCCACTTCGCCAAGATGGTGCACAACGGCATCGAGTACGGCCAGATGCAGGCACTGGCCGAGGGCTTCGAGCTGCTGGAGAAGGCCGACATCGTGCACAGCGTCCGCGAGGTGCTGCGGTCCTGGCAGGAGGGCACCGTGGTCCGGTCCTGGCTGCTGGACCTGCTGGTCGCCGCGCTGGACGAGGACGAGCACCTGGACGAGATCGCCGGCTACGCCGCGGACTCCGGCGAGGGCCGCTGGACGGTGGAGGCCGCGATCGAGCACGGCGTGCCGATGAACGCCATCGCCGCCTCGCTGTTCGCGCGATTCGTGTCCCAGCAGGAGGACTCGCAGGCGATGAAGGCGATCGCCGCGATGCGCAACCAGTTCGGTGGACATGCGGTCCGGGCCGAGGACGCCCCCGCGAACGGAACCGGAACCGCCTGACCCAGTCCAGCCGAGGAGGCCTGACGACCCCGTGCACGTCGCCCACCTGTCGCTGCACGACTTCCGCTCCTACACCGAGGTCGACCTGGCCCTGGAGGCCGGTGTCACCGCGTTCGTCGGCGCCAACGGGCAGGGCAAGACCAACCTGGTCGAGGCGGTCGACTACGTCGCCACGCACGCCTCGCACCGGGTCGCCTCCGACACCCCGCTGGTGCGCGCCGGAGCGCAGCGGGCGGTGATCCGGGTCGACGCGGTACGCGACGACCGGCACGCCCTGCTGGAGATCGAGATCCACCCCGGCCGCGCCAACCGGGCCCGACTCAACCGCTCACCGCTGCCACGTACCCGCGATGCGCTGGGCATCTTGCGCACCGTGCTGTTCGCCCCGGACGACCTGACGCTGGTGAAGGGCGACCCGGGGGACCGGCGGACCTATCTCGACACGCTGCTGGTGAGCCGGACCCCCCGGCTGGCCGGGGCGAGGAGCGACTACGACCGGGTGCTGCGGCAGCGCAACAGCCTGCTCAAGACCGCCGGTCCGGCGCGCCGCGGTTCGGGTGGCGCCGGCGACTCGGGCGGTGCGCTGGCGACGCTGGACGTGTGGGACAGCCACCTCGCCAGGACGGGGGCGGAGCTCACCGCCGCCCGGCTCGATCTGGTACGTGCGCTGCGCCCGCACCTGGCGGCGGCCTACGCGCGGGTCGCCGAGCAGGCCGATCCCGGCCGGGTGCACGTCAGCGCGGAGTACAAGCCGAGCTGGGAGCTGCCCGCCGAGGGCCGGACCCGCGAGGACCTGGAGCCCGCGCTGCTGGCCGAGCTGGGCCGGCGCCGGGACGAGGAGCTGGTCCGCGGCGTGTCGCTGGTCGGCCCGCACCGAGACGACGTGACGCTGGGCATCGGGGAACTGCCGGCCAAGGGCTATGCCAGCCACGGCGAGTCGTGGTCGCTGGCGCTGGCGCTGCGGCTGGCGGCCTTCGAGTTGCTGCGGTCCGAGGGTGACGACGACCCGGTGCTGATCCTGGATGACGTGTTCGCCGAGCTGGACGGGAACCGCCGGGAGCGGCTGGCCGAGATCGCGGTGCAGGCCGAGCAGGTGCTGGTCACCGCGGCGGTGCCCGAGGACCTGCCGAAGGCGCTGTCCGACCAGCAGTTCGAAGTGCGCGACGGAGGCGTCAGCCGTGTCGGCTGAGCCGCGTGACCCGAGGGGCGACCCCGCGCCCGAAGGCGCCGGATCTGCGGTTCCCGACCGGCACGACGAGAGCGGCCTGGACCTGGCCCGCAGCATCGCGGCCGGGCTGCGCGGCGCCGCCCGGGCCGCGGATCCGCGCCGGACCCGGGCGGCGACTCTCGGGTCCGCGCTGCGCCGCCGAGCCCGGCGCTGGGGCGGCCCGACCGACCCGGCGCTGTCCGGCGCCCACCCCGACGACCGCGATCCGCAGCCGCTGGACGCCACACTCGACCGGGTGGTGACCGAGCGGGGGTGGGGCACCGACGTCGCCGTGCACGGAGTGTTCGCCCGGTGGCCGCAGATCGTCGGGTCGGAGGTGGCCCAGCACTGCGTTCCGGAGCGGTACGCGGACAGCCGGCTGAGCGTGCGCGCCGACTCCACCGCCTGGGCCACCCAGATGCGGCTGCTCGCCCCCACCGTGTTGCGCCGGCTCAACGACGAGCTCGGTCCCGACACCGTGCTGCGGATCGAGGTGCACGGCCCACAGCCGCCGAGCTGGACCAAGGGCCGCCGGTCGCTGCGCGACGCCCGCGGCCCGCGCGACACCTACGGGTGAGGCCGCGCCGGCCGACGCGGCACCGGCCCTCCACGGGCCGCTGAACACCGCGTTCGGCATAGGAGACCATTACTTGACCGTCACCAGCGCGGCTGAGCCGCCGTTACGGGCCGTACAACGGTGTTCCAGCATTGCTGGTCCACACAGCGGACGCGCTGCATCGCGTGTACGGCCCGCAAACGGGTATACTTGACCCGTTGTCGTCACCGCTCCGTCGAGTGCACATCGGCGCAATCGCGGGGCGGTTTCTCATGTCACACCGGCGATGGAGGTCTTGCGCGTGCCGCTGCCCGACGAGTCTGTCACCGAAGCCACGGCCGCCTCGAGCGGCTCCGCCTACGACGCCAGCGCCATCCAGGTCCTGGAGGGCCTGGACGCGGTTCGCAAGCGGCCCGGGATGTACATCGGATCGACGGGGGAGCGCGGGCTGCACCACCTGGTCCAGGAGGTGGTGGACAACTCGGTCGACGAGGCGCTCGCCGGCTACTGTGACCGGATCGTGGTCACGCTGCGTGCCGACGGTGGCGTACGCGTCGAGGACAACGGCCGCGGGGTGCCGGTCGACGAGCACCCGATCGAGAAGGTCCCGGCGCTGACGCTGGTGCACACTCAGCTGCACGCCGGCGGCAAGTTCGGCGGCGGCGGCTACAAGGTGTCCGGCGGCCTG
>CAZNCE010000190.1:0-6771 GCA_964571285.1 uncultured Nocardioidaceae bacterium | reverse complement strand
CAGTCCCGGCGTGGTTCCTTGGGCTCGCCGAACGTGCCGCCGCCGTCGCTGACCAGCACCGTCCGGCAGTTCTTCACCACCGGCTCCAGACCCAGGTTGTCGTAGACGCCACCGTCGGTCAGCGTGAACGGCGTGCCTCCTGCGGACGGGCCTGTGACCGGCCGAAGCAGGCTGGGCGACAGGAACGGCGGGAACGCGGAACTCGCGGTCACCGCGTCCGACAGCGGCAGCCGCGGCTGTTCGATGGCCGGGGTGCGCCAGTCGCGCATGTACGGCCGGGAGAACCGCCACAGCGCGCCGTTGGACAGGTTGGTCGCGCAGATCACGAATCGCGGCCCGTCGTCGTCCGGCAGATCCTGCAGCGTGGCGCCGTGGAACAGCCGCTTGTCGTACGCGGCGGCCACCCTGGTCGCGATCCGGCCAGGCCACAGCCCGGTGAGCACCGCCCACACGTCGACGGTGTGTCCGGCAAACTCGATCAGTGGCTGCTCGACCAGCTCGTCGAACCGCGCGGCGACCCCGTCCGCACCGAACGCCAGGTCGCGCCACACCAGGCCGAGGCGGGCCGCGACGATGGAGCCGCCGGAGACCGAGGAGACCCGGGTGAGCCGTCGCAGCCAGCCGGTCTCGTTCAGCCGGCGCAGCCCGCCGACGTGGAACAGCATGGCCCGGTAGCCACCCCCGGACAGGCATAGCCCGACACCCGCGTCTGGACCCTTACCGTCGCCGTCCAGCTCGTCCAGGGCGTCCAGGTCGTCGCCCTCGGAGGCGGCCGGAGGGCGGGAGGCGGGTCGATCGGTCATGGCTACCCCCAAGGGATCTGCCCCACGCGCCGGTCAGTGGTGTCCGCCGCCGTGCCGACACCTCGCGAGCCGACACTGCTCACGGTAGTGCTCGGCGTACCGAGCGGCGGCGCGAATCGGCCAACCGCCGTCGACCGGGAGCTGCTGACCGACTCCGACACTGGCACCAACCGGTCGCCGGGGGTGAACACAGTGTGTAAGGATGTGGTCATGCTCGGTGTTCTAGGCATAGATCCCGCAGCCCAGAGCGTGTACGAGATTCTGATCGCCGACCCCGACGCGGACACCGGCCGGCTGCTGGCGCGGTCGGACACCGGCGGGCCCGAGGAGTTGCAGGCGGCGCTCGACACGCTGGTGTCCGCCGGCCTGATCGCCGCGGACGGACGGCCCGACCGCTGGCACGTGGTGCCGCCCGAGACCGCGCTGGAGCGCCTCGTCCTGCTGCGTACCGCGGAGCTGGTGCAGGCGCGGCGGCGGCTGGTGGAGCTGCAGACCCGCTTCGATCGTGCCGCCGCCCGCCGTCAGTCCTCCAATCTGGTCGAGCTGATCCGGGGGCAGGAGTCGATCTCGGAGGTGCTGGACATGATCCAGCGCGGTGCGCGCGAGGAGGTCTGCTGGGTGGACGCCCCGCCGTACACCGCCCCGCAGCAAAGCGACACCCCACCGCCGCTGGACGCCTCCGAGCTCGAGCTGATCGCCAGCGGGATCAGGTACCGGGTGCTCTACGACCGCAGCTCGCTGGACCAGCCGGAGGGGCTGGCGCACCTGGCGGACGGGCTGGGGGCCGGCGAGGTGGCCAGGGTCACCGACGTGCCGATGAAGCTGATGTTCAACGACAACGGGCTCGGGCTGGTGGCGTTCCAGAGCGACACTGCGGTGGTGGACGAGTCGCTGCTCATCCACGACTCCACGCTGCTGACCGCGCTCCGCGCGCTGTTCGAGATGTACTGGGACCAGGCCGTGCCGCTGCTGGTCGAGGACGGGCGCCCACGGTTGCGCGGCGAGGTCGCGCATGTGGTCGAGAGCGACCTGCTGCGGCTGCTGGTCGCCGGCCTCAACGACACCGCGGTGGCGGCGCAGCTGGGCTGGAGCGACCGGACCGTCCGCCGGCACGTCCGCGCGCTGATGGCCGAGCTGAAGGCGGAAACCCGGTTCCGGGCCGGGTTCGAGGCGGTTCGGCAGGGCTGGATCGCGCCGCGGGCGGGAACCCGCTCATGAGGGCCGGCGACTCGGTCGGCGGCCAGCGCGTCGACGACCTCCACACGGTGGGCGACTCGGGTCCGGACCGCGCGTCGGCGTACCCGCTGCGGGCCGCCGGGCTCGGCCAGGCCGAGGAGGCGGCCTATGAGCTGGTCATCGAGCACCCGGCGAGCGCCCGCGAGGACCTGGAACAACACTGGGAGTCGACCTGTGAGCTGGGGGACGCGCTCGCGGGCCTGGAGGAGAAGGGCCTGATCGGGGTGCTGCCCGGCGCGGTGCCGCTCTACACCGCGGTCGCGCCGGACGTCGCCCTGGACGTGCTGCTGGGGGACAGTGAGACCGCGCTGCAGCAGGCCCGTGCGTACGCCCGGCAGCTGCACAAGACCTACCGCAGCCGGATCGCGGGTGCGGAGTCGGAGACGGTCGAAGTGGTGGCCGGACGCCGGGCGGTGGCCCAGCGGTGCCAGCAGGTGCAGCGCGCGGCGCAGCACGAGGTACGCCGGCTGCGGTTGGCCGTCGACGGCGACGAGGCTGCCGATGAGGTGGTGCTGGAGGTGCTCGGCCGCGGGGTGAGTTGCCGGACGGTCTACCGGACGGAGTCCTCCGGCCAGGCCGGGGTGCTGGCCAACTGGCGACGGCTGAGCGAAGCGGGCGAGGAGGCCCGGATCCTGCCCAGCCTGCCGATCTCGCTGTACGTCTGCGACGACCGCTACGCGGTGCTGCCGCTGGAGGCGGCGGATGCGAACGCCAGCGCCGACACCGCGATCATCGTGTACGCGTCCGGTCTGTTGGACGCGCTGACCCGGTTGTTCGAGGGGCTGTGGCGACGGGCGCTGCCGGTGCCGTTCAGCGCGGCCAGCGTGGGGCTGCCGGGGGAGCGGATGGTGGACCAGCAGTTGGTGTCGCTGCTGCTCACCGGGATGACCGACGAGGCGATCGCCCGGCAGTTGGGGATCAGTCACCGTACCTGCCAGCGGCGGGTGGCGGCGTTGATGGACGGGTTCGGGGCGCACACACGGTTCCAGGCTGGGGTGCAGGCCGCGCTGCGTTCGCTCCCTGCGCAGTGAGGTCCGGCGGCAGGGACCGCCCCGCTGCCGGGCCTGGCCGCGGGTTCGGGCCAGGTGAGGCGCCCGGTGGAGCGCGGCCGGCGCGGGCTAGTGCGGGTCCGAGCCGCCGGGGGAGCCCGGCGGCTGCCGACGCGGCTCGCCGAAGTCGTGATGGGGCCAACGGCGGCGCATCGCCCGCCGGCGACGGCGCTTGGGACCGCGGTCCTGCTCGCCGCGCACCGCACCGCGGACACTGCGCCGCATGGCCCGGCGCATCGCCCGGTTGACGATGCCGCCGAATCCTGGTCCACCCATCCCCGGCGCCATCCGGTCACCGTAACCGAGGCCCATCGGCCGGCGTACCCGGGCGCGGGCAGCTGCGGCGTGTGCCCGCCGGGCCCGGGGGATCGGCGCGGCCCACGGTGGCGGGCCGAACCTCCCCGGCAACGCGCCACGATGGGCCGGACAGCGCCGTCAACCGGTCACCGAAACGAAGTTGCCCGGCCTCCGGCCCCGAAATATGCTTGCACCATGCAGGTAATTGGGGCGGCGAAGTTCCGGCCGGACAAACCCCAGTCGCCGGAAGAGGCGGTGATCGGGCTGCTGATGCAGGCCGGCCGCAGGCTGCGTACCCGCGATCCCGAGGACGAGGTCGAGCCGTCGAGCTTCCCGCTGGCCAAACAGCTGATGCATCACCGCGCGATGCGGATCTCCGAGCTGGCCGCCAAGGTCGAACTCGACACCTCGACGGTCAGCCGGCAGATCCGCCAACTGGAGGACCGGGGGATGGTGGTCCGGACCGCCGACCCCGAGGACGGCCGGGCCTACCTGGTGCAGCTGACCGAGTACGGCACGACGACCGTGCGGGCCGCGATGCGCCGCCGGCTGGACCGGATCGGCAAAGTGCTCGCCTCGTGGGATGCCCACGACAAGGCCGAGCTCCAACGACTTCTCACTCAACTGGCCGCCGACCTGCGGGTGGTCAACGACGACGCCGAACAACGAGGACCCGCATGAGCCAGAATCCCAGTCGGCGCACGATGCACACCGCCGACGCCGAGGGATACCTTCCGCACCGCCAGATCCTGATCGTGATGGCCGGCCTGATGGCAGGCATGTTCCTCGGTGCGCTGGACCAGTCGATCGTCGCCACGGCGCTGCCGGTGATCACCAGCGAGCTCGGTGGTCTGGACAAGCTGTCCTGGGTCGTCACCGCCTACATGCTCACCGCCACCGCCGTCACCCCGCTGTGGGGCAAGGTCTCCGACCTGTACGGCCGCAAGCTGATCTTCCAGCTGGCGATCGTGATCTTCCTGATCGGCTCGCTGCTGTCGGGGCTGGCGCAAGACATCGGCATGCTGATCGCGTTCCGTGCCGTGCAGGGCATCGGCGGTGGTGGCCTGTTCGCGCTCGCCATGGCCACCATGGGCGACGTGGTCCCGCCCCGTGAGCGCGGGAAGTACGGCGGCTACTTCGGGGCGGTCTTCGGCACCTCCAGCGTGCTGGGCCCAGTGCTCGGCGGGTTCTTCGCGGACGGCCCGGGATGGCGCTGGATCTTCTTCATCAACATCCCGATCGGCATCGCCGCGCTGGTGGTGACCTCGATGGCGCTGCGCATCCACCACGTGCGCCGCGACCACAAGGTGGACTACCTCGGTGCGACGACCATCGTCGCGGCGGTGAGCTCGTTCCTGCTGTTCACTTCGTGGGCCGGGCCCGACCACGGCTGGGGGTCACCGCTGGCGCTGGCCCTGCTGGGTACGGGCATCGTGTTCAGCCTGCTGTTCGTCGTGGTGGAGCTGCGGGCGCGGGAGCCGATCATCCCGATGGGGCTGTTCCGCAACTCGATCTTCACCACCAGCAACGTGTTCGGGTTCATCCTGGGCTTCGCGATGTTCGGCGTGATCGTGTTCATGCCGGTCTACCTGCAGGTGGTCGACAACATGTCGCCGACCATGTCCGGGCTCGCGCTGCTGCCGATGGTGCTGGGGATCTTCAGCACCTCGATCTCGTCCGGGCTGGCGATGACCTGGACCGGGCACTACAAGGTCTTCCCGGTGACCGGTGCCGTGACGGTGACGGTGGCGCTGTTCCTGCTGTCCCGGCTGCAGGTCGACAGCCCGTACTGGCACGTGGCGGTGTTCATGTACCTGTTCGGCGCCGGGCTCGGGCTGACCATGCAGACCATCGTCACCGCCGTGCAGAACTCGGTCGATCGCCAGCACATGGGGTCCTCGACCAGCGCGGTGATGTTCTTCCGGCAGATGGGCGGCACCTTCGGGGCCGCGGTCTTCGGAGCGATCCTGACCACCCGGCTGAGCGTGCACATGGCGGCCGAGTTCGGGGCGGGGGCCGCCCAACGGATGGGTGGCGGCGAGGTCACCAGCAACGTGGCGGCGATCAAGCAGCTGCGCGGCACGCAGCCGGAGGTCTACCACAAGGTGCTGGAGGCGTTCGCCGCGTCCCTGTCGGACGTGTTCTTGTGGGCGATCCCGGCGGTGCTCCTGGCCTTCGTGGTGGCCCTGTTCATCAAGGAGATCCCGCTGAAGGCCCGGGCTGCGCCCGGTCCCGGCGCTGGTCCCGATGGCGGGCCGGCCGATGCCGATCCGAACGGTGCCGACGCCGGTAGGGCGGAACTGCAGCCGGTGGGCGCTCACGTGGGTGAGCGGAGGACATCGGAACTCGACGCACCGGCCGCTGCAGGTGTGCCGTCCGCGGGTGTCCCTTCCGACGGTGTCCATGCCGATGGGGTGCACGCCGATGGGGCACTGGTGCCCGGTCGGCACGCCGCGGCGGTCGACGTGACCCGGCTGGCGGACGGCTCGGTGGGCGGCCCAACCGATGGTCCGGGTCGTGGCAACGGGCGACATCGGCCGGGGGGCGCCCACGCCGCGCCGACCGGCAGCGGTCGCGGGTTCCTGCGCCGGGGTGCGAGCCGCGGCGGGGCCCACTCCGGCTGACGTTCATCGGGGCTCGGCGAAAACTGTTCGTATCAGGAGGCCGCCGAGCGCTTCCTCATGGGGAGTGGAAGCGGACCAGGCCCAAGGGGAGGGCCGCGCTTCCAGGGGGAGATGGTCACCATGTCGTCCGCACCTGACATGGGCAGAAACCGGCCGGGCCCGCCCGGCACAACCACAAGCCGCACGACGCCGCAGGGAACACCCGGCTCGACCGGGCTACGCGCACCGGACTCGGAACCGCTGTCGCACGAGCTCGAGCTGGTCGGCTGCCCACAGTGCGGCGGTCCGGCCGAGGTGGAGTGGCGGCACGCCATCGCCAGCACCGGCGGACCGATGGAGCACCTGCGGATCCGATGCGTGAACCGGCACTGGTTCCTGCTGACCCAGGAGTCCCTCGACCTCACCCATCGCTACCGCTGAGCGCGAGCCGTCGCACCGGCGGGACGAAGCCGGGCCGGCCGGCCCGCCCAGGGGCAGACCGGCCGGCCCGTTCCAGGGACGCGGGTGCCGGAGTCAGTGCTCGTCACCGAGCAGCGGCTCGGCCGGCGCCCGCACCTGGTCGGCCACTGCGGACCCGCCGTGCCGCTCCAGCCCGTGGTAGGGCTCGAGCAGGTCGTCCATCGTGAACAGGTGACCGTCACGCATCACCATCGCCACGTCGGCGGCGTCGTCGATGTCGCGCAGCGGGTTGCCGTGCACGAATGAGAGATCGGCGAGGCGGCCCGGTTGCACCGTCCCCAGATCGTCCGCGGCGCCGATCCG
>CAZNCE010000189.1:0-6909 GCA_964571285.1 uncultured Nocardioidaceae bacterium | reverse complement strand
CGGTGGAGGAGCCCATCGCGAACTCGTCCATGTTGGTCTTGCCCAGGATCGGCAGCCCGGCCTGCTTCAGCCGGGCGGTGACGGTCGCGTCGTACGGGGGTCGCCAGCCCTCGAGGATCCGCGAACCGCAGGTCGTGGGCAGGCCGCGGGTGGCCACCAGGTCCTTGACCGCGATCGGCACGCCGTCCAGCGGCGACGCGAGCTCGCCGGCGGCACGGCGGCGGTCCGACTCGCGCGCTGCGTCCAGCGCGCCCTCCGCGTCCACGTGCAGGAACGCATGCACCGCGCCGTCGACCGCGTCGATCCGCTCCAGGTGGGCCTCCGTCACCTCGACCGAGGAGGTGCGGCCGGCTGCCATCAGGTCCGCCAGCTCGGTGGCGGACAGGCCGGTCAGGTCGGTCATCAGGCCTCCTCCCCCAAGATCCTGGGCACCCGGAAGCGCTGCTGGTCCACGTCGGGGGCGCCGGCCAGGGCGTCCTCGGCGGACAGCCCAGGGCGGGGGACGTCGTCGCGGAACACGTTGGTGAGGGGTACGGCGTGCGAGGTCGGCGGGATGTCGTCCGCGGCCACCTCACCGACCTTCGCCACGGCGTCCAGGATCACCGCCAGCTGGGGTGCGAGGTGATCCAGCTCGGCGTCGGTGAGGTCGATCCGGGCCAGGTGGGCCAGGTGCGCGACCTCGTCGCGGGTGATCTCGGCCATGCCCGCAATCCTAGGTCTGCCCCCGTCGGCGCGGCGCGGGCAGGCCCGGGGGCCGACCGCGCCGGGGCAGGAGGTGGCACGGTTGTCCTGCACAGGCGGCTCTGCCTTACTGGACCGCACCATCGACTGTGCTCGCGAGCGACCTGGCCCGCCGAGCCGAGGGGAGACCGGACACAGATGAGCGATCAGCAGCAGCACGCGGCGCAGGCTCAGGTCGGCGTCATCGGGCTCGCGGTGATGGGCAGCAACCTCGCCCGCAACCTCGCGCGGCACGGGTATCGGGTCGCTGTCTACAACCGCACCGCGGCGAAGACCGACGACCTGGTCGCCGCGCACGGCGAGGAAGGCACCTTCCTGCCGGCGCACGATCTTCGGCAGTTCGTCGCCAGCCTGGAGCGGCCCCGCCGCGCGATCCTGATGGTGCAGGCCGGCGCCCCCACCGACGCCACCATCGAGCAGTTGCTGCCGCTGCTGGAGCCCGGGGACATCGTGGTGGACGGTGGCAACGCGCACTACGAGGACACCCGCCGCCGCGAGCAGGCACTGCGCGAGCAGGACCTGCACTTCGTGGGCACCGGCATCTCCGGTGGCGAGGAGGGTGCGCTGCTCGGGCCGAGCATCATGCCCGGCGGGTCGCCGGAGTCCTACCAGGCGCTCGGGCCGTTGCTGGAGGACATCTCGGCGAAGGTGGACGGCGAGCCCTGCTGCGCGCACATCGGGCCGGACGGCGCCGGGCACTTCGTGAAGATGGTGCACAACGGCATCGAGTACGCCGACATGCAGTTCATCGCCGAGGCGTACGACCTGCTCCGCACTGCGGGGATGGCGGCGGCCGAGATCGCGGCGGTGTTCCGGGAGTGGAACACCGGCGACCTCGACTCGTACCTCATCGAGATCACCTCCGAGGTGCTCGACCACGTGGACGCGAGCACCGGGCGTCCGCTGGTGGACGCGATCGTGGACGCGGCGGAGCAGAAGGGCACCGGCCGCTGGACGGTCCAGTCCGCGCTGGAGCTTGGCGTGCCGGTGAACGCGATCGCCGAGGCCGTGTTCGCGCGTTCGACCTCCGGGCACACCCGGCTGCGGAAGGCGGCCGGCTCGCTGCCCGGCCCGGACGCAGCGCCCGCGGCCGAGCGGGACCAGCTGGTCGCCGACGTCCGGTCCGCGCTGTGGGCGTCCAAGGTGGTCGCGTACGCCCAGGGGTTGGACATGATCGCCACCGCCAGCGAGACCTACGGCTGGGGGATCGACATCGCCACGGTGGCCAGGATCTGGCGGGCCGGCTGCATCATCCGGGCCCGGCTGCTGGAGCGCATCCGGCAGGTCTACTCCGGGCGTGAGCTCGCCTCGTTGCTGGTGGACCCGCAGGTCGCCGGCGACCTGGCCGACGCCCAGCCGGGCTGGCGGCGGGTGGTGGCGGGCGCGGCAACCATCGGCTGCCCGGTGCCCGGGTTCGGGTCCGCGCTGGCCTACTACGACACGATCCGCCGTGACCGGCTCCCGGCCGCGCTGGTGCAGGGGCTGCGCGACTACTTCGGCGCGCACACCTACCAGCGGGTCGACCAGGACGGCGTGTTCCACACGCTGTGGTCCGGCGACCGCAGCGAGGTGTCGGCCGGCTGAGCCCGCTACCCCCGATTCGTCTGCGGTTTCGCGGGCGTGTCGCGGTGGGCGACCGCAGACGGATCGGGGAGGCCGGCGGCGCGGGCGGCCTGCTGCACGCCGGCCACGAAGATGCCGTCGCGGGCCGCGTCTCCCAGCCAGTCCAGGTGGCCGTACGCGTCCAGCGAGACCAGGCCGTGCAGTGCCGCCCAGAACAGCACCATGGACTGCATGGTGGCCGGGGTGAGCGCGTTCGCCACCGCGGTGCGATCGTCGTCGTTCCACGCCCCGGGCATCAGGTGGTCGGCGTTGTGGGCGGCGTCGAACCCCTCGGCCACCTCACGCGCACAGCCCTCCAGCAGCGGCGGCCCCAGCTCGCCGCGCAGTTCCGCGGTGAGGAAGGTCTGCTGCAGCTGGCCCATCGCACGCTTGGCCGCCTCGGTCGTCGCACCCTCCGCCGGCGCGCAGTAACCCGGAACCGGCATGCCGAAGATCAGCGCGAACTGCTGCGGCTCACGCCGCGCCCAGCCCCGGTAGGCCTGGGCGATGGCCAGCACCTGCTCCCACAACCGCTCCTCGGGTACGGCCTCCCGGGCCTGGGCCACCGAGGCACCCAGGTCGTCGTAGGCGTCGGTGATCATCGCGGTGAGCAGGTCCTCGGCGCTACCGAAGTAGCGGTACAGGCCAGGGGCGGTCATGCCCATCTCCCGGGCAATGTCGGAGAACCGCACGTCGGTGGTGCCCGACTCGTGCATCAGCCGCAGCGCGGTCTGCTTGATCTCGCTGATCGTCGCCTCGCGCAGTCGCTCGCGGCGGGTCGGGGCCGGCTCCTGCTCGGACGGCCTCCGCTCGGACCGCTCCGGGTCCGACCCGGCCTCATGCCCGATCGCTGACGACACCTCGACCTCCGTTCCCGCGGCGGCAGTGTGTGCCGATCGCGTTACACAGCATAACGCAGCTAAAACCTCTTGACGATGTGATGGGACGGGTAGAGAGTTAATCTTCGTAACTTAGTTACGCACCATTGCTCATCGTATTCGACGTTTCGCCCCGGTCGGTCCCATTCGTGGCCCGCGATCGGGCGAGCCGGCAGTTGGGGGAACAGCATGACCGAGCAAGTCCTCGACCGGCAGCGGGATCCGGCCGAGCCGTCCGGGCCGCCCGGAAGTCCGGCCGGGGCCACCGCCACACCGCAGACCTCCGGGCCCAGCCGGCCCGGGCCACTCGGCCGGCTGGCCGGCTTCGCCTATCGGCGCCGTCGCTGGACGGTGCTGGCCTGGGTGGCGGCGATCGCGGTGGCGGTCGTGCTGTCGGCCGGGTTCGGTGCCGACTACCAGGCCGACTACTCCGTGCGGGGCAGCGGGTCGCAGCAGGCCCAGCAGGTGCTGGAGGAACGCTTCCCCGCGCAGTCCGGCGACACCGTGGACGTCGTGGTCCGTGCCGAGGGAGGGGTCGACACGGTCCGCGGAGACGTCGAGGCGATGCTCGCCCAGCTGGCCCGGTCGCCGCACGTGCAAGGCGTCGACGACCCGTTCACGGCCCCGGGGGCCATCTCTCCCGACGGCCGTACGTTGGTCGCGCACCTGCACCTGGACGTGACCAACCCGCAGGACATGCCGGTGCCGGACACCGAGCGGTTGCTGGACATCGCCGACCAGGCCGACTCCGCGCAGTTCGACGTGGCCCTGGGCGGCCAGACGATCGCCAACGCAGAGGCCGGCGAGATCGGCTCGGAGATGATCGGCATCCTCGCGGCGGCGATCATCCTGCTGCTCACGTTCGGCTCCGTGGTCGCCGCCGGGCTGCCGATCCTGGTCGCGCTGTTCGGGCTGGCGGTCAGCGCCACCCTGACCGGCGTGGTCGCCGCCCTCGTCGACGTACCCGACTGGTCCTCCAGCCTGGCCACGATGATGGGACTGGGCGTGGGCATCGACTACGTGCTGCTGATGGTCACCAGGTTCCGCGAGTGGCGGGCCGCCGGACTCGACCCGGAGGCAGCGACCATCGCCACCGCCGACACCGCGGGGCGGTCCGTCGTGGTCGCGGGCAGCACGGTGGTGGTCAGCATGCTCGGCCTGTTCGCGATGGGGCTGTCCTACATGCGCGGCGCGTCGCTGGTGACGATCCTGGCCGTGCTGGTCGTCATGGCCGCGTCGATCACGCTGTTCCCGGCGTTGCTGGGCTTTTTCGGCCGGCACATCGAGCGGCTCCGGCTGCCGCTGGGCCGCCGGCGTCCGGTGCAGGTGGAGCCCAGCGGTCACGTCGTACCCGGTCGCGCCTGGTCGGCCTGGGGCAGGCTGGTCGACCGGCACAGCCTGCTCGCCACGCTGGCCGGGCTGGGGCTGATCGCCGCCTTGGCCGCGCCGGTGCTGGGGCTGCACTTCGGCTTCCCCGACGCCGGCAACAACCGGGAGACCACGTCCAGCCGGCAGGCCTACGACATGCTGGCGGAGGGATTCGGCGCCGGGGCGAACGCGCCGCTGCTGGTCGCGGCCGAGGTCGGCGACAATGCGGAGCAAGGGTTGGCGCGGCTGCGCGGCGCGCTGTCCGACGCCGACGGCGTGGCGTCGGTCACCCCGCCGCAGCTGAACGAGGCCGGCGATGCCGCCGTGCTGAGCGTGGTGCCGACGACCGGCCCGCAGGACGTGGCCACCGAGGACCTGGTGCACCGGCTGCGCGACGACGTCATCCCGGCCGCGGTGGACGACACCGGCGTGAGCGCCTACGTCGGCGGCCTAACGGCTGTGTCGATCGACAGCACCGAGGACGTGGCCAAGCGGCTGCCGTACCTGATCGCCGGGGTGGTGCTGCTGTCGATGATGCTGTTGCTGCTGACCTTCCGCAGCGTGGTGATCCCGTTGACCGCGGCGGCCATGAACCTGCTGTCGGTGGGCGCCTCGTACGGCGTGATTGCGCTGGTCTCCGAGGGCGGCTGGGCCGGCCGGCTGGTTGGCATCGACACCCCGACCCCGGTGCCGGCGTTCGTCCCGGTGTTGATGTTCGCGGTGCTGTTCGGGCTGTCGATGGACTACGAGGTGTTCCTGCTCAGCCGGATGCGGGAGTCGTGGCTGCGGCACCGTGATCACCGCCGGGCCATCGTCAGCGGACTGGCCGGCACCGGCCGGGTGATCACCGCGGCGGCGGCGATCATGGTCGCGGTGTTCGCCGCGTTCATCCCGAGCCCCGACGTGATGCTGAAGGTGATCGGCGTCGGAATGGCGTCGGCCATCCTGATCGACGCCACGATCATCCGGATGCTGTTGGTGCCGGCGGTGATGCACCTGCTCGGCCGCAGCAACTGGTGGCTGCCGCGGGCGCTCGAACGCCGGCTGCCCCAGCTGCACATCGAGGGCCACCCCGAGGTGTACCTCGCCAACCGGTGAGCCCCCCTCCCCGATTCGTCTGCGGTTCCGCGGGCGTGTCGCGGTGCACGACCGCAGACGAATCGGGAGGAGGGGCCGCCGTCAGCTGGGGCCGGACTCGAGCAGCCGGCGGAAGCCGTCCTCGTCCAGGATCGGCACGCCGAGCTGCTCGGCCTTGTCCGCCTTCGAGCCCGGCGAGTCGCCGATCACCACGAAATCGGTCTTCTTCGACACCGAGCCGCTGGCCTTGCCGCCGCGGGTGGTGATCGCCTCCTTGGCCTCGTCCCGGGAGAAGCCCTGCAGCGAGCCGGTCACCACCACGGTGACGCCCTCCAGCGTGCGGGGCACCGACTCGTCCACCTCGTCGGCCATCCGCACCCCGGCGGCCGCCCACTTGTCCACGATGCCGGTGTGCCAGTCCGAGCCGTCACCGTGGAACCAGTCCCGGATCGACCGGGCGATGACCGGCCCCACCCCGTCGACCTCGGCCAGGGTCTCGACGTCGGCGGCGCGGATCCGCTCCAGTGACCCCATCGCCCGGGCCAGCGCCTGGGCCGCGGTCGGGCCCACGTGCCGGATCGACAGCGCGACCAGCACCCGCCACAGCGGCTGCTGCTTGGCCTGGTCCAGGTGGGCCAGCAGCCGCGCCCCGTTGGCGGACAGCACCGGCGAGTCGCCCTCGCCCTTCTTCGCGGCTCGGGTGAACAGCGGGGCCTGCCGCAGCGCCTGCTCGTCCAGCGCGAAGATGTCGCCCTCGTCGTGCACCACCCCGGAGTCCAGCAGCGCGACGGCGGCCTCGTAGCCCAGCACCTCGATGTCGAACGCGCCGCGCCCGGCCATGTGGAAGATCCGCTCCCGCAGCTGGGCCGGGCAGGACCGGCTGTTCGGACAGCGGATGTCCGCGTCGCCCTCCTTCTCCGGCCGCAGCTCGGTGCCGCACTCGGGGCAGTGCGTCGGCATCTCGAACGCCCGCTCCGAGCCGTCCCGCAGCGGGGTCACCGGCCCGACGATCTCCGGGATCACATCGCCGGCCTTGCGGAGCACCACGGTGTCGCCGATCAGCACACCCTTGCGCTCCACCTCGTGCGCGTTGTGCAAGGTGGCCATCTCGACGGTCGAACCGGCCACCTTCACCGGCTCCATCACGCCGTACGGCGTCACCCGACCGGTACGGCCGACGTTCACCCTGATGTCCAGCAGCTTGGTGTTGACCTCCTCCGGCGGGTACTTGAACGCGATCGCC